>CAZSRU010000047.1:0-22211 GCA_964609395.1 uncultured Victivallales bacterium
GGCATTGCGTACGAAAGAAGACCACAATTTACCCACAGATTCTGCGGAAGACCCCTAAAAAGTTACCAACCCGTTTTTGCTCACTACCGTGGGCGGCTGGCTTGTCAATGAATCAATCCGGCAAAACAGGCAAAAACATGCACTTGCGTGGCGACTGCATGTCCGTTACAATAAAAGCCGGGATGGGTTCGTTTTAGGAGACGGGTCCGTATCTGGAGAACGGTTATGCCCTGCAGCTCGCGATATGGCAGTCGTGCCGGACAGACGATGGTCGAGTATCTGATCATCGCCGCCATGTTGCTTGCCACGGTGCCGGTCATGGCGGTCTTCCTCCGGGCCCTGCGGCAGCAAAGTGCGCGCACACTGGAACTGGCAGCGTCGGAATACCCGTGACATGTGGCAACAATACAACAGGAGGAGTCGGAACATGAGCAGGAACAGGAAGAGCGGACAGACCATGGTGGAGTACATCATTATCGTCGTCATCATCGCCATTGCCGCGATTGCCATCTTCGGCATTTTCGGCGATACCATCCGGCAGAAGCTCGGTGGCGCGGTCAGCGAGCTGGGCGGGGATACCGGGGCGGCGGAAACGGCTGTCGGCGAGACGGGTTCCTCGCAGCAGTGGCTGAAGGATCTTGGCTCGGACGGAGCTGGCTCGGGCAACGGCAACTGAAACGGCGGTTGCCATGTCACGCATACGCGGATGGAGAGGCCCCGACGCGCAACGGGCCGGGGAGCGTAGGCGCGCCGGGCAGTCCTTGATCGAGGCCTGCCTGGCGCTGCTGATCCTCTGTCTGGTGTTCATGGGGTTCTTCCAGGTCTCGCAACTGATCGGTGCCCGCCAGGTGCTGTATCACGCGGCGGCGCGCGGGGCTCGGGCGAAGATGGTCGGGTTCAACCGCTTCATGGTGGACAAGGCGATCCTGGTGGCGGCGATCCCGAATGCCGGACGCATGATCCAGCCGGATATCGCCAACGAGGACGCGGCCCTGCGCGAGTGGCTGGCGACAGAGCGCGCCGGCGTGGTCTGGGACCGCGTGATGGAGGCGGATCCCGGCATGGCGGACGTGCACGAGGTCGAGCGCGCCCGCATCCCGGAATTCATGGGGGCCGAGTATTGGCCCTGGGCGCGCGCCGTGCTCGATTACGAGCACTGGGACACCGTGCAGGCGAGCGTGCCCGGCATGATGAGCGACGGGGCACCGCTGGTCGTGAGCGTCCGCCAGCAGATCGACCTGCGCCGCTTGTTCGGCGTTGGGGTCTATCGCACGTTCTATGCCGAGGATATTCTTGAACTCGAGGGGGAGTCGCGCCTGGAAGCGCATTACCCGCTCTATATCGAGGACAACAACTGGTGATGACGAGCCTTTCAGCACGATTCAAGGCCGCTGCCGCCCGCCTGCACGGCCGTTGCAGGCACGTTACGTCCCGCCGGGTGCCGCGGCGCTCGGGGCAGGTGATGGTCTTCTTCATCATGATCGTTGTGCTGCTCACCTTCACCGCGCTCTGGAATTTCGACCTGCAAAAACTCTTCCGCGTCAAGTCCGTGACACAGAACAGCGGCGATGCCGCCGCGCTGATGGCCGCCCGCTGGCAGGCGATCTCGCTGAACCTCGCCGGCGACCTCAACCTGCTGCAGGCCATCGCCCTGAGCGAGGGCGACACCGCCGCGCTGGGGGCCATCAGCAACCTGCAGGCGCGCCTGCGCTTTACCGGCCCGATGACGGCCATGCTCGCCTCCCAGCAGGCCGCCAAGAACAACGGCCTGCACGTGAACCCGGCCTACACCGCCTTCCTGCAGGAGCACGCCGTGCGCGTGCGCGAGGAGTACACGACCGCCGTGGGGGCCGACGGCGAGATGCTCTTCCCCGAGCCCTGGCCCGGCGCCTGGCTGGTCTACAGCCGCATGATCGAGACCGTCGCCGATGACGGGGTTGCCGCCGCGCCGGACAACATGCGGCTCTACAGCGACCACGACACCGGCGGGCACATGCTCTATGAGATTGCCTTCTACGAGGCGATCGCCGGCCGCAATTGGTGCTGGTTCCACTTCAACGCCCCGACGTTGCTGGGGGATTACGTCAACTTCTTCCCCGCCTGGTGGCCGCCGCTGCCGGAGCCGCCGCGCAGCGATGTCGACAACAGCGAGATATACGGCTTGCGCCTGGATACGACCGTGCGTACGCTGGAGCGGTTCGGGTTGACGGGTGCGGAGGTGGCCGAACGAGGCACTGAACGCGGGCTCAGCGGCGTGATCACCGGCACGGGCATGACCACCGATGTGGCCTGGGTGGTGTACGACGGAAGCTGGGGCACCTGGGATGCTGCCTCGACTGATGGCGAGTACCCGTTCCCGTTCGCCGGTCCGGTGCGCGGTGTCTACAACTATGCCGGTGCTGATGCCGCCGTACGCGTGGAGGCCACCGCCGGGCGGCTGACCCCTGGCGGCGGAGGGGCGTCGATCTCCAACACGCTGACCTGGACCGCCGCTGCCAAACCCTTCGGCGCACTGGAGGGGGAACAGTTGCCGACCGCTTACCGGCTGGTGTTGCCAGCCTTCACGGATGTGCGCCTGATCCCCGTGGATACCTCGTCCGCGCCGGCAGCGGGCGGTTTCAATCTGGCTTGGCGTGAGCATATCGAGCAGCACCTGCCCGGCTACATGGAGGACGGTCCCTTCTCCACGCCGTCCTCCTGCTGGTATTGCCGCCAGCTTCGCTCCTGGGAGAACGTGGGCTTGCGGCAAGCGGGCGTGGATTGGCTATCGGTGAATTCCGACCAGTGCCGCCCGACCGGCGGTGGCGGTGGCGGTGGTGGATCAGGAGGGTCGCGTCGTGGACATTGACCTTCAACGGAGCCGCCAATGCGGGCAGGCGATGATCGAACTGACCACCGGCATGCTGGTGCTGATCGTGCTGACGGCCATCCTTTTCCAGTTGACGAGGTTCGTCCGGGTGGGTCACGAGACGGCGGTGAATGCGCGCGCGCTGGCCGGTGAGAGCGCGTTGGCGGAAGAACCGTATTCGGTCACCGCCGCCTATGTCTCCAGCATCGAGACGGGGCCGGACGGCAAGCCCTATACACGTGATGATGCCTTCCAGGCGGCGGACCCCGGTCTCTACAATGGCGGCATCCTTGAGCCCCTCGCCGGTGATCCGGCGGACTGGAACACGCTGGATGCCGTTCCCGGCAACGCATTCTCCGAGCTGCGCTCCAGTTCAAGCCCGATCTCGGTCTTCGGCCTGCTGCGCGGGGAAGACAGCGAAGATGTCGATCTCCTGCCCGCCGTCCAGCACCTGCTTTACCGCACGGAAAGCATCCGCATTGAGGAGACTGTCTGGATGCCATGGACAAAGGGGGTCTATTGAAAGCCGCCCTTGCTATGCTGTTGCTGCTGGTTGCCGGTGCAACGCTTGCCGAGGCGAGGGTCTTCACCCAGCGCGTGGCCAGTGACGATGTTCCCGGGTTCCTCGAACAGCTCGGCGGGCGGACCGCCTACCGGGCACCGGTGCGGATCAACGGCGAGGACGCCCGGTTGCTGGTGATCGGCTTCGACGATCCGAACGACGCACGTGCGGCGGAGATCCGCGCCGCACTGAAACTGGCCCCGTCGACGGGCGGTACCGACGCCCTCTACACCATCGCCGGGGCGGACCGGGTGACCCGCCTGATGCTGTTGCGACCCGGCGGCATCGGGCAGACGCTGGCGCTGGTGATCGAGCAGACGGCGGATGCCTTCCGCCGCAGTCGAGACGGTGGCGGCATCGCGGCGCAGGCGCTGCCCCTGCCGGTTTATCCCGGCAGCACACCCGGCCTCCAGGCCGAGAACGCGGATACCGGAATGACCTTCGGCACCTTCTCCGCTCCGGCGGCACCGGAGCAGGTGACGGCCTTCTACCACGCCGCGCTGGCTGCCGCTGGCTGGGAACCGATGTTCCCGGATGCCGATCCGTCCGGTGCCCGGCTGTACCTGCGCCGTGATGCCCTCTGTTTCGTGCTGGCGGCCCCGGCCGCCGCTGGCAGTCACATATCGTTGTTGCACAAATCCCTGAAAACCCCTACACCTTAAGGCGTGCTGTCAAATATTGAATGGGCAAACAGTATAAAAAGTTCTCGTTGACCGAACTAGAGGGGAGAAAAATGAAAGAGAAAATCACACTGGCGGTTTCGTTGCTGATGGGAATTGCCGCGCTGCTGATCACCACCCGCTATATCAAGCAGAAGGAGGCGGCTCTCAACCAGGAATTGCAGAGGATCTATGCCGGGGCGCGCAAGGTGCCGGTGGTCGTGGCTGCCGATACTATCCCGGCCGGCACGGTCATTACCCGCAAGGATGTGGCCATGGACCGGGTGTTCGAACCGGCGGCGGGCAGCCATGCCGTCACCCCCGAGGATGCGGATTTCGTGCTGGGCAAGAAGACCTTGTTTCCCCTGAAGCGGGGAGAGGTGCTTTCCTGGTCGTTCATCGAGGGTGGGGCACCTGCGGCATCCGGTCTCTCGGCGCTGGTCACGCAGGGCCTGCGGGCGGTGTCGCTGCCGATCGGCGGGGCCCAGGCGGTCAGCGGTATGGTGCGCCCCAGCGACCGCATCGACGTGCTCGGGACCTTCTCGTTCCCGTCGAAGACGCAGCCGGAGGTCATGGAGAACGTGACGCTGACCGTGCTGCAGGATGTGACCGTGCTGGCGACCGGCCAGACCACGGCCCGCCAGTTGCAGAGCACGCGCGGTGCGCGCGCCGATGCGGGGAGCGGCTATAGCACGGTCACGCTCGAGGTGTCCGCCGAGGAGGCCGAACTGCTCGTCTTCGCCCAGCAGATGCGCGGCAGCCTGACGCTGACGTTGCGCAATCCGAGGGACGTGACTTGGAAACGCGACCTGCCGTCGGTCAATTTCGACCATGTCCAGAATTCACTGCAGGAGATCAACCTGCGGCGCCAGCGCGACATCCGCCACAAGACCAACCTTTAAGGGAGCCTCGCCGATGAGCAAACCTGCCAGACTGGAGATACGCCGTCCCGACCATGACCCGACCACGTTCGAGATCGAACCGGCCGTCTACACCATCGGCAGCGATCCGGATTGCCATATCCAGCTCAACAGCCCGGATGTCGAGGGCCGCCATGCGATCCTCACCGTGCGTGACGAGGGGGCCTGGATCGAGGCCCTCGGCAGCGGCACGCTGCTGGCTGGCGAGCCGGTCAGGGGCCGTGCCGCGGTCGGCAGCGGGGTGCCGATCCGGCTTTCGCATTTCACCCTGGTGCTGACGCTGCCGGGCGCAGCGGCCGCCGCGCCCGTGGCAAGCGCGCCGCCCGCTGCCGCCCGTCCTCCGGTTCCCCCTGTCATGGCGGCATCCGCCGGGCTCCCGCCGCCGCCGCCCGCGCCAGCCTCTCCCGCCGCCCGTGCTGCTCAAGCCGCCCGTGCGGCCTCAGCGGACACCCCCACGCCGAAGAACGATCTCAAGCGCTCGATCAAGCAGCAGATCCACAGTGAACTGGTCGAGCGGCTCGATATCAAGCGCCTGACCGCCTCGCACATGCAGCACGACCAGCTCAGCATCAAGGTGCGCACCACCCTCAAGAGCATTGTCGAGGACGTCCGCACCAAGCTGCCGCCGGGCGTGACCCCGGACGAGCTGATGAAGGAAATCTACGACGAGGCGCTCGGCCTGGGTCCGCTGGAGGACCTGCTGGCCGATGAGAACGTGTCGGAGATCATGGTCAACGGCCCGGATCGGATCTATGTCGAAAGCGGCGGGAAACTCAAGCGCACCGGGCTTTCGTTCATGGACGACAGTTCGGTGCTTGCCATCATCGAGCGCATTGTCTCGCCGATCGGCCGGCGTATCGATGAAAGCCAGCCCTATGTGGATGCGCGCCTGCCCGACGGCTCGCGTGTCAACGCCATCATCCACCCGTTGTCGCTGACCGGGCCCTGTCTGACGATCCGCAAGTTCTCCAAAGTCCCGTTCACGGACCGCGACCTGATCCGGTTCGGGACGCTGACGCAGGATATGGCGGACTTCCTGAAGCTGTGCATCACGCTGCGCAAGAACATCATCGTTTCCGGCGGTACCGGCTCCGGCAAGACGACGTTCCTGAACATGCTCAGCGGCTACCTGCCCGAGACCGACCGCATCGTCACCATCGAGGATGCCGCCGAACTGCGGCTGACGCAGGATCACGTCATCCGGCTGGAGTCCCGCCCGCCGAACATCGAGGGCAGGGGGGCGATCACCATCCGCGATCTCGTGCGTAATGCCTTGCGTATGCGGCCCGACCGCATCGTCGTCGGCGAATGCCGCGGCGGTGAATCCCTCGACATGCTCCAGGCGATGAATACCGGCCATGACGGCTCGCTGACCACGGTGCATGCCAACACGCCGCGCGACGTGATCTCGCGCCTCGAGACGATGGTGCTGATGAGCGGCATGGACCTGCCCGCCCGCGCGATCCGCGAGCAGATCGCCGCTGCCGTGGACCTGATCGCCCACGAGGCCCGCCTGAGCGACGGGTCGCGGCGCATCACCAAGATCACCGAGGTTCTCGGACTCGAGGGCAACCAGATCGTTATGCAGGACATCTTCGAATACAAGCAGACCGGCCTGGATCCCCAGGGGCGCATCCAGGGCGTCTTCACCGCCACCGGTGCCGTGCCGACGTTCCTCGAGAACCTGGCGGCGCGCGGCCTTTCGATCGACCATTCGATCTTCACCCCGGTAAAGGAGGATTCTCGCGGATGATGCTCGTGACCGCACTGCTGCTGATGTTCCTGAGCGCTTCCGGGCTGGCGTATGTCGCCATCCGCGCGTTGCAGTCCGGTGCCCGCAACTACTCCGGCGTCTATGCGCAGGAGACCGCCAGTGCCTTCGAGGACCTGTTCCTCTTTATCCCGGCGCGACGGGTGGCCGAGCTGGGCTGGGGACTTTGCGGCTTGATGTTCGTGCTGGTGTTCCTGGTCGCGGGCGGGTTGCAGTCGCTCGATAAGGCGATGCAGGCGGCGGTTGCTGGCGCGGTGTTCGCCCTGCCGGTGCTGCGGGGCCCGCGCCTGCTGCTGCATTTCCTCAAGGCGCGCCGGCTCAAGAAGTTCAACACCCAGCTTGTCGAGGCACTGGGCGGCATGAGTAATTCGCTCAAGGCCGGCTTCAGTATCACGCAGAGTTTCGAGACGATCGCCCGCGATGGCGAGAATCCGATTGCCCAGGAGTTCGGTGCGCTATTGCAGCAGACCCGCGTCGGCGTCAGTTTCTCCGATGCGCTGGTCAACCTGCAGGACCGCGTCGGCAGCGACGACCTGACGCTCGTCTGCCTGGCGGTGGAAACCGCCCGCCAGACCGGCGGCAACCTGACCGGGATCTTCGAGCAGATCGCCGCCACGATCCGTGAACGGTTCCGGATCGAGAACCGCATCCAGACGCTGACCGCCCAGGGCAAGCTGCAGGGCATTGTCGTCGGTGCCATGCCCCTGATCATCGGGGTCGCGCTGCTGATCGTCGATCCCGAGATGATGATCCCCTTCCTGCGCTCGCTGATGGGCTTGGCGATCATCCTGATCGTGGGTGTGCTGCTGACCTGTGGCGGGCTGCTGATCCGCAAGATCGTGAGGATTGACGTATGACACCGATAAGACTCGATGGCTGGATGCCGTGGCTGATCGTGCTGCTCTGGGTGGTCACGGCGGCCGGTATCGGCGCGTATGGCGCCAGCGTGGCCCGCAGCATCACCTATGTCACGCTGGCCGATGGACGCAAGCGTGAGCGTCGCCTGCCGTTCCTTTTCCGGTTGCTCATCCCGCTGACACCGAATGTCGCCCCGCTGTTCCGGCGATCGTTCTTTGCAGCCAGACGCAAGGCCATTACCAAGCGGGTTGTCTGCGCCGGCTACGAGGAACTGGTTTCCGCCGAGGAGTTCCTCGGGCTGCGGGTGCTGATGCCGCTGCTGCTCGGGCCGTTCTGGATCCTGATGGTACGGCTGGCGGCCGTCGCGGGCCGTTCCGGGCTGCTGCTCCAGCTCCAGCCCGGGCTTTTCGCTATCGGCGTGCTGTGGCTGGCGCTCTATCCCGGGCTCTGGCTGACCCACGCCGTGCAGGCCCGGCACCGCGAGATCCAGCGTGCCTTGCCCTTCGTGCTGGATCTGCTGACGCTCTCGGTCGAGGCCGGCATGGACTTCATGTCGTCGCTGCAGCGGAACGTCGAACGCCGCACGATCGATGCGCTGGGCGAGGAACTGATCCGCGTGGTGCGCGAGATCCAGGTCGGGAAAACCCGGCGGGTGGCGCTGCGCGACATGTCCGACCGCGTCAACCTGCCGGATCTGCGTTCCGTCGTCAGCGCCCTCGTGCAGGCCGACGAGCTGGGCGTCAGTATCGGCTCGATCCTGCATATCCAGGCCGACCAGATGCGCCAGCGCCGCTTCGAGCGTGCCGAGCGGCTGGCCAACGAGGCCCCGGTCAAGATGCTCTTCCCGCTGATGTTCTTCATCTTCCCGTCGGTCTTCCTCGTGCTCCTCGGCCCTGTCATCGGGCGCATGATCGAGCAGGGGTTCTGAGGCTGGCGTCCGCTGAGCTCGCGAGGGGACAGGCCTGGCCCTGGAATTTAAGATTGCATCAGGGACTTGGCTCGTATAGAATTACCCCGTTGAATGCTGTGTATCGACCGCGTATCGGACGGCATGGCTGCGGGACCGTGTAAATTGTAGTAGCGTAAAGCAGGAGGATCAAAAATGGCTTCAAAGAAATCCGTGTTCATGTTGGTAGCAGCGTTGATGGTCCTGGCGGAGGTGGGTGTGGATGCGAGTCCGGTTCGTTCGGCGAAGCTGGACTTCAACGGGGACGGCAGGTCTGACCTAGCGGTCTATGATAACGGTTTCTGGGCGGTCATGTCGCTTGACAGCAAAAATCCCTATTGGCGGGAAAAGCGTCTCGGCAAGATGGCTTCGTCGCCCGTCCCTGGCTTCTATGCCGGGAGCCGGGTGCGTATGGAAGCCGCTGCGGTTGGCGGATTCCCCCAGCATGCGGCCGTCTACAATGCGGGAACCTGGCACATGCAGGATATGGACGAGACGTTCTGGAAGGTGCAGGCGAGCTTCGGGTTCGCAGGCGCAGTACCGGTCCCGGGCGACTATGACGGCGATGGGGTCACGGATCTGGCGGTCTACAGCAAGGGTGCCTGGTACATCATACAGTCCTCCGGCCGTTACCGGCAGATCAACTTCGGCTTCGATGGCGGGCATCCGCTGGTGGGTGATTTCAACGGGGATGGCAAGGATGATCCGGTGATCGTCTGGGTTGATCCAGCGACGAGGTTAATGCGCTGGGCGGTTTACTTCTCGCCCACCGAAATCCGCAGATTCACCTTTGGCGGTGCGGGTGCGATCCCCGTTCCTGGCTACCATCATAATACGGAGAATCCCGCGGCTGTACCCACGAAGATGAATCCGGCGGTCTATCATGTGGATCCCGTCACCAGGAAGGGTGCCTTTTATATCTCGAAGACCGGTGGCGCGGATGGCAAGCCGATCAAACTGGATATCGGCACGGGCTCCGATATCCCAGTGGGCGGATGCGATTTCGATGGTGACGGCAAGGGTGATATCGCTGTCTACAACGGCGAGACCGGCGTCTGGACAATCGGCATGAGCCGGGCTGGTGGCAGGACGGTCGGGTTCGGGTACAAGGGGGCCAAGCCTGTGGGATCCTCCACTTTCAAGTAAAACGCGGCCCCGGTCTATTGAGCCCGTGAGTTTCGGCGGGACGCCCTGGAAGCCGGTCATCACCATACGGATGGTTCCGGTGGCTTTTCAGCGGGGAATACAATGCGTCAGGATGGTCTTGGAGCGGGAGCCGAGGTGAACGGTATTGCCGCCGCGGCTCGTTCGCGGTGGCTGTATTACCTGCTGATCGGGGGCTTTTTCACCCTTGTCGGAATCATCTGGTGCCGCCCGCTGCACCGGCATTTGTTCGAGGGTATCCCGTACGAGGTGGAGCCGCTGCCGGGCATCGAGGTGGTGCATGTCTCGCCGCAGGACTGTCTGCAGCTCTATTACAAGTACTGGCTGTTCTCGGAATTCACCCTGGGAAAAATCCCGTTCTTCGGCAACCCCTACGAGTTCGCGACCCCGGGCGTGCGCGGCTTCACGAGCCAGCAGGTGCCTGTGAGTCTCGTGTTCGCGGCGTTGCGGCCGATCAGTCCGGTTTTCGCCTACAATATCATTGTCCTGCTTTCCTTTACCGGCTGCGGGATCTTCATGGCGCTGCTGGCGCGGCGGTTCGTGCAAGACCGCTGGGCGGCGGCCCTGGCGGGGCTGATTCTCTGCATCATGCCGTTCCGACTGCCGCAACTGATGGCGGGGCACCCGAACGGGGTCTCGCTGCTGTTCCTGCCGTTGACGCTGTACCTGGCCGACCGCGGCCTGCACGGATCGATCGCGGCCGCGCTCGGTGCCGGTGCCGCGTTCGCCTCGATCGCGCTGACCGATATGCAGCTTGCCTATTTCAGCGCCATGCTGCTTGCCGCATTCGGCATGTGGCGAACAACCTGGTATATGATCGACCATTGGCCGGCGCTCAAGGTGGCCGGGGTGGTGCGGACGCTTGCCCCGCGGCTGGGGTTGATGGCCGCCGGCGCGTTGCCGGGGGTCGTCTACCTGTTCTACGTCAAGCTGGTCACCCTGCGGGAATCGGCATTGCATGCCGAGGGTATCCAGGGGACGCGCCTGGGACCGGTGCTGAAGGACCTCTGGGATGTCACGATCTTCGGCGAGCGGCGGATCTACATCGGCCCCTATGTGGCGGCCTTTGCGCTGCTCGGCCTGGTCCTGCCGTTCGTGTGGCGGCGGATGCACACGGCGCGGCGCTTCCAGGCTGATACGTTTTTCTGGCTGGCGATGGTCGCAGGCGGGCTGGTTCTGAGCCTTTCGCTGAATCCGCCATTCAACACGCTGGTGGACCGGATCCCGATCGCGCGGCTCTCGCGCACGCCGGCTAGGGCGGTGGTGATCACGTTCGTTGCCCTGGCGATGCTTTCGGCACAGGGACTGACGCTTGTGCGCGAGCGGCTGCGGCGCTACCGCCGCGGCAACGTGCTGGCGCTGCTGGCCGCCTTGCTGTGCATGGGGCTGGTCATGCACGACTACTGGCTGCACGGACCGCGCGGGATCAACATGATCGCGTCGCCGTCGCCGGTGTACGAGCAGATTGTCGACGCGACCCCGGAGGCTCGTGTGCTGGCGGTGCCGATCTGGCCGGGCGACAGCGCGATGAGCTCGAGCCTGTTCCATCATATCATCCGCAGCCGTGCGCACCTGATCAACGGTTACAGTCCGGTCGCCTCGGGACATTACCGCGATACCGTCTTCGAGCCGCTGAGCCTGGTGAATGCCGGGCAGTTCGGTCGTGACGAATGGGAGCTGGCGCGCTCGCTGGGGGTGACGCATGTCACGTTTCATCCGGAAAGCTTCGCGTCCCCGCGCTATGTCAGTATCTTCCCCTTCCGGTTCACGCTTGAGCGCCTGAGGCAGTCGGTGGCACTGGCGTGGTTGTCGCATCACGAGCCGGTAGACGGCTTCCGGCTGGTCACGCTGCCGCCGGACTGGTCGAAGGATAAGTCGCGCCAGGTGGTTTCGCCCGTTGGCTACAGCGTACCGGGCGTGCATGCCGGCGTGCATCCCGGTCGCTCGGAGACGTCGACGAACGCCCTGGCAGGCGTGTATCAGACGGGGCTGGGCGGCACGACCAACGCGGTATTTGCCTGGAAGGGGCGCGTGATCCCGCCGGGTGACTACATGATGGCCGTGCGTCTGGCCGTGGCACCCCAGGAGGCGGTCGCGGCGGGTGCGCCGGTGGCGTGGACGATGAAGGCCATGCGGATGGAGGGGGAGGGGGATGGCGAGGCGGTTGCATCCAAAGTCTTCGAGACGCTCGCGGGAGCTGGGTTCGGCTGGCACCGCTTGCCGGTGACGGTTGACCGCGCCGGGCGGATCGGTTTCCGGATTGACGCGACTGCCCCATGCGAATTCAGGCTGGATCTCTGCAAGATCAGTTTCGCGGCGGCCGCCGGGGTGGCGGGGTGGGAGGCAGAGGCGCTGTTTCATTACGGTGGCGTGGTGGTGGCGGATGCGGCCTCGGGCGGCGAGGCTGTGCAGCTCGGCCCGCAGGATCCCGAACAGGGTGTTGTGCGCGGACCTTACCGCTTTTTGCCGCCGGGGGACTATTCTGGGGAACTGCGCTATCGCGGGGTCACGGGGGATGGCGCGATCGGTCCGCTGGCTCGTCTGCAGGTGTCCGGGCACCTGACGCCCGACAGCCGGCACGAGATCGTGCTGGCGGAGCTGTCCGTGCGGGGTGCCGGGGAGCTGGACCCGCGCGTGCGCGAATGGAAAACGGCAAGTCTGCCGTTCCGCGTGCCGGAGCCGGGCGTGATCCTGGAACTCCGGGTGGATCGTGCGCACGGCACCCGGATTGAAATCGACCGGTTTGATTTACGGCGGCCCGACGGCGAGTCGGCGGTCGCTGGCGTTCTTGACGGAATGTGAGTGGTAATGCCTGAACGAGCATCTCTATGGCGTCACGGGAGGATTCCCCGCTCCATGGCAGTCGTCCTGATCGTGACGGCGGGCCTCCTGCTTGCATTCGCCTTGGAGTCTGGCGGGACGCGGCTGTTCGCGGGAGCGGTCCTGCGCTCCCTGTGGATTCTGCCGTTGTGGGCGGCTGGCGGTTACCTGGTTTATCGTCGCCCCGCCAGCGGTGCAGGCGGGGCTGGTGCCCAGACCGGGGTTCCGGTCATGGCCCTGCTGGCCTTGCTGGTCCTGTATCTGGTGTCGGCCACGGCCGGGGCGGGCGATTTCTATTTCCTGAAGTGGCTGCCGGAGCCGGGGGGCGTGCTGGCCCGCAGCGGTCTGGAACGCACACTGCTCTGGGGCTGGATTTTCCTGTTGCTGGGACAATGGAAGCCGCGGCTGGTCACGCCCTTGCTACTGGCGGCACTGGTCTCCCTGCAGATCGCCGCCTTTGCCGCCTTGATGCAGGCCTCGGGCGGGGAACCCCTCTATCGCGTCGATCACCCGTCGTTCCTCTACCGGCTCTGGTCATGGGGGCAGACGGCCCCGCGTTTTATCTATTACGATCCGAATTGGAACGGTGGCACGGTCATGCCCTATCTGGTGGCCTCGGGCGTGCTTGCGCCCGGAATCCTGCTCTGGCCGGTCTGGCGGTTCCTGGATGTGACCCGCACCTACACCCCGGCTTTGGGATTCCTGTTCCTGTTCCTCGTTCCGGCACTGGCCGCGTTGTCGGCCCGTGCGGTCACGCGCGCCCGCCTGGCCTGGGTGGCCGCCGCGCTGCTCAGCCTTGGAACCTCGCAGTTCACCTTCATCCACATGGTCCATTACGGTACCTTCGGCTCGCTGCTCTCCGCCGCGTTCCTGCTGCCGTTCTCCGCCTGCCTCTACCGGCTGCTTGTTCAGCAGCGCCGCGATGCCCGGACCTGGGCCGGCCTGTCGGTCTCGCTGACGGGGGTCCTTTGCTGGCCGCCCTGCGCGCTGATGGCGTTGCCGTTCGGCGTGATGCTGCTGGTTAACCGGAAACGGTTGACGCCCCGGCTGGTGGCGGGTGGCCTGCTGCTGGTAGGTGTCATGACGCTGCTTTTCGCGTTGCCCGCGCTCAGCATCCTGGCGCATTCGAATCTTGATGGTTTCTCCCGCAGTGCATCCGGCTTGCGGATTGCCGATCTCGTCGCGGCGGGGCGCGTGCAGTTGGCGGAATTGCTGCGTCGGACGCAGCCCGCGCTGCTGTTCGCGGGGGTACTGGGCTTGCTTGCGCTACCCCTGCGCCGCACCCGCGCGTTTTTCCTGCCGGTGCTGGCCGTGAGCTTGCTGGCGGCGGCCTTCGGCAAGGCCTGGAAGCCGGCGCTGCAGCTTGATCGCATTTGGATCAATGCGCTTTATGTCGCGATCCTGCCCGCCTCGCTGGTCATCGCCAGCCTGTGGCGGCGCACGGCATTTCGCGCGGCCCGGCCGCTGGCCGCACTGTTGTGCGGGCTGCTGGTGACCGGCGGCTATACCGCCGTCAAGTACATGGGCAACGAAGGCCGGGCGACCTACAACACGATGACCGATGAGATGCGCGAGATCACGGCCTGGATGCGGGCGCAGGTGCCGCCTGGCGGGCGCGTGCTCTTCGCCGGGGCGGCGGTGCACGGCTATGGCGGCGGCAAGGTGGCCTCGCTGCCGGTCTATACTGGGCATGAGATGATGGCCTGCGATTATTACGGCTTCTCCCCGAAACTGGTCGAATACAACTACCCGCCAGCGGAATTCCGCAAGCACGGTCGGGAAAAGATGCGGCAGTTCATGGAATGGTACAACGTCACCCACGTGATCACGTACCACGGCTATTGGAAGGACTATCTGCGCAAATACACCGATTTGTATGAGGAGGTGTGGACGTCGGGTGTCAGCGACAAGGCCATTTTCCGGCTGAGGCGCGAGTCTGCCATCGTGCAGGAGGGGGAGGGTCGGGTGGAGGCCGGGATCAACCGCCTCGATGTCTATCCCGCCGATCCGTCCGCGCCGCTGGTGATCCGCTACAACTGGGTTGATGGTCTTTCCTGCGAACCCGGCCGCACGGTGATCGAAGCCTATGAGACAGGCACGAGTGTGAGGTTGATCCGCGTGTACCCGAACGGTGCCGAACGGGTGCGGATCCGTTACGGAAGGTGGTACTGATGAGTGCTCGATCCCGAACGGTCTGGATGTTTTGGTTGATGCTGGCCAGTGCCTTGCTGCTGCGCGCTGCGCTGGCGGCTTTCGTTTTCTCCTCCACGGGCGATACGTCGGTTGTCGGCGTCATGGCGCTGCAGATCCTGGAGGGCGCTCGTCCGCTGTTCTATGCCGGACAGAACTACATGGGCGCGTTGGAGGCCTACGCTGTGGCGGTGGTCTTCCATGTGTTCGGTATCTCGCCGTTCGCGCTGGCGGTGGTTCCGACCGTCTTCGGTGTTCTCTGGTGCTGGTCCGTGTATGCCCTGTTCCGGCGATTGAGCGGCTGTGAGGCAGGCGGACTGGCCGCGGCGGCATGCGCGGCTTTTGGCGGTGCGCACGTGCTCTGGTATACGATGGGAGCATACGGTGGTTATCCTGAAATGCTGCTCCTTGGCACGCTCTCTCTGGTCCTGGTCTATGACCTTACGGGGACTGACGGGGACTGCCGGTCCGATTGGTGGCGGTGGGGGGCGCTGGGTGGGATCGTCGCGTTGGGCGTGTGGACCAACATGCAGACGCTGTCTTATTTCCTCGTTGCCGGGGGATGGCTGCTGGCGGACTGGTGGCGGCGCAGCCTGGCATGGCGGCGGCTGGTCGCGATGGGGACCGCAGGCGCACTGGGTCTGCTCGGCTTCCTGCCGATGCTGATTGCAGGGATGGGGGATAGCGCTGGAGAAACGCACATGGGCGGGGAATCGCTGCGGCTTGTCGCCCTGCACGCCAAAGTGACGTTGCTGCTGACGCTGCCGCCAATGGTGTGGCGTACGGCGGACACGCCGCTATGGCTGCGGGCGATACTGCTGGCAAGTATCGCCCTGCCGGTGGCGGCATACGTGATCCTGCCGCTTGCGCGCCGCTGGCGTGCCGCATCCCCGGATCCGGGACGCCGCACTGCATGGTGGGTGCCAGCGGCAGTCACGGTTGTCTTTCTTGTGCTTTACCTGCCGCATCCGCTGGCGGCTTCGCATGCGCCGCGCTACCTGATCGCCGCATTCACGTTCATGATCGGGGCAGGGTTCGCCACGCTGGTCTGTCTGCCGTCTCGCCGGGGGCGTTGGCTGGGCTGGTCGCTGCTGGCGATCTGGTGCGGTTACAACACGGTCGGCACGATCCATAAGTGTGTCATCTCCGCGCCGATCAAGTCGCAGACGCTCAGGACCCAGATGCAGATCGTGGCAGCGGCGCGGGATGCCGGCTTGCGGCATGTGAAAATCATCGGGGGCCTGGCGGACCAGCTGCGGGGGGCGACGCTGTCGATGACACGGGAGCGCGACGTACGGTTCCTGGCGCTCCAGAATGAGCGGATCCTGGAACACCAGCAAGGCTGGGAACGCGACAACGCGGGGGCGTATGCGTTTTCGCCGAGACTGCTGCCGTTTTTCTCGGGTGCGCTGGAGGCGATGGGCGTTGAGGAATTCACCCTGTCGGAAGCGCCGGATTTCCGGTTCCTCTGGAACATGGTTCCGCCTGCGGTCCGGCTGCGGCAGACCTCGATTCGGCATATTGCCGTCGAGGGACTGGCTGGCGAGGCAGGCTGGCTGACCGACGGAATCCGGTCGACCGGTGTTGGTCCGGCGGGCGGTGCGGAAGTCCATCGGCTGGTGATCGCCCTGGAGGGTGCGCAACGCATTGGCGGCATGCGGCTATTCCCCGTCGCGCATGATCTGCCGCGCGGTTTGTACACGATCGAGCATTCGCTCGACGGCGTCAACTATATACCGGTCGTGACGAACCTCACACGCTCCGGTGAATCCTACATCAGCGGCAACCGCGTCTATTTTAAGGATTTCGACCCTGCCCAGGATCACCGCTGGCCACCGGCCGAGACCGCGTATCTAAGACTGACGATCGATGCGGCTGAACACACGTCATGGCAGGTAGCCGAAATCAGGGTGTTCGAGCATCTGGGTGATGGCGAGCGGGTGCCGGAACGTGAAGTCGCCGAAATCGCGGTGGCGCTGGAGGCGGCGGATATCGCGTTCGTTTTTGCCGACCGGTGGCTAAGCAGCCGGTTGGAGCAGCGGCGGCTGGCAACCGGCAAGGGTCCGCGAACATGCCCGCCGATGAATCTCCGCTACCCGGCCACGATGCGCCCGCGAGTGGTTTTCGCCCGTCGCGGGCAGGCCGTCGTGGTGGCTGCGGAAATGGCCGATGAGGCTGAACAGCGGTTGCGGCAGTCGCTGCCGGCAGGGACTGGCCTGATCGCGAGCGACTTCGGGCATTACCGCCTGCTGCGGATCGAAGACGCAGCCGCCGCGCCGCCAGCCCCCCCCCTGCACTGGAACGGGCACACACTCCTGCAGTAGGCAGTTTCGAATAGACGCCACCCGCGCTACAGTGATAGGGTGCAAGGGTGTAAATTCATTGAAGCTGTAAAAAAGGAAAACCACCCATGTCGGCACCCGACAGCATCCGCGCCCTGTGCGAGACCTTCGCCCTCCACCGCGCCCACTACACCTCCGGCGGCTATAACGAGACCGAGCTGCGCCGCGAGTTCCTCGACCCCTTCTTTACCGCCCTGGGCTGGGATGTCGATAACAAGGCGGGCTACGCCGATGCCTACAAGGATGTCATCCACGAGGACGCCATCCGCATCGGCGGCTATACTAAGGCCCCCGACTACTGCTTCCGCATCGGCGGCACCCGCAAGTTCTTTGTCGAGGCGAAAAAACCGTCCGTCAACATCGACGGCGATGTCGCCCCCGCCTATCAGGTCCGCCGCTACGGCTGGTCCGCCAAGCTGCCGCTCTGCATCCTCTCCGACTTCGAGGAGCTGGCCGTCTACGACACCCGCGTCAAACCGGAAAAGACCGACCGTCCCGCCAAGGCCCGCATCCTCTACTACACGTTCGACCAGTATGTCGACAAATGGGACGAGATCGCGGCGGTCTTCGCTCGCGATTCCATCCTGCGCGGCTCCTTCGACAAATACGCCGAAACCGCCAAGGGCAAACGCGGCACGGGGGCGGTCGACGACACCTTCCTGGCCGAGATCGAGCGCTGGCGCGACCTGCTCGCCCGCAACCTCGCCCTGCGCAATCCCGGTCTCACCGTCCGCGATCTGAACTTCGCCGTCCAGAAGACCATCGACCGCATCATCTTCCTGCGCATCTGCGAGGACCGCGGCACCGAGGACTACGGTCGCCTGCAGACCCTGCTCAACGGCGCGCGCACCTACACCCGGCTGCAGCAGCTCTTCCACCAGGCCGACGCCCGCTACAACTCCGGGCTCTTCCACTTCGACAGTGGCGAGAGGGGCCGCACCGGCACTCCCGACACCCTCACCACGCATCTTGAGATCGACGACAAGACGCTCAAGGACATCCTCAAGAACCTCTACTATCCCGACTCCCCCTTCGAGTTCTCCGTCCTGCCCGCCGACATTCTGGGGCAGGTCTACGAGCAATTCCTGGGCAAGACCATCCGGCTGACCGACGGTCACCAGGCCAAGATCGAGGAAAAACCCGAAGTCCGCAAGGCGGGCGGCGTCTACTACACCCCCGGCTACATCGTCGACTACATCGTCCGCAACACCCTGGGGCGGCTGCTCGACGGCGACGACCCCGGTAAACCGCAGCCCGTCTCTATTGCAAAAGCCGCCGAAATAAAGGTGCTCGATCCCGCTTGCGGGTCCGGCTCGTTCCTCATCGTCGCCTACCAATACCTGCTCGACTGGCATTTGCGGCAATATACCGCCGATCCCGCCACCGGCGAACTCGATCCCGAAAAGGCCAGGCGCAACGCCGCCGGGAAGTCGCCCAAGATCTACCAGGCTGCCGGTGACACCTGGCGACTCACCACCGCCGAACGCAAGCGCATATTGCTCAACAGCATCCACGGCGTCGATATCGACTCCCAGGCGGTAGAAGTCACCAAGCTCTCGCTCCTGCTCAAGGTCCTTGAGGGCGAAACCCAGCAACAGCTCCAGCGCGACTTCCTCAGCGAACGCCAGCGCATCCTGCCCGACCTGGGCGGCAACATCAAATGCGGCAACTCCCTCATCGGCCCGGATTTCTACGAGAACGAACAGATGCTCCTGCTGGACGACGAAAGCCAGTACCGCATCAACGTCTTCGACTGGAAAAAGAGCTTCCCCGACATCATGCAACGCGGCGGCTTCGACTGCGTCATCGGCAACCCGCCGTATGGCGCTATTCTTGGGGATAATGAAACAGCTTATCTTCGGAATACGTACCCAGTGACACAAACTTTCACAGATGCTTACGCATTTTTCATCACGCGGTCGACGGCTTTGCTGCAAACCAGCGGTAAATTATCGTTTATTATTCCAAGTGCTTGGCTTGGAGGCCCCCGCTACCGTGCAATGCGGGATTCTGTTTTACTGCACAAGCTTGAAAGATTGGTTCTACTTCCATTTGACGTTTTCCGTGACGCTTACGTGGATACAGTTATTCTGGCACTATCTGCAGAATCACCTGATCCGACGCATAGCGTATTTGTGTATGAGTATCCCAAAAAGGAGAAGATACAAAACATTGATTTGTCTGCTTCACATTACTCGATTGTTCAGCAGGCTGATTGGATGTCGTCCGATGATCATAAGTTTGTGCTAGATCTTGGTATGCTTAAGATACTGACCTTGGCCCAGAAGCGACTCGGATTGGTGCCTCTATCTTCGGTCGTCTTGATGAAGAGGGGTGTTCTGTTTGATCGCGCTTTGCTAACACATGAAAAGACAAGTGCCGTATCGCTACCGTACTTTGAAGGTGATGTTTATCGTTACGAAATTCGTATTGATACTCCATGCTTCATAGAATTCGGTCCCAGATTGAAGGAGTGTCCCAAGGAAATTGATTGGTTTATCGGTCCGCGGCTTCTTCTGAGGCGACTTGTTAACCGCCAACAAAGATTAATGGCAAACTACACCGATCACGATATGATCACCAATAAGAACCTTTATGTAGTCAGGCCAGCAAATCATTACTCGCCTCTTTATATTTTGGGTGTATTAAATAGCCTTTTGATATCACGTTTCTACTTGGCGCAAGTTACTCAAGCAACAAAGGATGATTTCCCGCAGGTCACTATCAGAGATATGATGAACCTCCCCATCCGTCGTATCGACTTCGACAATCCGGCCGACGTCGCCCTGCATGACAAGATGGTGATGCTGGTTGAGCGCATGCTGGACTTGAACAAGAAGAAAGCGGCGGAGAAGAACCCCAACATCCTCGACCAGCTCGAAACGCAGATCAGCGCCACCGACCGCCAGATCGACCGTCTCGTGTACCAACTCTACGCCCTAACCGAAGCCGAAATCACCATCGTGGAAGGCGGGAAGGGATGAAAAGGGAAGCTTGCCCGTCTCTACTTTTGCTGTATTCTATCAGAAAACCAAAGGTGAACCATGATAACTAAATTGACGATCCGAAATTTCAAGCGGTTTGATGAGGCTGTGATTCCGCTGGGCGAGAATGTCGTGCTTATCGGCCCGAACAACGCCGGAAAAACGACGGCATTGCAGGCTCTGGCACTCTGGGACGTCGGGTATAAAGCATGGATTGATAAACGCGGCACCGGAGAAACACCGTCGAAACGGCCGGGTATTGCAATAAACCGGCGCGATCTCATTTCGATTCCCGTGCCCGAGGCGAACTTGCTATGGCGTGACCGGCATACACGAAGCATTTCCCGTAGCGAAGATAAACAGAACACGCAAAATGTGCGTATTGATATCATCGTGGAGGGCGTTTCCGAGGGTAAGCCGTGGGAATGCGGGCTTGAGTTTGATTATGCAAATGAAGAGGCATTCCACTGCCGCCCCCTTCGATTAGTTGATGGAAAAAATCCTGACAGAATGCCGGTGCCGAATCTAAGCAATGTGGTCAATGTGGCCTTTCTGCCCCCGATGTCGGGACTGGCGGATCGGGAATTCCTGAAGCAACCGGGTGAGATCGGAGTTCTGCTTGGACAAGGCCAAACAGCCGAGGTGTTGAGAAACCTTTGCTACCGAGTTTTTGCCGAAGAGGCTCCATCGAGGAATTGGTCTTCGATTGTAAATGCTATTCGAGATATATTCGGAGTCGAACTGCTTGACCCGGTGTTGCGCAAGGCAACGTCCGAGATTACGCTGGCCTATCGGGATCGGAACGGCGCAGAGTTCGATCTTTCTTCGTCGGGCCGAGGCTTGCAGCAAACCCTGCTTTTGCTTGCTCACCTTTACGCCAATCCGCATTCCGTGCTGCTGCTGGATGAACCGGATGCTCATCTCGAAATCCTGCGCCAGCGTCAGATTTACAATCTTCTCACAGAGACGGCATCCAGGCAGCGGTCGCAGATTATCGCCGCCAGTCATTCAGAGGTGGTGTTGAATGAGGCGGCCACCAAGGATTCGGTTGTGGCATTTGTAGGAAAACCACATTGCCTAACCGATCGCGGAACCCAGGTGTTGAAGGCGTTGAAGGACATTGGGTTTGAGCAGTATTATCAGGCGGAACAGAAGGGCTGGGTTCTTTATGTCGAGGATGCAACCGATCTGGCAATCCTGCAGGCGTTTGCCGGTCTGCTTAAGCATCCTGCGCGAGATGTGCTTAAAGCTCCTTTCGTGCATTATGTAGCCACCAATCTTCCATCCAAGCCTAGGGAGCATTTCTTCGGCATCAAGGAAGCAAAGACCGATTTTGTCGGACTGGCCCTATTTGACCGGATTGACGCGGAACTCCGTGATACCAATGGCCTGGTTGAACGGATGTGGTCTAAACGAGAGATCGAGAATTATTTCTGCCAGGAAAATGTTCTCTTGTCTTATGCCGGGTCAACAGAACCGAATGATCTATTTGAAATCGCAGAGAGGGAAAAGCGTTTGAAGACCATGCGACAGGCGATCGAAGAGCTGAAGTCGGCTCTGGACACGATTGGAAAACCGGAGCCTTGGTCGGATGATGTTAAAGCGTCCGACGATGTTCTTGAGCCCATTTTCAGGGTCTTCTCAAAAAAAATGGGAATCCCGCTAGTAGAGCGGAAGCGGGATTTTCACAAGCTGGTTGCCTTCCTGGATCCTGCATCCGTAGATTCAGAGGTTGTTGAGAAGCTCGATCTGATTGTCAAAGTGGCCGGCATGGCAACGATTCCGAGGGCGAGTGCCTAGGGAAGGCGCTTCTGGGTTTGTGGGGGGATCTTTCATAGCCTATATGCAAATCCACTCTCCGACAGTCCGGTTAAGTCGGGCGTTTAAGCGTAACCAACTAAGGGTGGCGCCGAAGTGTAGGCGTAAGCGTGCGACAAAGTGTGCGCTTCGCTCATTCCCTACACTTAACCGTGTTCTTAGTCGCACTCTTAACCCCACTCTTACTTGGTTACGCTTAAACGACAAACTTACGCGATTCCATCCCGCAGTAGACCATACGAGCAATTCAACAACACGATATCCCCCCACAAATCCGGAAGCGCCACGGCTACACGGATCAAGACCTGCTGCACCGCATTTCGGAGATC
>CAZSRU010000048.1:0-22040 GCA_964609395.1 uncultured Victivallales bacterium
ATTAATGAAGACTGCTTTTGAGTGTATACCATGCTTTGTCCGCCAAGCCTTCGAGGCGGTTGAAATGTCGGTCGGCAAGGGGCCGCAGCGCGAGCCGCTGATGCGCCGGTTGCTGCACGAGATCGCCGATGCCGATTGGTCGGTCATGCCGGTGACCGTGGCACAACGTATGCAGCGCACCGTCCGCGAGGTGACCGGCGTCGCGGATCCGTACCGCACGCTGAAGAACCTGATGAACCGGACCGCGCTGGATTTATTGCCCGCGCTGACCGAGGCCATGCGCCAACAGCCGGACCCGCAGGAGGCCGTGGTGCGGCTGGCCGTCGCCGGCAACCTGCTGGATGCCGGTTCCAAGAACCGGCTTGAGCCGCATGAGCTCGAGGAACACCTCAAAACCATCTGGGATCTGCCGTTAGCAGGCTCCCCCGCCGACCTTTTTGCCGCCGCGCAGGAAGCCGAACGCATTCTCTACCTGGCGGATAATGCCGGCGAGATTGTTTTTGACAGGCTGCTGGTCGAGGCGCTGCCGCCTGGCAAGACCACGGTCGCCGTGCGAGGGACTCCAGTCATCAACGACGCCACGCTGGAGGATGCGGACATCGCCGGCATCCCCGCGATCGCGCCGGTCATCACGAATGGGTCCGATGTCCCCGGCACCCTGCTGGAGGAATGCTCGGACTCCTTCCGCCAGCAATTCGATCAGGCCGACCTGATCATTTCCAAAGGCCAGGGAAACTACGAGACGCTCTCGGAGTCAACCCGCAACATCTTCTTCCTGCTGACCGTCAAATGCCCCGTCATCGGGCACGACATCGGTGCCCCCGTCGGCACCATGGTCTGCAACCGCGGAAAATTCAGACTCGATCGTGTTCACGGCAAACAGCCTTCTCTCAAGGCCGACCCGTTTCTGGGTATATGGGCGGATCGTTCCGATATGAAAGACAGTGCTGGCTGGGTCCGCGAAACGCGCGAACGTGAATGGAACCGGTGATGATCATCGATGCGTTGATTGCAGCGACGGCACTGCTGGAGGGCGAGCCTCTGGCAACGAGGAATCACCGGCATTTCAGGTTCATCGAGGACTTAGGGCTTGTCGCGTACTGATATCCTGCAATTGGGAGATTCTGGCCGTACCCATCTCCACACTCTAGGAACTGTGGGCCCGTTGAATCGATTTGCAGGCCGTGTAAATGAGAAAGCCCGCCGGACGAGGGGTTTGTCCGGCGGGCAGGTCATCATTACTT
The DNA here is from genome assembly GCA_964609395.1 of uncultured Victivallales bacterium. Classification (GTDB taxonomy): domain Bacteria; phylum Verrucomicrobiota; class Kiritimatiellia; order UBA8416; family UBA8416; genus UBA8416. The sequence continues at coordinate 1,245 of CAZSRU010000048.1, forward strand.
CTTGAGCACCGCCTTGAGGACGGCATCCTTGTCCATCTTCTTCGAGCAGAAGAACCAGTCCTGGCAGACCATATCCTCCTTGCCATCCATGCGGTTCTTGGCGGTCCCGCAGGAGCCGGCCGGGCCGATGATGACGTCATCGCCCGGACGCCAGTCGGCCGGAGTGGCGACATTGAAGGCGTCCGCCGTCTTCATCGCGATCAGCGCCCTGTAGATCTCGTCGAAGTTCCGCCCGAGACTCAGCGGATAGTAGATGATGGCACGGATGAGGCCCTTCGGATCGATAAAGAACACCGCCCGAACCGCCTTCGTGGTGTCCTCGCCCGGCTGGATCATGCCGTACTTCTTCGCCACTTCCATCGTGATATCCTCGATCAACGGGAAGTTGACCTCGACATCCTTCATGCCGCGATACTCGATCTTCTCCTTGATCGTTCGCAGCCAGGCGATGTGACTGAAAAGCCCGTCAATCGAAAGCCCGACGAGCTTGCAACCGGCCTCCGCGAACTTGTCCTCCATCGAGGCAAACGTGATGAACTCCGTGGTGCAGACCGGCGTGAAATCGGCCGGATGGCTGAACAGGATCACCCAACTGCCCTCGAACTGCTTCGGGAAGTCAATCTCCCCCTGCGTGGTCACCGCCTTGAAGGCCGGCGCTTTATCCCCGATGCGGGGGATGGATACTGCTTGCATCTCTTCCATGGTCATGTTCCTTTCCTTGTTGTTTATGCCTACTCAAAATCGGCAGCGCTACTGTTTGCGCTGATGCAGTTCAGGATCGAGAGTGCCCGCGGATCGCAGATGGAATAACGCATTTCCCTGCCATGACGGCGTGCGGACAGGAGCCCGATGCGACGCATCTGGTTCAGATGTTGCGAAACCACCGCCTGCGGGAAACCGGTCTCGGTCATCAGGGCGTGTACCGGCACATCCTGCGATCGCTCCAGGATCTCGATAATCCGCAAGCGTTGCGGATGCGCCAGCATTTTCAGGATCTGGGCCGCACGCTCCAGCGCCTCAACCTTCAGGCGCCCCTGCCCCAGACGTTTATGAGTCGATTGCATAACGGTTTCCCATGACGTCGCCAACCACCGGCACGACTGCCTATTTACGTTTGGCCTTTTAATATATTAACATATTGATATATGTCAATACTAATCGATAGCTAGCTATTTGTGGCGTAATTGACCCTGCTGAAAGCGGATCAGATTTGGCGCATTTTCTTGATCAGTGCATCATACGCGGCATGAGATCCGATCCAGAACCATATTGCCGCGTTCTCCTCGACAACACATATTGCCCGCCAATGAATGCCAATCCGCACGGAGTAAATGGGATCTCGAACATGAATGCGCTTAAATCGCAACGAGGGGTGCCGCGGATTTGACAGCCAGCGTTTATAAGAGAGACGTGCCAAATCGCGAACGTCTTTGGGTAGGGCTCTCAGTTGCTGTCGAAAGGCCGCCGTTGTTTCAGAAGTCATGGACAAGATCCAGATTTCTTGTCTTTCCATGGCGACGTTCTGCTAATGCGCCTGCGGCCAGCGCAGAGAGTTCCTCCTGAGAGGCTTTGAAGGATGATTCCCACTTGGTTTCTGAATCCAGTTCGGCCAGGACAAAACGAGCCATTTCATTTTGCTTTCTGGTCGGCAATGAGGACACCCGCCGCATCGCTTTTTCGAGTAACACAGTCATACGACCATTTAAGCCTAATCCAAGATGTGGTTCAATCAAAATTTTCCCGCCGTTTCCCTGCAACGGGTTTTGGGGTCACAAAGGGGGAAAACAGACCGAGAAAATAGAAAACAGTCTTTTGTTCTGGCCCCGTGCGTGGCCCTTAAAAATAAAGTTTGATGGGCGATGCCGCGAGGGGCAGGCGGAGGAAATAGTGCTGGAAAAGATTTTCAGGAGGGTTAGTGATGGCAGTAAGGAAAGAAACTAAAACCTTGGTGGCGCAGCCTGCTTAACTGAATCTGGAAGACTGGATTTTCACGATCCGGGGCGAGAAGGTGATTCTGGATAGTGACCTAGCTGCTTTATACGGTGAAAATCAATCCTTGCAGATCGCCTGGCAGAGGGTTCGGCGAACCTGTTCAGCGTAACCAGCCTCGAGTTCGATGATATGCGCATCCCGCATGAGCATCGGATGGTGCGTGGCCACGATCACCTGCACACCGCTCTCACAGAGTTCCTCGAAACCCTGGCGGATTCTTTGCACACCAGCCAGATCCTGGCCGGATTCCGGCTCGTCTACCAGGAAGGTCTCTCCCGGATAAAGTGACAGCGAGAACATGGCCGTTTTGAGGATCTCGCCATGCGAGGAGAATACCCCGCGCGTCTTGAGAATCATGTTCCGCAGACTCCCCGGCGGCTGATCCTCGCGATGCGGGTTCATCAGCTCGGCATTGAAATACTGCGTTGCCGCGCCCGCATCCTTTTCCATCCGGCAATCGCTACAGGTATGCAACGCCCGCAAAATCGTACTCTTGCCGGAACCATTCGGCCCGACCAAAACCGTAAGTCCAGGCGCGAACCGGATATCCGGCGTGCCCTTGACCTTCCAGGCATGGGAGTAGCAGAGCTGTAGGCGGCGGATCATTCCTGTCCTTACCGGACGTCGTTGCAGGCATCCACATCGTTTTCGGGAAACATCATGGCCATACCAAACTCCATTTGGAACTCGGGGTCAAGGGAAAGATCCACATGTTCAGCCGTGCGCCCCAGTTGACTGGCCAATGCCCGTTCGTCGGCGGAAAGCAATGCGAGCTGCGCGCCCAGGGACGCGGCATTGCCGACGAAATGGATACGGCTGCAGGCGATCTGCGGCAGCAGACCGATGCGCCGCGCATTGCTGCGGCGAATGAAATTACCGAAGGCCCCCGCCAGCAGCACGCTGCCGAGATCGGCGGGCTCCAGCCCCGCCCGGCGCAGCAGGATGTTGATGCCGGCCCGGATAGCGCCGGTGGCCAGTTGCAGTTCGCGGACATCCTTTTGCCAGAGATAGACCGGCTCGCCGGATCCCGACGCCTCAGCCGCGACCAGCAGGAAGTTAACCTGTCCATTGATCTCGATCAGCCTCGCGCGCAGCGCGGCGGGGATGCCATCCGGTGCCTCGTCGGCGGGCAGTATCCGTCCGGTCTCGTCGATCAGCCCCTTGCGCAGCAGTTCGGCGGCGGCATCAATCAGGGCCGTGCCGCAAAGCCCCACGGGCCTGGCGTTACCAATCACGTTAAGGATGACATCCTCGCCAAGAATCACCTTCTCAATCGCCCCGGCAGTGGCGCGCATGCCCTGCACGATCCGCGCGCCCTCAAACGCCGGGCCGGCGGCGGCGGACGTCGCCTGCATCCGTCCGTTGTACGCCAGGACGATCTCGCCATTGGTGCCGATATCCACCAACAGCGCGGCCTTTCCGGTCTTGTCGAGTCCGGATGCCAGCATACCCGCCACCGTATCGCCGCCCACAAATCCGCCAATCTGCGGGAATATATAGACTTCGCCGCCGGGGTTGACCGGCAGCCCCAGCGTCTGTGCGGATATCGTCAGGGCATTACTGAATGCCTGGACGAACGGAACCTCGCCCAGTGCCGACGAGTCCAGCCCGCAGAGCAGTTGCTGCATGGTGGAGTTGCCGGCAATGGCAACCTCGTAGATATGACGCGTATCGACGGATGCCTGTTCGCCAAGCTTCTGGATCACGGAACGGATGGCGGTCAGCGCGGACTGCTGCAACTGCGCCAGGGCACCGTCATTTTCGCGGATCCGCGAGATTCGGGAAATCACATCATCGCCGAATGAGACCTGCGGATTCATGGTGGAGGCAACCGCCTTTTCCTGTCCGCTGACCAGGTCGAAGAGCGTACCGACCACGGTGGTCGTGCCCAGATCGAAGGCGACGCCATAGGCGGTGGTGGTGGTATCGCCCGCTTCCAGGCCGATCAGTCTTTTACCGGCGAGGACCGCCGTACCCTGCCAGTTCTGCCCGCGCAGGAACCCGGCCAGTTTCTGGAGCAGGTGAAACGGTATGGATACCTCCCCGATGACCGACTTCAGTCGTTCCACATCAGAAACCGCACCGTCCCTGGAGGGCGGGTCCAGATGGAAATACGTTTTACGGATGACTGGATTCAGCACAGCACTTCGCCCGGCGTGGGACGTGAGGATCTGCTGGGCACCTCCAAACAGCGATTCGGGCGGTATCTCCACGACCAGCGGTCCCTCGATATAGGTGCGGCAGGCCAGGCGGTAGCCCTGCTGCACCTGTTCGGCGGATAGCGCCTGAAGGTCGGTGGCGGATGGCGGACACTCGCCGCTGGCAATCCGCACCCGGCATTTACCACAGGTGCCGCGTCCCCCGCAAGGCGTCTGCAGCGCTACGCCGGCGCGGCCAGCCACCTCCAGCAGCAGGGTTCCCGGCAAGGCGAATACACTGCGACCGCTAGGCTGGAAGGTGACTTTGATTTCATTCTGCTTATTCATGGATGTTTATTTCTCGCGCGGATAGGGCCAGGCCATCAAGCCACCTTCCATGACCTTGACGTTGGTATAGCCCTGGGCTTCCAGGTAGTTGGCGACCTCGTAGCCGCGCAGCGAGATCTTGCAATAGGTGATGATCTCGCGATTCTTGTCGGCCGGCAGTTCGTTCATGCGGCGGCGCAAGGCACCCATCGGAATCAGCACTTCACCGATACCCAGGCGCATCTGCTCGAACTCGTCGGCGCCACGCGTATCGATCAGGAACAGATCCTCGCCGGCATCGACGCGGGCCTTGACCTCGCGGCATGAAATCCCGCGCATACGCCCCTCAAGCTTGTTCTCAAGCGCATGGGCCGTCATGATCAGGTTGTCGATCGCCGGGGAGAACGGCGGCGCATAGGGCAGATCCGCCACGGTCAGGTCGGTTACCGTGAGCTTGCCGTGCAAGGCCATCGCCGCCGCCGCGATCCGCTTGCTGCAATCGCCGGGGCCGACGCACTGTACCCCCAGCAGCCGTCCGGTGCCGCGCTCGGCCACCATTTTCATCACCAGCAGCTTTCCACCCATGAAACCCGGCTTGTCCGGTGCTGCCGTAATAACGGTCTCAATATCGAACCCGGCCTCCCGAGCCACCCGCTCGTTCAGTCCCGTCGCCCCGGCCGCATAATCGAACACCTTGCAGATACCGGTCTGGATCGTGCCCGGGAACTCCACGTTCGAATCGGTAGCCACGTTCTGACCGGCCACGCGCCCCTGGAGGTTGGCCAGGTCGCCGTAGGGGGCATGCACCCGCTGGCCCGTGATCAGGTTCGGAATCTCGATGCAGTCGCCGACGGCGTAGATATCGGGATCGTTTGTGCGCATGCAGGTATCAACCAGTAAGCCACCCCGTTTGCCGACGCTCAGCCCAGCCGCCTGCGCCAGTTTCGTGTTCGGACGCACACCGGTAGCCACGACGGCCAGCTCGCAGGGCAGCTCGGTACCGTTCCTGAGTTTGACGCCCGTCAGGACGCCATTCTCGCCTAGGAACGCCGCCACGGGATTCTCGGTAATGACCATCGAGCCCTTGGCGGTCATGTGATTCTCCACCAGCTTGGCCAGTTCCCAGTCGAGGAACGTCAGGATCTGCGGCAGCATTTCGACGACCGTGATCCCGATGCCGGCCAGCTCCAGCGCCTCGCAGGTTTCCACGCCGATCAGGCCGCCCCCGACCACGACCGCCTTGCGGATTTTCTTCTCGTCGCGGATCTTGCGCAGGAAGTCGGCGTCGCGCATCGACTGCAGCGTGGTAATCCCCTCCAGATCCACCCCCGGAACCGGCGGCATGATCGGCTCGGCACCGGTCGCGAGCACGAGCTTGTCGTATGGAACGGCGAAGATCGAGCCGTCGGCCACCTTGCGACACTGCACCTGTTTTTTCGCGCGATCAATCCCTATCACCTCGGTCCCGGTAAGCGCCGTTATTCCCTTTGCACTCAGGAAGAATCCCGGATCGCGCACCACGCCGGTCGGCGTGCACAGCAGCTGGTTGCGGTCATCGAACACGCCGCCCACATAATAGGGATAGCCGCAGGAGGCCATGGAAAGGTCCGGTGCCTTCTGGATAATGGTGATTTCCGCATCCTGGTCCATCCGCCGCGCCTTGGCGGCCGTCTTCGGACCGGCCGCACTCCCGCCCACCACCACAATCCGTCTCGAATTATTCGACATATGATACCCTTCTTTCACCTTGATATTGTAACCACGGAATGCAGGCTCGCTACAGCTTCTTCTTCTCGAACCAGGCAAACAGGGCGATGAACACCGCACTCAACACCACGATCCATACCCAGTGGTTGATTCCCGTCGCCGAGGCCAGGGTTGCCTTGCCCAGGTCGCCCCAGGTCAGCACCGTCGATTTCAGCGCGGGATACGCTTCGGCGTAGATCGCCGCCCCGACGAGCATGCCCAGCACCGCCCAGATGGCGTGCCAGCGGCCCTCGCCGATCGCGCCGACGGACGTGCCGGGGCAATAACCCGCCACCGCCCAGCCGATACCGAACAGGAGCCCGCCGATCAGGTTGGCCGCGACAAACGTTCCCTTGATGCTCATTTTTATCAGCCCCATGTCCACCAGCAGGTGAATGCCGATCATGCCGACAATAATGGCCGAGAGCATGAACTTGAGAATCGTCATGTCCTTGAGCAGCATCGCGCCGACCTGCTTTTCATAACGCAGCACACGCCCCTGCTGGAGCAATGCCCCGAACAGGACACCCGTCACCAACCCCAGAATGAGTTCCTTCATTTCGCACCTCCCTTACGATACATCAGGTTCGCCACGACCACGCCCGCACCGAAGAAGCCAGCCATGGCGATAAAGCCGCTGATCGACAGTTGCATCAACCCGCTCAAGCCGTGCCCGCTCGGGCAGCCGTCAGCCATCCTGGCTCCGAACATGGCGACGGCCCCGCCAATAAACGCCCCGAGCGCCCGCGTGCTGATCTTATTGCCGAAGCGCGCCGACCAGACCGGCGGCACCTTTTCAATTTTAAAGCTGCCGTCGATACGGGATGCAACCAATGCACCTAGAAAAATCCCGGCCACCACCATCATCTGCCAATCGACATTGACCTTGGTACCCCTGAAGTACGGGTTATTGGCAACATGCTCGGACGCGACGGTTTTCTCCGCAAATCCAGCCGCCTTGACAAACGTGGTCGAGGCCCCGAGGAACTTCCCGCTGCCCAGCACCTGCGTTGATACCACCACAGACAACACCGCCAGCACCCCGGCCAGCGCCCCCGCCAGATACGGTCTCCATTTCTCGCTCATGACTGCACCTCCTTTTTCTCCATTGTCTAGCATGCCGCGTCAATCGCGTCAACCAGTTGCGCCTCGGACTGCACCCCGACGAACTGTTTTACCGCCTTGCCGTCCTTGAAGATAATCAGGGTCGGGATCGAGCGGATCCCGAACTCGGCAGCCACCTGCGGAGCCGCGTCAACATTCACCTTGGCGACCTTCGCCTTGCCGCCCACCCTGGCCGCCACCTTGTCCACGATCGGTCCCTGCGTCATACAGGGCCCGCACCACGGCGCCCAGAAATCCACCAGCGTGACCCCGCTACCCACCGTTTTCCCGAAACTTGCCTGATCCAGCTCAAGTACATCTGCCATTTCACACCTCCTGTTATTGAATGCACATTATCGTATCTTGCCGTATATCCTACGCAAATGCTGTGCCAACCCGAAAGAATCGCAAAGATGATGCATATTGGAACGTTTTCAAGCCCCCTATTCGCTTGATCCCCGCGGCACAAGCAAAAACGCAACGTTGCGCAACGTTGCAATGTTGCGTTTGCGACTTGCAAGTGCCGGCCATAACACGTACAAACATCGGCATGCAGACACAACCATACAAGGCGGGGCAATCGGAACCGGTCGCGATCAGTGCGGATCTGGTGATCGACACGATTCCCGACGGGTTGATCGTGCTGGACGCCGGCTGCCGTATCCGGCGCTGGAACCGCGCCATGGAGCGCTTGACGGGATACCCGCAACATGACGTGCTCGGCAAGCCCTACACGCTGCTGGAATTCCGTGATGCCGACTCCGGCGAATTGCTCGAGCAGGAACGCCGCTGCCTGGCGGGCGGCAAGCCGGACCCGGAACGCATCCGGGAACTCGAATGCACCCTGCAAACGCGCCGCGGCGAGACCGTGACGGTCCGCAAGTACGGGCGCGTTCTGGCAGGGCCGGACGGCCAGGCCGTGGGCATCCTGCTGGTGCTGGTGGATCTTCGTCCGCTGCGACGCCTTGAGGCGCAACTGGCCTGCGTGGTCCCCGGCGAGATCGACAAGCAGCCTCCAGGACGCCTGGTGGGTACCGCCCCTGCCATGCAGGGGGTCTACCACCGTATCCGGCTGGCCGCGCAATCGGAGGTCACCGTGCTGATCACCGGCGAGACCGGCACCGGCAAGGAACTTGCCGCCGAGGCCCTGCACAACCTGAGCGCACGTCGCGACAAGCCGCTGGTCCGGGTCAATTGTTCGGCTCTTTCCGAGAACCTGCTTGAAAGCGAGTTGTTCGGGCATGTCAAGGGGTCCTTTACCGGGGCGGTAAAGGACTCGCCGGGGCGCATCGAGGCCGCCGAGGGCGGAACGCTCTTCCTGGACGAGATCGGCGACATCAGCCCGCTGATCCAGCTCAAGCTGCTGCGCGTGCTCCAGGAACATGAATACGAGCGGGTCGGTGATTCGGTCACGCGCAAGGCCAATGTGCGCTTCATTGCCGCCACGCACCGCAACCTGCGCGAGCGGGTCGAGCAAGGGAATTTCCGCGAGGACTTCTATTACCGGATCCGCGTCTACACGATCGACCTGCCAAGCCTTCGCGAGCGCAAGACCGACATCCCCCTGCTTGGCACCGCCTTTATCGCCAAACTCAACCAGCGCACCGGCAAGGCGATCCGGCAGATCTCGCCCGATGCGTTGACCTGCCTGATGGATTACTGCTGGCCGGGCAACGTCCGGCAACTGGAAAACGCGGTCGAGCACGCCTTCGTGACCTGCCAGGACGAGAGCATCCGGCTCGATGACCTGCCCGACGAGATCCGGTCTGCGCTTCAGCGCGAGATCGAGTGCCGAGGGCGTGGCGGCGAGGCACCGCCTGCCGGTGGAATCATGAGGCGACGTACGGCAATCACACGTGAAACGCTGTTGAAAACGCTGGAGCGCTGCCGGGGAAACCAGTCCGAAACCGCCCGCGCGCTGGGAGTGGACCGCACCACCATCTGGCGCATGCTCAAGCGCTGGTCCGTGCAGAGGTAGAATCAGCCTGTGTTTTAGCGGACGGGGCATTCCTTGACAACAGGCTGGAAATGGAGAAATCACGGAGGTAATGAGAACCGTTGCCGCCTATGAAGGGGTTGCGCCCGAATGGGTTCGCGACGGATTGGCAAAGGGCGTAATCGCCATTCCAAAAAACCGTAAGCGATCCTTCGAGCGGTTACGCGGTATTGGCCGGGGGCTCTCGACAAAGATCAACGCTAATCTCGGTGCCTCGCCGCACCACTCCCGGCTGGAAGAGGAACTGGAAAAATTGGACGCGGCGGTCAAGTACGGTGCGGATGCAACGACGCCCTGATGGTCGGCAAGACCGTGATCGACTACGGCGAGGGTAACGTCAGAGCCGCCCTGCGCGCAATATGGGCCGCCTTGCAGAACGAGCTGACCACCCCGCCGTGCGGGCAAAGCACAGGGCGGTTTAATGTTCTACCTGATTATTCGCGATGACCGGATCAATGACATCCGCTATCACACGAACGGCTGTGGCAACACCCGTCTTGGAGCCAAGCGTGATGTGCGAATTTCAAGTCATCTCGGAGGGCTTGATAATCATAAACGGCGCATTATCGCGTAAAGCACTGGCCTTCAACAATCAATCGAAAATCGAAAGACCAATCCGCAATCCGTGGACCCGCGTTTTCCGGTTGAACTAGCCGTTTTATCAATCTACACTGCACCCGCAAGTACACGCAGCAGGGTTTTGCTGTTTTCCGAAAGCAGATCAAGGGGCATCCTATGCGCATTCCAACGCTGCCGGCAGGGCACGGACAATGTCGATCATCGATTCTTTCCCGCTGGCTACCAGCACTCGCCTCTGGTGTCGGGGGTACCGCGCTGCTGGCGGTCGCCTGGGCCTGGTACCTGCGCTATGAGCTGCGGACCGGGTTCGACAAGGACAGCGATGTCTTCCTGGCCCTGCCGATTCCAGGCTTGCCTGTCCTGCTCGCAAGTGCGGCTGCCATCGGCCTGTTACTGGCGGTCTCAGCCCGGCGCACCGCCGCCGAGGATCGCCCCGCGCTCATGCGCCGCTGGGCATGGGTGCTGGGAAGCGGTGGCGGCCTTACGGCAATTCCTTTCTATATCCTGCCGCCGCTGCTTGATCCGCAGTCGGCAGCGATGGGTCTATTATGGCAGGTGCTGCTCCCGTTGGTCACGCTGCTGGCCGTTGCCGCTGCCGCCCTGCTGCTGGCCGGCACGTTCCGGGAGGACCACGCCCCCGTGCGGCAGCCAAACCGCATCTGGCGGCTCGCCGTGCTCTTTTTCGTGCTGGTGCATATTCCCTCGCTCTGGTTTGCGAAACCCTGGGAGACGTTCTTCTACCGTCATCGGCATCTCGGTGGTGACGAGCCCCGCTACCTGCTGCTCACGCACAGCCTCGCGCAGGATCGCGATTTCAACATCTACAACAACATGGTGGAAAATCATCGCGACCGGTATATTTGCTGGACCAACCCCCACAACGACCCCGGCGATGCCTTTTACGCCGAGCGAGCGATCCGACAGGGGGCTGGCGCACCGCATTCCACCCCAGAATACTGGAAGGGGCGGCGCTACGGGATTGAACGCATCGGCATGCCACTACTGCTGGCACCCGCCTACAAGGCGGGGCTGAAATTCTTCGCCCTCCACCGCTACGGTGTGGTGGTGATGCTCAACCTGATACTGACATTCTCGATGGTCAATATCTATCTTCTGGCTTGGCGGATCACCCATGACCGGCGCTCATCCCTGCTGGCAGCCATAACGGGCGGCTTGAGCGGCCCGATGCTGTTCTACGGGGTCGCGGCCTACACCGAGCCGGTCAGCGCCGCCCTGCTGGTGTTCGCGCTGCGCCGCCTGCATGAATGCGCGTTCCCGGATGAGGGTGACAAGGCGGCGGGATGGTTCACGTATCTGACGCTGGCGCTCGCGATCGCCTATCTGCCCTGGGTGCATGAGAAAATGCTGATGTTCAGCGGGGTGCTGGTGCTGATGGCAGCCATCCTGGCACGTCCCCCGCGGCGGATGCTGCCTGCCGTGGTGGCCATACTCCTGGCCAGTGCACTATTGCAGGCGCGTTACTACTGGATGCTGTACGGGCAGTTCACCCCGTCAGCCGTGCACGGGCTGCCGTTCAGCCTCGGCAAGTTGTTCCAGGAGGGACTCTGGGGGTTGTGGCTGGACCAGAAACGCGGCATCCTGCCCACCGTCCCCTGGGCATTCGCCGGCCTGGCGGGACTGGCGATCTGGGTGCGTCGCCAGCCACGGTTCGCCTGGTGGCCGATGCTGATGGGTGGCGCGTTCCTGATCGGGACGGGCAGTTTCGGCGGCTGGTATGGCGGCACGTCGGCGCAGCCCCGCTATCCGGTCAACATCATGCCGCTGCTGGCGGTCGGGCTGGCGGTGGCGTGGACCTCGCTGCGGTCAAGGGTACCGCAGGCACTGATTATGGCGACAGCGGCGGCGGGCATGGTGCAGGGCGTCACTGCCGTCCTGGTGCCCAGCTTCCTCGGCGAGCACCGGGCCCCGTTCTGGCGGGATTTTTATCCGATCGTGTTCCGGCTCAATCCGGTCGAGATCGGTGTCATCGGGGCCTGGGTCGTGCTGCTCGCCTGGGGCTGGTTTTGCCTGGCGCGCGCGGTGCCCGCCAGGCGGACGGTCCTGCTGCCACTCTTGTGCGGCGGCGTGATCGTCGCCGGGGCCGGTTATCGGTTCACGCAAAATGCCCGTCCGCGGATCGCGGCCTGGAACCGCCCGCTGGTTGAAGCGACCATGCGGGAGGATCTGCGGTTCGCGACATTCAACAAGCGGATCATGATGGGGCGGCACGACCGTGCGCTCTCCGGTCAGCCGGTCGGGAGGATTGCCGTACCCGCGATGGAGGAAGCGGAGCGCCTCAACGCGGGGCTGGCGGTCGCGGATGAAACCGCCAGCAATCGCGCGGTCGCGCGCCTGGCAGCCACCGCCGCGGATACCTGGAGCGATGCGGCACAAGGCCCCTCTCAATCGCTCTACGAAGGCAACTACCGGGCGATCTGGCGTGTCCGCGCTCATCATGCCGAAGAGCAGACGGTGAACAGTCCTTCCGTACAGCTTAAGGTTGTCGCCGTGGCAGGCGATCAAGTGTTCAATCAAATCGAGCAGACCGTCACTACGGCGGACGACTGGACCGATATCGAACTTTTGTTTGCACTGCAGGCACCGATGCGCGGTGTCACGGTCAAACTCCTCGCGCGCGGCCAGGGCGAATTGCGTGTGGATACGCTGCGGCTCGAGCATAACGAATTCGGGCCGTAAAGGAAAAGGCCCTTTGCCCCCGGCGGCAACGCGATGCTGGCTGGGGGGGCAAAGGGCCGGTTTTTCCGGATTGAACGCCTACACGATGTAGGTGGAGGCTGCGGTGGAACCGCCGCGACCGGTCCAGTTCGTGTGCGAGAACTCGCCGCGCGGGCGGTCGACACGCTCGTAGGTGTGCGCACCGAAGTAGTCGCGCTGCGCCTGCAGCAGGTTCGCCGGCAGCCGCGCGGTGCGGTAGCCGTCGTAGTAGGCCAGCGCGGCGCTGATCGCCGGCATCGGGATGCCGAGTTCAACTGCTGTCATGACCACGCGCCGCCAGGAGGCCTGCGCCTTGCTCATGGCCGCCTTGAAGAACGGATCCAGCAGCAGGTTCGAGAGCTTCGGGTTGTTGTCGAAGGCATCCTTGATCTTGCCGAGGAACGCGGAACGGATGATGCAGCCGCCGCGCCACATCAGCGCGATGCCGCCGTAGTTGAGGTTCCAGCCGTTCGTGGCCGCCGCCGCCTGCATGAGCTGGTAGCCCTGGGCGTAGGAGACGATCTTGGAGGCGTACAGCGCTTCCTCGAGATCCTTGACCAGTTGCTTGGCCTTGCCGTCGAATTTCGCCTTTGGCCCCTTGAGGACCTTTGAAGCCGCCACGCGCTCGTCCTTGATCGCCGACAGGCAGCGGGCGAAAACGGCCTCGCCGATCAGCGTCAGCGGCATGCCCTCGTCGAGCGCCGCGATCGCGGTCCACTTGCCGGTACCCTTCTGCCCGGCCGTGTCGAGGATCAGGTCCACGGTGGACTTGCCGTCCTCGTCCTTGTAGCCGAGGATGTCGCGGGTGATCTCGATCAGGTACGAGTCGAGCTTGCCGCTGTTCCATTTGGCCATGACCTTGTGCATCTCGTCATTGCTCATGCCGAGGCCATCCTTCATCATCTGGTAGACCTCGCAGATCATCTGCATGTCGCCATACTCGATCCCGTTGTGCACCATCTTGACGAAATGTCCGGCACCGTTCTCGCCGACCCACTCGCAGCAGGGCTCACCGGCGTCGGTATGCGCGGCGATCGTCTGGAAGATCTTCTTGACCGCGGGCCACGCCTTTGGCGAACCGCCGGGCATGATCGAGGGCCCGATCAGCGCGCCTTCCTCGCCACCCGAGACGCCGGTGCCGATGTAGAGCAGCCCCTTGCTCTCGCAATAGGCCGTGCGCCGTGTCGTGTCCGGGAAATGCGAGTTGCCGCCGTCGATGATGATGTCGCCCTTCTCAAGATAGGGGATCACCTGGTCGATGAACGCATCCACCGCCGCACCGGCCTTGACCATCATCATGACCTTGCGCGGGCTCTTGAGGCTGGCTACCAATTCCTCGACACTGTGCGCACCGATAATATTCTTGCCGGCGGCCCGCCCGCCGGTGAAGTCATCGACCTTGCTCACCGTTCGGTTGTAGCAGGCCACCGTAAAGCCCTTGCTTTCCATGTTGAGGATCAGGTTCTCACCCATGACCGCCAACCCGACAACCCCTATATCCGCCAGTTTCGCCTTCGTCGCTACCGCTTTTTTCGCAACACTCTTCTTAGCCACTTTCTTAGCCATCATCGCCTCCTTGTTTTTCGATTTTCTGCCACTTTGTTTCAACTCCAAACAACCAACATCCAACGCCCAACATCCAAGTAAAGACTCTTCAACTTGGGCGTTGGATGTTGGGCGTTGGGTGTTGGGCGTTCGATTCGATTTTTCTCCAGTTACCAATTCGTCTTGGCCTACCGGCACAAGGCCGGTGGGATCTCCATTTCGACTTTCTGCTTTCTGCTTTTCCCCTATACCCCGCTGTAGGCGGAGAAGCCGCCGTCCACCGGCACGACCACACCAGTCACGAAACCGGCCGCCTGGTCCGAGACCAGCCACAGCAGGACGCCGACCAGATCCTCAGGCTCGCCGTAATGCCCCATCGGCGTATGCGCCAGGATTTTTTCCGAGCGCGGCGTCGGGGTCCCGTCCGGGTTGCTCAGCAGTGAGCGGTTCTGGTCGGTCACGAAGAAGCCCGGGGCGATCGCGTTCACCCGGATCCCGGCAGAGGCCATGTGCACGGCCATCCACTGTGTGAAGTTGCTCACCGCCGCCTTGGCGGCGCTGTAGGCGGGGATCTTGGTCAACGGACGGAACGCGTTCATCGACGAGATGTTGATCACCACGCCCGAGCGGTCGCGCGCCATCGTGCGGGTAAACGCCTGCGAGGGCAGCAGCGTCCCGAGGAAGTTGAGGTTGAACACGAACTCGATGCCCTTCGGATCCAGATCGTAGAAGGTCACGAAGTCACGGTTGGTGTTGAGCAGGTCATCCGGATTGAGGCGTTCCATGCCGGTCGTGCCCTTGGGATGGTTGCCGCCCGCGCCGTTGATCAGGATGGACACCGGGCCGAAGGCCGCTTCCACGGCGGCATTGGCCGCGTCCAGGCTGGCCTTGTCGAGGACGTTGCAGGCCACCGCCATCGCGCGCCCGCCCGCCGCCTTGATCTCATCGGCGACCGCCTGGGCGTTCTCCAGCCGCAGATCCGCCACGGCCACCGCCGCGCCGCATTCGGCCAGGGCCTTGGCCATGGTGCTGCAGAGCACCCCGCCACCACCGGTCACCACCGCCACTTTACCCGCCAGATCCACCTTGAATGGTACTGCCATCGTCTCGTCTCCTTCGTTGTTTATCACTAGTCCTGAAAACGTTCGCGCACGGCCCAGAGGCCGATCGCGGGATTGCTGATATAAAAGAACTCATCACCATCGGGGCCTTCGTTCATCCCGTCGCGCAGCGTGGCCGGGTTATAGCGCTTGAGCATCTCGCCCAGGTCGGCATAGGCGAAACCGGCGCCCTCGATCTCGGCGCGGGTCAGGTGACCCGGTGCATACGTGATGTTGAAGCGGCCCTCGGACGAGCCATGGATCAGGTGTGCCGCCGCCCCGAGGTTGTCTCGCAGGTCGTCGTGCTGCCGCACAGCCTCCAGCGTCTTATCGGTCCCGAAATAACCGTATTTGCGGATCAGGGCGTCAATCTGCTTGTCCTCGCCGAATTCCTTCACCCCCGGTGCCAGGATCAGCAGCTCCCCGCCATCGGCCATCGCCATGCGTGTGCGGTAGACCGCCTTGTTGCCCAGCCAGGTACTCTTGAACTCGGACGGATCGAGGTATACCACGCATTTCTTCAGCGGCTGCGCCAGCATCTCGAAGTTGACTTCCAGCGAGAGTGCCGCCGCCCGGGTGAAGACCTCGACATCGTCGCCGACATACATCCCGCGCACCGCCATGCCGCCGCGACCGGTCCGCCCGACCACCGTCTGCACATAGACCAGGTGCGGCAGCATCGAGCCGAACTTGTCCGAGCCGTAGTTGAAGAGCTTGCGCACGGGCGTGTCGGCCCGCCCCATGATCCGCTCCATCCCGTAGACCGCCCCCACGAAGTGACTGCGGTTGATCGCCGTCGCCCCGCCCGTGCCCACGAAGATGTTCTTGTTATGATTGGCCATGCCCACGACTTCATGCGGTACGACCTGCCCGAGCGAGAGGATAAGGTCGAAGCCGCCTTCCACCAGCAGCCGGTTGACCTGCACCGGCCACTCGAAATCGAGCTTGCCCTCGGTGATCTCCTTGACATAGGAGGACGGGACGGTACCAAGAGTCACCACGTCATGGCGCCAGTCGTGCGGCTTGAAAAGCGAGAGCGGCATGTCGCCGAACATCTCATGGATCTGCGCCGGAGTCATCGGCGAATGCGTACCCAGTGCCGGCAGGACCGCGGCCAGCCGGTCGCCATAGTACTCGTACACGAGCTGCGTCAGCAACCCGGCCTGCGAATGGAATCGGGTGAAATCAGGCGGGATCGCCAGCACCCGCTGCCGGGGCCCCAGCGCATCCAGTGCCGCGAACAACCCCTGCTTCAGGATATCCGCACTCAAGACTTCCTTGGCGAAACCGCGTTCGTAATATATCATGTCGTCACACCTGCTCTCTATGCCGGTTGAAAAGAATGGCTGTACGTTATGAAATGTTGCGCAACATTACAAGGATTATTACGCATCCCCGGCATTTTGGGCGCGGCCCTGCCCCTCTTGTGGGTGGGGTTCCACGCGCCGCGGCTTTACGGCAGCCAGGATGGCAGCATCCGTTTTTCGCTGACTGTCGTATTCGCGCTGCTGATTCTTTTCCGCCGCCAGCGGCCAACGGATGAAAAGCGCCCCGGCATTACAAAAAGCACCGGGCCGCGCAGCGCATGTCTGGCGATGGCGGCCCTGCTCGGTGCCGCCGCCGTGGTGACGGGGCTGATCGTTCCGATCCGCCAAGTCGAATGGATCGGCCTGCTGCTGGTGGCCTATGCCTGCCTGGACTTCACGCTGCCGCGTCCGATCGCCCGCAACCTGCCAGCCGCCCTGTTTGTCTTCTACTGGGCCAACCCGCTGCCGTCGGCGCTGTTCGGCGCGTTGCAAACCGGCATGCAGCAGGCGTCAGTGCTGGGGTCTGAATGGCTGCTGCACCTGGTCAACACCCGCGTCTGGGCGGACGGCATGATCCTGCACACCGGCACCCGCATCTTCGAGGTTCCCGCCTGGTGCAGCGGCATGCGTACGGCAACGACGGTATTCATCCTGTCGCTGGCCGTGGGGATCCTGCGCCGGCTGCGCCCGGTCGAGATGCTGGTCTTCATCGGCTGGTCGCTCATCCACGCCCTGGCGCTGAACATCCTGCGCATCAGCGCCATGATCTATTTCGCGCCTCTGCTGGCCGACACCGCCGGACTGGGTTTCCTGCACGACACCGCCGGGCTGATCGTCATCGCCGGGGTCCTGCTGGTGTATATCGAGCTGCTGGTGCTCGAGCACGCCCGGCGCTACCGGCGCCGCCAGCGAGGGATGCTACAGGCCGCACGCGAGGGCGGCTTGAGCGAATACCCGCCCTTCTGGCACCGCTTCCTGCGGCGGCGCAGTGCCATCCTCGCCGCCCTGGCCCTGCTGGTGCTCGGCGGACTGGTCGCCTGGCGAAGCCGTCCCTACCACCGCACGATGATGTTCCACGACGTCGTGCTCACCCTGCGAGACCGCGGCGACATGGCCAACGCCCGGCGGCTTGCCGACATCGTGTCGGACCGCCTGCCGGCGGAGGACCTGGAGTGGCGCTTCACCACCATCCGACTGGATCTCATCAGCGGCGACCCCCAGCGGGCACTGGACGAGCTCGACGCGATGGAAGATCTGCCGGCGGGCTTGCAGCTCCAGCGCCGCATACTGCAGGCCTACGCCCTGCTGTCGCTTGGCCGCCTGGAAGAGGCGGTCGCCATCGTCACGGAACTGCCCGAGGCCGAGCAGCGGCGCGACCCGCGTGTCGCCATGATCCTGGCTGAAATGGCCCTGCGCCGCCAGGACGCCACCGCCGTCGCCGAACACGTGATCTCCGCCGGCCAGTGGGCACCGAACGCGGGCCGTATCCGCAAGCTGTACCCCTTCCTGCGCGTACACCGCCAGTGGGATGCCATGGCCGCCACCGACGTCCGCATCCCATACGACGATCCGGTGCAGGCCTTCTCGATCCTCGAGGCGTTCATGCACCTCAACAACGTGCCGCGGGTCGCCGAGATCAGCCTCGAGGTGCTCGGCCGCCACCCTGATGACGCGCGTCTGCTCGAACCGTTCTATTTCATGGCCTTGCAGAGCGGTGCGGAGTGGGAGACCCGCTTCCGCGATCACCTGCTGCGCACCCTGCCCGGCATCGGAACGCCAGCGACGCTTTACGAGCTGCTTTACAAGTGCTTCGCTCTCGCCCGTCCCGATCTTGCCTGGCGGATCTACCGCCGTATCGCCGAGCTCGATCCCGACCACCCCGTGCTGCACCTGGCTGCCGTGGAGTACGGAGCCCGCTGGTTTGTCTTCCGCCTCCATTACCTCGGCCTGCCCGCCGGGAACACGCGCGAGACCATCGACCTAAAGCCCTTCTATATACTCGGGGCCATGCTGCCCGGCTGGCGGGACCTGGCGCAAGCGGTACCGCTGGGCGGCACGCTCGCCGTCGCGGACACCGTGCCGGTGCGCAAGGCTCTGCTCCAGCAGGCCATCGCCGGATTCGCCGCGCGCGAGCAGCTCGAGGTGCCGCCGATTGATCTCCGGTATCTCCACGCACAGGCGCTCGAGCGCGCCGCCAGACTCGATCTCGCCCGCGCGAAACTCGACGCTATCGTCCATGACCACCCGCAGGAAACCGAAGCCGCGCGCGAGCGGCTCGCCGAAATGTACGAACGCAAAGGTGCCTGGGTGCAGGTCTACGAGACCCTGCGAACATACCTGCTGGAGCCCCCCGGTCGGGCGGAGGGGGCGCTTGCGGTCGGAACGCCCGGGCTTGAGGATGATGCCACGCGCTGGCCGCCGGTTCCGGTTGCCATCCGTGCCGACACCGAGCGCATCCACCTCCCGCCGCTGCTGCGGCTCGGCGAGGCCCAGCTCAAGCTGCACCTGCCGCTGGCCGCGCTGTTCACCGCCCGCGAGGCCGTGCGACTCTACCCTTACGCCCCCCGCGCACAGGCATTGCTGGCCGACGCCCTGCTGCGCACGGGCGAGGCGGAAGAGGCCCTGCAACGGCTGGGACGCCCGCGGGTACGCAACATGCTTGAACTCGACCAGTCCGAGGCCGAAGCCCTCCGGGACACCGAGCGCTTCGCCCTACTTGAGAGCTTCTGCCGCAGCCGCCTGCTGCCGCCCGTCACCATTCCTCCAGGCACCGTGCAGAATACCAGCCTGCCGCCCGCCGAGATCAGCCTGCTCTGGCACCGCACGCAGATCCCGTCGGATACCGAATTCGCCGCCACCGCCGCCACGCTGCGCGGCAACCTGGAAATCGCCGGGGACGGCCTACGCCCGCTTTTCACCCTCTGGCTCGAAACCTGGGAGACCCCGGGTGCCGAGCCCGACATCGCCCGCTGGGCGGCAACCGGACGCGACCGGCTTGAAAAAGCCACCGCCCTCAACCAGCTTACCCTGCTGCTGTGCCGCGAATCGCGATTCGCCGAGGCCCTGCCCGTCGCCCGCGCCGCCGTCGCGGCCCTGCCCGACTCGGCCCACCTGTGGCGCATCCTCATCAGCCTGGCCGGCGGCGATCCCGAGCTCGTCGCACTGGCCCGCCAGGCCTGTCCGGACGACGCCGATCTCTGGCTCGCCGACCTGGTCATGCGTACTCGTCCGGACGGAGCCATACCGCAGACCGAGACCGACTGGGAGCAGGCCCGGGAGCACATCGCCCCGCTGATCGACGAGGCCGGCCGCTACCACCCCGCCGCCCGCACCCGGGCGGCCGAGTACTGCTGGCGCGGCGGCCTGCGCGACACTGCCGAACGCCTGACCCGCGATCTGCCGGACGAGGCCCGCGGTTTGCTACCCGCCTGCATTGCCGACATCCGCAGCGCCCTGCATGTGCGGGACAAGCAACGCGCCCTGCACAGCACAGCCATGGCCATCAACGCCGCGATCGCCCCCGTCCCCGCCCTGCACGAGAACCTGGTACTGCTCAAGAGCGAGGACGGATCGATCGACACCGACACCGAAATGGTCAATTCCCTGCGTGCCCTGCGCAAGGCCGACCCGCGCAACCCGCTCTGGCCCCAGATGCTGGGCTACGTCCGCTTCCAGCGCGGCGGCTGGGAGGTCCTCGACGCCATGTTCGAGATGAACACCGCCATTGTCGGCGGGGCCACCAACCGGACACCGTACATTATATCCGCCGAGGTCTCCCGCCTTCTGCGCCATTACGACCGTGCCGCCGACACGCTCCGCCGCGGTCTTGTATACCATCCCGGCCATCCGGACCTCCTGAACAACCTGGCCTACGTGCTCGCCCATATCCCGGCGCGTGTTCAGGAAGCGGTCGACCTGCTGCCCGCCCTCGAGACCGCCACTGCCGACACCCCTGTCATACTCGATACCATTGCCGTCGTCCACTTGCGGGCCGGCCAGCTCGAACTGGCACGCCAGACGATCATCCGCATGCTGAACCACGCCGAGCCCGGCTCCCCCCCCTGGTTCCGTGCGCAGGCACATCTCGCGGAGATCGCGTGGCGACAGGGAAAGGACCAGACCGCCATGAGCATGCTGGAGCAGCTCCTGAAGGGATCGCGCAACATCCCGGATGAGGATATTCTCGCCGCCAATGCCCTTTTCAACCGGATCACATCGGAAAAAATCGCGCTGGAATAGGAATAGCA
>CAZSRU010000049.1:0-21782 GCA_964609395.1 uncultured Victivallales bacterium
CCATGGACAGGAAAAACGGGAAGCCACCCACAGATTCTGCGGAAGACCCGAAAAATTGAGTAGCGGAAAATGAGTTTATTCATTATTAAAGGCCTGACCCGCAGCCTCTGGATTAGACGGATCCCGCATGCAACGACCAAACTGTGGATGGAGAAAATGACATGACCATCGAGCACAAGATTCAGGCCCTGCTTTTGAAGATGACCCTGGCTGAAAAGCTTGGGCAAATGCAGCAAATCAATGGCGATGATGCGGAGCATCTGGAGCTGATCCGCCAGGGGCGGGTCGGCTCAGGCCTCAACGTCACAGGGGATGCCGCGCGCCGCTTCCAGGAGGTGGCGCTCCAGGAGAGCCGCCTGGGGATCCCGCTGGTGATTGGCCGCGATGTCATCCATGGCTTGCGCACGGTGATGCCGATCCCGCTGGGACAGGCGGCCAGTTTCAATCCGGACCTGGTGGAAAAAGCGGCGGCCGTGGCGGCTCGGGAATCGGCACAGGCCGGGATCCATTGGACCTTTGCGCCCATGGTGGATGTTTCGCGCGACTCCCGCTGGGGCCGGATTGCCGAAAGCGCCGGCGAGGATACCCTGCTGAACGCCGTGATGGGCGCCGCCATGGTGCGCGGGTTCCAGCAGCGGCAGGGGGAGATGATCCACGGGATCGCCGCCTGCGCCAAGCATTACGTCGGCTATGGCGCCACGGAAGGCGGACGCGATTACAATACCACCCTGATTCCGGAGGGCGAACTGCGGGACGTGTATCTGCCGCCTTTCAAGGCCTGCGTGGAGGCGGGCGTGGCGACCGTGATGAGCGCGTTCAATGACCTCAACGGGGTGCCAACTTCCGGCAACCGCTTCACCTTGCGGCAAATTCTCAAGCAAGAATGGCAGTTTGATGGCACGGTCGTCAGCGACTGGGGTTCCATTACGGAAATGATCAACCATGGCTATTGTGCGGATGCCAAGGAGGCGGCCAGGGCCGGGATCCGCGCCGGCGTGGATATGGAGATGGTCTCGGACAGCTATGTCAAATTTGCCGAAGAATTGCTCCAGCAGGGGCAGATCACGCTGGCGATGATTGACGAGGCGGTGACGCGTATTTTGCGGCTCAAGTTCCGGCTGGGACTGTTCGAGAAAGCACCCGCCGGTGCGACCGACCGGGCGCCGCAACTCCCGGCGGCCCATCTTGAGGTGGCCCGTCAGTCGGCCCGGGAGAGCTTGGTGCTGCTCAAAAACAACGGGATCCTGCCGTTGGCCAGGAGCGGACGCGTGGCGGTCCTGGGCCCCCTGGCGGACAGCCCGGCCGATATGCTCGGCACCTGGGCCCTGGATGGCCGGCCGGCCGACGTGCAGACGCCGCTGGCGGCGTTGCGTGAGGTTTTCGGGACCCGGCTCTGTTATCAGCCGGGGCTGCCGTCAGCGCGCAGCCTGGAGACGGGCGGGATTGAGGCCGCGGTCGCGGCCGCGCGGGCGTCTGACCGGGTGGTGCTATTTCTGGGTGAGGATGCGGTCATGAGTGGCGAGGCGCATTGCCGCGCCGTGCTCGACCTGCCCGGCGCCCAGCTGGAGTTGCTCCAGGCCGTCAAGGCGACCGGGAAACCGGTGGTCGTGGTGCTTTTTGCCGGGCGGGCCTTGTGTCTGGGACCTCTCAGCGATCTGGCGGACGCCGTGCTCTACGCCTGGCATCCGGGCGTGATGGCCGGATCGGCCATCACGGATATCCTGCTGGGGGTCGAGTCGCCGTCCGGGCGTTTGCCGATGTCGATGCCCTGGACCGTGGGGCAGATCCCAATCTATTATAACCGCCGCAATACCGGCCGGCCGGCGCCGGAAGGGAAGCGCGCGGGACTACCGGTGGGCACGCCTTTGGATCCCAAGGAGTTTTGTCCGAGCTATATCGACGCGGATCCGACACCGCAGTTTCCCTTTGGGTTCGGCTTGACCTATAGCCGGTTTGAATACAGCCCGGTGCGGCTGTCGGCCGCCGAACTGCTGCCCGACGGGAACCTCGTTGCGAGTGTCGTGCTGACGAATCGCGGGGGCTGCGTCGCCACCGAGGTGGTCCAGTTTTACACCCGGGATCTGGTCGGGTCGCGGACCCGGCCAATCCGCGAGCTGAAAGGATTCCAGCGGGTCACGCTCCAGCCGAGCGAGAGCCGTGAGGTCAGCTTCACCGTGACGCCGGACATGTTGGCGTTTCATGGCGAGGAGCTGCGCCTGGCCGCCGAACCCGGTTTGTTCCATCTCTGGATCAGTCCGGACAGCGCCAGCGGGCGGTTGGCGGAGTTCACCCTAGGAGAGCGTCGGACGTAACTAGTGGGCGGGGTCACCGCGAAAAGAGAAAACAGGAATTAAGACACTGCGGATTCATTGAGTAATTGTCATCATTGTTGGGACCCTGTTACCCGAGACCCATGATGGAGTGGATGCAACGAGTCTCATGATGAGACTTTTTTACAACTCGTTCATTATTGGGATGCTACAGAGCTGGAAACACTCCGGGTTATGACCGCTCTTGACCTTCATGCCGGATTTCCACATGATCACAAACATGAAAACGATGTTTCAGGGATGTTTCCGGGCGGTCTCAACGGGCGTGTGCCCGTACCACCAGAAAAGCGATTTCTTATCCATCATAACACTTTGGGTTGCAACTCCTGAATCCTGAATTCTGAATTTTGAATTCAGTGCGATTGCAATATTTTGCAATCGCACCCTCCGCGCGAAGCCACTGAAAATGGGGTTTGTATTACCTGGCCGAAACAGATAAATGAATAGTCAAATATCAGGAGAACAGAGAATGGCAACAGGAACGTGGCATGGCGATCAGTATTATTTCGGGTTGCATTACGATCTGCACGGCGGTGTGGATGACACGGTGTTGGGCACACGCTGCAGCGAGGCGGAGCTGGTGCCGATGCTGGAGCTGATGGCCCCGGATTTTGTGCAGACCGACTGCAAGGGGCATCCCGGCTACACAAGCTGGTTCAGTCAGGTCGAGCATGCTTCGGTGGTGCCGGGGCTGACGCATGACGCCCTGATGCAGTGGCGGAAGGCCACCCGCCGATTAGGGTTGCCGCTGCATTGCCATTATTCCGGCATCTGGGATAAAGCCGCCGGCACAAAGCATCCGGACTGGTGTGTGGTTTCCGCCGACGGTCAGTTGGCCGGGGCCCCTTTCGGGCAGAATGCCGGCGCACCGACGGGTGAGAAAATGTGTCCGCGCGGGGACTATCTCGATGCGCTGATGATTCCGCAGATGAAGGAGCTGATTGATCGTTACGGGGTGGATGGGTTCTGGATCGACGGCGATCTCTGGGCTGTCGAACCCTGCTACTGCGGAAAATGCAAGGCGGCCTGGACAGCGCAGACCGGACTTGCTGAACCGCCGACGGATGTTGCGGATGCGCAGTGGCCCCGCTGGTGGAATTTTGCGCGCGAGAGCTTCTACGCGTTTGTGACCCGCTACTGCGATGCGGTGCATGCGCATAAACCCGGCGTGCTGGTTTGCTCGAACTGGCTGCAGACGTTCAAGAATCCCGGGGAGCCGACGGTGCCCACGGACTGGATCAGCGGGGATAATTCCTGGGTCTGGGGGCTCGACGGCAGCCGTTGCGAGGCCCGCTTCCTTTCCACCCGCCGCAAACCCTGGGACATTATGCTGTGGAATTTCTACTGTTCCCACGGCATGGGCAAGCCGGATTCGCCGTGGACGGTCAAGCCGCCGCAGATGCTGATGCAGGAAGCCGCCGTCCTGCTGAGCTTCGGCGGGAATGTGCAGGTCTACGAACATCCGCCGGTGCGCGACGGGCGTCTGATCGAATGGCGGCAGCGGCGCATGCGCGACGTGGGCGCGTTCGTCAAGTCCAGGCGCGAGCTCTGTCAGCATACCGAAACGGTTCCGCAGATTGCCGTGCTGCATTCCGAACACCACCTGTATGCCGACGTGCGCGGTAAAAACATCATGTGGAGTGTGGATGTGATGCCGGTGCAGGGGGCTGTTTTTGCCCTGCTGGAGAGCAGCTATGGAGTGGATATTCTTGACGAGTGGGCGCTGCTGCCCCGTCTTGCGGAGTTCCCGGTGGTGGTGGTGCCGGAACAGGAGCGGATGTCGGACGCGATGGTGGCGGCGCTAAAGACCTATGTCGAAGGCGGCGGCAGGCTTCTGCTGACTGGCAGCGGCATGTTCGACCGGTTTGGCGAAGCGTTTCTTGGATTCCGGAGTCTGGGGATCGAGACGGACAAGACCTATGCGGTCATGGCGGCGGATGGCGACGTGCCGCTTTTCAGCAAGACCTGGAGACTGGGCGAAGTCACTGATGCTGAAATGGTCAGTCCGCTTGGACGTGGATGTCTGCTTGATGACCGTCTGCTGTCGAATCCGGCGGCGGTTGTTAATGGTGTCGGGCAGGGGCAGGTGCTTTACGTGCCTGCCGATCTGTTTCGCGATTTCGCGCATAACCGTTATCCATTGACCCGCCGTTTTGCGGCGGCGCTGGTTGACCGGCTGCTACCGGATCCGGAATTGCGGGTGGAGGCCCCGGCCTGCGTGGATGTCACCCTGCGGCGGCGCGGTGAGATCACGCTGGTGCATCTGGTCAATCGTGTCAGCGGGATTCCGAACACCCCTGGCAACGGGGCGGTGGACGAACTTCCGGCGGTTGGACCGGTCACGCTGCGCTGGCGGCTTGCCGTGCGACCGCGCGCGGTGAACAAGGTGCTGGAAAACGGGGACGTCACATGGGCCTGGTCGGATGGACTGCTCACGGCCCGTCTCGACCATGTGCATATTCACGCGGCCTTGCGCGTGGACACCGAACGTCGGGAGGCGGGGTCAGACCGCGAAAAGCGATTTCTTATCCATCCATCTGACAAAGCAAAGAAACGGAAGCCAACTTCAGCTTAGTTTTGCAATCACTTCATGAATCGCATACGGAGGAGTTCAATATGCTCGATGAAAGACGTCTTCTTGAAGAATTTGCCGATCCGGCGTCCGAATACCGGCCGCAGCCGTTCTGGTTCATCAACCACGAACTCGGGGTGGATGAGATAGTCCGTCAGGTGCGTATGATGCACGAGAAGGGGGTTGGCGGCTTCATCTTCCATGCGCGGCACGGTTTGGGCGACGCGTTCATGACGCCGCAGTGGCTTGAAGCGCTCGCCTCGGCATGTTGCGAAGCGGAGAGGCTCGGCATGGTCGCCTGGCTCTACGACGAAGACAACTGGCCGAGCGGGACGATGGGCGGCCGCCTTACGGCCGCGCATCCGGAATACCGGATGCGCTACCTGCGCTACTGTGAACAGCGAGTCGAAGGTCCCTGCGAAACCGTGCTCGCCCCAGAACTCGACGACAACTCGGTCCTTCAGATCCTGATGACTCCGCTAGTTGAACGGGACGGCCGTCTGGAGCCGCAGTGTGCGCGCTCCGAGGACATGACCGGCCGTTTCGACGCCGCGAGCGGAAGCATAAGCTTGAAGATTCCCGCAGGAAGGCATCTGGTCTCGTTCTTCTTCCTTTGCCCTGTCCCGCAAGGAATTACGTTCTGCAACGGCTCGTATTTGGACACACTTGACCGCGATGCGTGCAGGGAGTTCGTCAGATGCTGCTATGAGCCGAACATAAAAGCCGTGGAGCAGTTCCTCGGGAAAACTGTACGAGGCATTTTCACGGACGAGCCCGGACTGATGATCCATGACGGATTTTTCGGGGCGCAGTCCTTCCGTCCGACGTTGGAGGATCCGAAGCGGCGCCTTCCGGGTTACGTGATGCCCTGGAGCCGGCGCTTCGCCGAGATGTTCAGGGAATGGCGGGGCTATGATCTTCTCCCGCATCTTCTGGCGTTGGTCTACGAGACTTCAACCGGGGATATGAAGGTGCGTCAGGACTATTATCAGACGGCGACGGACGCATACGTTAAGCATTACTACGGCGCCATCCGGGAATTCACTCATAGGCACAGGATGCAGCTCATCGGGCACACCTTGGAGGAGCCGATCTGGGCGCAGGTCCGTTCCCAGGGGAACCAGCACCAGGTCCTGGCGCAGTACGACATCCCCGGCTACGACTATCTTTTCATGGGTGGAGGGATCGCGACGGCGGAAAATCCGTCGCGCCTGCTGGCCGCGAAGTGCGCATATTCGGTCGCGGCGCTCAAGGGCGGCGAACGGATAATGGTCGAGGCGTTCGGCGGATCCGGTAACGGCGCGACGCTCGCGGAACGCCGTCGCCATGCCAACATGATGGCCCTGATGGGAACCTCGCTGTTCGTGCCGCACGCCTTCTACATGTCGTATGCAGGCGAGCGGAAGGCCGACTTCCCGCCGTGCGAATTCTATCACGCGCCTTTCTGGGACCACTACGATCACTTCTCATCCTATCTCGGGCGGATAAGCATGCTCGCCCACGCCGGCAGGCCGGTCGCGCCGGTCATGGTCCTTTCTCCGGTTCATACGGCATACCGCCAGATCGCCGGCGACGGGCAGCTCCGGAGCAGCGTCGAAGCGGACGGACTCTTTTCGCGCCTAAGCTACGATCTGCTGGCAAAGCAGCGCAACCATATATATATAGATGAAGCGCACCTTGTCCAAGGCGCGATCAAGGATGGCGCTCTCTCCTTCAACAGCTATATGGAGAATCTGCCCGTACTGATCGTCCCTGGCGCGACCGTGCTTCTCGATGCGACCGTGAAGTTCCTGGAGGAATTTCTGAAGGGGGGCGGCAAAGTCCTATGGATCGGGCAGGTCCCGGCAGTTACAGCCGAAGGCAGGCAGATTCCTGAAAGAACATTTTCGCATACAAACAGTCATATTCTTGAAAGTTACGACATCGCCCGCGTCGATGCGATGCTCGCAGAATGGCTGCCTCTGCCGTTCCGTGTCCGCTCCGCTCCGAAGGAACAGCTGATCGCGCTGGCCAAGGAGCTTGAGTCGTCATGCCTGATCATGATATTCAACCCGTCGGAAGAGCGGACGATCCGCACCGAGCTAGAGCTTGGCGCCGGGCAATGGTCAATCGAGAACATGGATCCTGAGACCGGAGAAGTTACACCGTGCTCCAAGGAGATCGAGATCGGGCCTTCAGAGCTCCGCTGCCTTCTTCTCCGAAAGGGAACTCGCGTTTCTAAACTCCAGACGGCGACTGCAATACCGCCCTCCGAAGGATGGAGCTCAGTAAACTCTACCGGCTTCAAGCGGGTGAACGATAATCTTCTTCCGCTCGACCGCTGGACGACGCGGCTGAGCGTTCCACCGGAGGAATTTCTTCCGGTGCTACATTCGCTCGGACATTCTACCGCCATCTCCCACAGCGCCAGTTTGACGGTTCGTGAAATTCCTGAACGTCTTACGCTGCTTCTCGACGATGTCCGGCAGGAGCTTCCCCCGCATTACGGAGTCCTCTGCGGATACCGCAACTGCGAGATCGTCGTCAACGGAAAGGTCGCCGCTCCGTGCCGGCGCGTAGACTGGCCAGACCATTTCTTCACGGGGACGGATATCACCTCGTTGCTTAAGGTTGGTGAGAACCAGATCTCCCTCTACATCGCGCAGTCGAACGAACGGCCGCCGATGCCCGCGCTCCAATATCCGATGATGCTATGCGGTGACTTCGCCCTCGGCGCGAATGACGAGATAGTCGCGCCAGATCCTTCGGCAATATCCTACTGGGACGGCTGCGGCTTGCCATATTATTCAGGGATAGGGAAATATTTCTTCAATGTCCGTCTCGGCAAACCCGTTGAAGAGCTCTGGCTGGATCTCGGCGACGTCCGCGAATCCGTTCGGATCGTTGTCAACGGCCGTATCGCGGCGACGCGCGCCTGGCCGCCATACCTTATGAAAGTCCGAGCCGCATGGCGCGCAGGCGACAACCAGCTGGAGTTCCAGGTCGCAAACACCATGTCCAACCTCTGGGACAAGCGCCGGCGCAAATCCGGGATGCAGGGGACAGTGAGGGTGAAATCAGCCTGAAATTCAGACTTCCTGATCCGTGGCACGTGTGCTGCGGTAGAACAGGAGCAGCCCACGCGCCGCGGAACTCCGCCAGTGAGCGCAGGCGTTGGCAGACGACGGAAACGAAGACTGGAGAAGGGAACAAGAAGCCGAGCAGTAAGGACCATATCTTTTCGTGACTTTCGTGCACTTTCGTGGCTAGATGTCCGGGAAAAGTCGGCCACGAAATTCACGAAAGACAAGGAAGTACGACAGTTAAGATTAGGAGGGCTTGTGCACTCACCGTTTGAATTAGTGGGTGGGCACTTTCTTGCAGTGCGGCTACACCACCCAACGAAAACAGTCGAACCGCCTCCGATACTTGGGAAGTGAGGACATCCATGAACAGACCGCTCATAGGAGCGATCCGCTGGGACATCTTTTGTGGCGGCGACAAGACGACTAATCCGGAGTTGAAATCGCTTAGTCCGCAGAAATACCACAATAGAGTTCCGTTCTTCCTGACGATCGAATCAGAAGACACGGTGAGCGGCAGCGAGAACGATCAGACGACCATCGACAAGGAGGTCGACTACGCGAAAACCGCCGGGATCGACTACTGGGCCTTTGTCACGCCGCCGAAAATCGATCCGACCGGTGGCGAATCCTACGCCTTGGACAAATACCTGAAGAGCTCGAAAAAGTCTGACCTGAAATTCTGCGTGATC
The DNA here is from genome assembly GCA_964609395.1 of uncultured Victivallales bacterium. Classification (GTDB taxonomy): domain Bacteria; phylum Verrucomicrobiota; class Kiritimatiellia; order UBA8416; family UBA8416; genus UBA8416. The sequence continues at coordinate 8,657 of CAZSRU010000049.1, forward strand.
CTGCACAAGTACGACAAGACCGGATGGGAAGACCGCGTAAAGAAGCTGGTGGAGTTCTTTAAGGAATCCTGTTACGTCAAGGTCCTCGGCCACCGGCCGCTGGTGTACATCTTCAACATCGCCGACATGGAGAAAGTGTATGGAAACGATACCCAAAAGAATCTGGATCTGTTGACGAGCAAAACCGCCGCTGCAGGACTCGGAAAACCCTACTACGCGTTCATGAACGCCAACGCAGACATCCTCCGCCGCTACGGCGCGGACGGGCTGAGTTCCTACGCCATCTGGACCGGGCGCGACACCACCTACGCGGCCCTTGCCGAATCCGCCCGGCAGCAGTGGGAGACTTACCGGGAAAGCGGCGTGAAACTCATCCCCCTAGCGACTGTCGGCTGGAACCAGCAGCCTCGGACCGACAACCCGCCGCCGTGGGGTGGGGGCGGTGGGCCCTATTTTGCGCGGCCCACGCCCGAGGAAGCAGTTGCCCATATCCGCGATGGTCTTGACTACGTGGAACGGCATCCGGATGTCTGCGATGCCAGGGTGATCCTGTGTTACGCTTGGAACGAATTTGCCGAGGGCGGTTGGCTCTGCCCGACACACGCTGACGGCACAAAACATCTGGATGCAATCAGGAGGATGATCGAAACGTACGAGAAGGAACCGCGAGCCAAACCTCATCAAGGCATGTATATTAGGGTTAAGTGCGAAAGGAGCAGGCCATGAGTGTGCAGAACTACGAGAAGAAGAACGAAACCATCCGCAATCAGTTCATCGAGCTGAAAAAGAAGCAGCCGAAACGGCTGAAGAGCGGGCTCAATCTGAGCTGGAGCAACTGGGGATTCGGAATTGAGCCGCTATCGGCTTCCGCCGCTCGACTGTCGAAACATGGCGTGCCGTTCATCGAACTCCACGGCAACCACTACGGCCCGGACCTTGGCTACCAACCGAAGGAGACACTCAAGATCCTCGGCGATCATGGCGTCAAGGTCGCCGGCCTCTGCGGCATGTTTTCGCCGGACAACGATCTCTCTTCCAACCGCGCCATCCAGCGCCAGGCGGCGATCGACTACATCCGCCGCGAACTCGATTTCGCGCGGGCCGTCAAGGCCGGCTACATGCTGGTGGTGCCCGGCGCCGTCGGTCGGCCATCGGCCTATGACGCCAGCGAGTTCTTCCGCTCCACGGAGACCCTGCGCATCGTGGCCAGCGACTTCCGGAAGGCCGGCGTCCGCGCCGCGATCGAGCCCATCCGCGCGGCGGAGGTCAGCTTCTGCCACACCATCGCCGACGCCCAGGCCTACATCGCGGCGGTGAACCATCACGGCGTGCAGCACATCAATGGCGACGTCTATCACATGCAGTCCGGCGAATCGCACATCGGCGAGGCTATCCTGTCGGCGGGCGAGCGTCTGACCAACCTGCACATGGCCGACTCCAACCGCTGCGCCTTGGGCGACGGCGCGCTGGACCTCGACACGCTGATCATGGCGCTCTATTGTATCGGCTACAATCAGCCCGGCTGCTACGTCACTCCCGAGCCCCTTGGCCCCGGCGGCGACCCCTACCCCGCCATGAACGGCAGGCCCGATCCGGCCCTGCTGGATCGGCTGGTCGGGCAGACGGCCAGGTACTTCCGCGAACGGGAAGATGCCGTAAGGGCGTTGTAGCAAGCCGTCGGGGAGGCGGGGTCACCGCGAAAAGAGAAAACAGGAATTAAGACACTGCGGATTCATTGAGTAATTGTCATCATTGTTGGGACCCTGTTACCCGAGACCCATGATGGAGTGGATGCAACGAGTCTCATCGGGAAGATCTTGAGCGGCTGACCCGGTATATCATCCGTCTTCGCCCTTCGGGCTACGACGAGACACGTCCGCAACCCGTTCTCCCTCGAGAAGATGGAGGTCAAACAATCCGGCGGCCCGATCATCTATCGCTCCGGCATGAACGAGAAGATCCACCGCAACTTTGAGATCTTCAGCCCGTGCGACTTTATTGCGGCATTCGGCCCCGTTTACAGTAAAACAGGTTCGTTTCGGCAATCAGACCAGCCGCACCGCTTCGAAAAGCCGGCTTATGACCGCTCTTGACCTTCATGCCGGATTATCACATGATCACAAACATGAAAACGATGTTTCAGAGATGGTTGCCGGCGGTCTCAACGGGCGTGTGCCCGTACCGCCGGAAAAGCGATTTCTCATCCATACAGAGAAGGCAAAGCACGTGATCACACCCGAACAATTATACCAATGGTGCCGGATTCCGGCAGATCGGCTCGCCACGCACCCGGACCGGAAGGTCCCGTTCCGCCTCTGCCGCGATTCCGCGGAGATGGGGCGCATCATGGCGCGCGAGCTCGTGGACGCGATCGCCGCGGCCAACCTGCGGAAGCGCGAGTTCCGCGCCATCATCCCCTGCGGTCCGGCCTGCTGGTACCAGCCGTTCACGGAGCTCGTGAATGCCGAGAAGGTCTCCCTGAAACGTTTCGTCGTGTTTCACATGGATGAATGCCTCGACTGGCAGGGGCAGGAGATTCCACTGGATCACCCGCTTAGTTTTCGCGGCTTCATGACGAAACACTTCTACGGCCCGGTGCAACCGAAACTGGCTGTGCCTGAGAAGAATCGCATGTGGCTGCGTCCGTCCACCGTGGACGCAGTCCTCCGCCGCATCACGGAAAAGCCGCTGGACCTCACCTATGGCGGCTGGGGACAGGATGGCCACATCGCCTACAACCAGGCACGACGTCACCCGTTCAGCCGGCTCACCATCGAGGATGTCCGCAATTCCACCATCCGGATCCAGGACAACAACCTCGACACCATCCTCGCGCTGGGGCACCGCAATTTCGGGGCTGCGTACCAATTCGTGCCACCGATGTCCGTCACCCTCGGCGTAAAAGAATGCCTTTCCGCACCGAAAGTCCGCCTGTTCAGCGACACCGGCGCATGGAAGCAGACCGCCCTGCGCGTGGCCCTGTTCAGCGCGCCGGACCCGGAGTATCCGCTGACGCTCCTGCAGCAGCACCCGGATGCGCTGCTGACCGCAACAATGGAAACGGCCACCCATCCCATCAGCCTGCACCCCGAATGGGACCTGGGCGTGAAGCCGCACGTGCTACGCGCGAAGAAGCAGGGAAAACGAGGATGCTGAATCGACGCGAGCCGCCGCATCCCTCAAGGCGGACAGAGCCAGCAACCCAATTGCAGGTTATAACGGAACGATCTAACGCGGGATCTTGCGAATGAAGAATCTGAAAATCACTTCGGTCGGTTTGCGCTACGCCGGCATGATCGGCACTGGGGGCATTGGCTCCGGCACGTTTCTTTCCCTCGAGGGGAATCATACGCTCGGGCGGGAGGAAAGCCGTCCCTGCCGCATCCTGGATCGCCGCGACTATTGCAAACTCCACATCATCAGCCACTATGTCAAATCCCTGCTCGGCGCCGGCTTCGAGGTGATCCCTGTTGGCAAGGTTGGCGACGATGAGGCCGGGAAACGGTTGCTGCGGGAGATGCAGGAGGCTGGGCTTACCACCGGACACGTCCGCACGGTCGCCGGGCTGCCCACGCTTTTCTCCTACTGTTTTCTCTACCCGAACGGCTCCGGCGGCAACATGACCACCGCCGACTCGGCCAGCGGCCATGTTGCCCCGGCGGATATCCGCCCATTGGAAAACGACATGCGCTGTCTCGGCCGTCGCGGCGTGGCGCTGGCCGTGCCGGAAGTTCCGCTCTCCGCGCGCGATGAACTGCTCGAACTCGCCCGGAAACACGGCCTTTTTTCCGTGGCCTCGTTCACCTCCGGCGAAATGCAGGAAGCGGTGGAACGAAAACTCTTCCCTAAAATTGACCTGCTGGCCGTCAATGCCGATGAAGCCGGTCTGGCCGCGGGGATTCCGCCCGACAGCGGCGATACGGCGAGGATCGCGGCTGCCGCCATCCAGAAACTGGCGGCTGCCAACCCGGCCATGTGGATCTCGGTGACCGGCGGCTCGGCCGGGAGCTGGGCCTGGGATGGCACGCGCATCTCGCATGTGCCGGTCTTCTCCGTGCCGGTCGCGAGCACTGCCGGCGCCGGCGACGCGCATATATCCGGCATGATTGCCGGGCTGGCCCTGGGGCTGAAGTTGCCCGCAGCACAAATCCTCGGGTCACTCCATGCCGCCCTTTCCGTGACCTCGCCCCATACGATCCATTCGGGGATCGACCGCGAATCTCTGCGTAAACTTGCCGGTTCATCCGCCGGGATCCCCGCGGATGTGCTGGCGCTTCTGGAGGAATGAATCATGAGCGTGACCATGCGGATTCTGCAGGAATATGATGTGCGAAATGAACGCGAATTCCTCGCCCTGGAGCGTCAATTTGCCGAATTGGAACGTAAACGTCCCGACTACCCGAAGGGGCGTCGCATGAAGCCGCTCGCAGCCCCCCAGGCCTGCAACACGCTGGTGTGGCAGTGCGAGTTCCCTTCGCTGGAGGAGGCCCGCGCCACGCTCTCCTTCTTTGAAGGCGACCCCGCCCACGAGGAACTCTTCCGGAAACAGGTCGAGTATTTCAAGAACGTCCGGGTCGAGTTCTACGAGAATCTGGATTATTGACATGCGCATCATCGACATCCACACCCACGTCTTTCTCCAGTACGCTGACCTGGCCGTACGGACCATGGATGCGGCGGGGATTTCCTGGTCCGTCATATTCGCCTGGCACGACGGCTTTGGCACGTCGCTCCGCAAGCAGATGTAGGTGTTCAGCCGTATGAAGTGCCAATTCCCGCAGGCATGACGCCGGAAACGCGGTACATCGAGACATCGGTGGCGCTGGTGCAGTCACAACTGGACTTCCTGCGCACCAACCGGGTGCAGCTCAATCCGCCGTTTCAGCGCCGCAAAGACGGCTATGCCATCCAGGGACTCAAGCTCCCCCGCATGTCTGCGATCAGATCCTCTGGAAGAATGCGAAAAAGCTTCTTTCCGCACCTGCGCCTTCCCGGTCAAAGATCACCACGAAGCGATGCAGCAGTGGATCGGCAGCCAGCGCGTCATCCGAGGGTTGGTCGGGAACGTTGGCCAGAAGCTCGGTCCGAATCAGGGTGCGAGAAGTAGTTGTCCGCACCGACGAAATACGTCGTCGTGCCATCCGTCTAAAATGTGCCATATCATTTTCCGAAATATCATTCAAAACGCCGTCGAGATCAGGAAGTCTGAAGTTAGACGCAGCTCGTCAGGGTTGCCCGTCTCGCGGTTACCGCATCTTTCGCGTGGACAAAAAGACGGGCTCTCGTGTAGTGTGACCGTCAATGCGATGTGAATCTTTTAACCACGGGAGCAGGCGCAACCATGAGTATTGCCGAACGATCAGCCTATCTGGCGGAAATCCGAAAGGCCCTCCAGGCCCATTGGCCCCAGAACCGCACGGTCAACATCGTCTGCCACGGGCATAGTGTGCCCGCCGGATATTTCGCGACCCCGATGGTGGATACGCTGAACGCGTATCCGCACCTGCTGCATGTCGCGCTCAAGCACCGGTTCCCTTTCGCGGTCATCAACGTGATCGTCACGGCCATCGGCGGCGAAAATTCCGAATCCGGTGCCGCGCGGTTCGAGCGCGAGGTGCTGTGCCACCGCCCGGACGTCATCACCATCGACTACGGGTTGAACGATCGCCGCCTCGGCCTTGAGAAGGCGCATGCGGCATGGTCGTCGATGATCGAGGCGGGGTTGGCGGCAGGCGCCAGTCTGCTGCTGCTCACACCGACCCCGGACGCCACGATGGCCGCTGGCTATGCGGGCGCGGACAAGCACCAGCTCGGCGAGCACGCCGCACAGATCCGGGCACTGGCCGCGCAGTACGGGACGGGGCTGGCCGACAGCCTGCAAGCATGCATGCGGCACAGCGAGGCAGGTGACCTGTCCGATATCCTGTCATGGCCAAACCATCCCAACCGGACAGGCCATGAGCTGGTGACCCGCGAGCTGCTGCGCTGGTTTCCGGCGGGGTGAGGCCGCCCCTTACGGCAGCATGTAGCGACGGTCGAGCGGGAAGGCATTCCTGATGTGGCGGATCTCGGGCGGGGTTGCGGCATCGGCGTGGCCGATGACCTCCACCACGTCGAACCGGAAGCAGACGCGCGGGTTTTTCAGGCGCTGCAGGTAGCGGATGGCCCCGCGCGAGAGCGTATGGCGCTTCTTGCGGTCCACCGAGCTGAACGGTCGCCCGTACGTTTCGGTGGCTCGGGTCTTGACCTCGGCAAACACCAGGCAATCGCCATCCCGCGCCACCAGGTCGAGTTCATCGCGGGTGCCGATCCGCACCCGCTGCCCCAGGATTTTGTACCCTTGCTGCTTCAGGAAATCAGCCGCCATCTGCTCACCCCACACGCCGGTCTTGAGGTGTTCGGGCGAGGGCTCGGCTTCCGCCTTTGTCTTGCCGAATGAGAAAAAACGCCTGATGCCGCTCACTCTGCCACCAGTCGAGGATTCCATGGCGGTGTCGTGAGGGTGGAGGGCTCCGGGTGGCCTTGCCGGCGACGGATCTCCTGCGACTCGCGTACCGGACGGAAGGAGCGGCGGTGCTCCGGGATCGGGCCGTGTTCGAGCAGCGCCTGCATGTGGCGGGCCGTGCCGTAACCTTTGTGCTGCGCAAAACCGTACGGCGGATGCAGCCGGTCGAGTTCCAGCATGAGGCGGTCGCGGGTGACTTTGGCGATCACGCTGGCGGCGGCGATCGAGAAGCTGAGCGCGTCGCCGCCCACGATCGCGGTGGAGGGAACCGGCAGGCCGGGAACCGGGAGACCGTCGACCAGGATATGCTCCGGCAGGGCTGGCAGGGCGGTTACCGCCCGGCGCATCGCCATATACGTGGCCTGCAGGATATTGAAACGGTCGATCTCCTCGACGCTGGCGATCCCGACCCCGATCTCAAGCCCTGCACGACCGGTCAGCAGCGTGTAGAACGCCTCGCGCTGCACTTCCGTGAGCTTCTTGGAGTCGGTCAGGCGGGCCAGGTCGCCGAGGAACCCGGTTTCCGCCACGGTCCTGGAAAAGACAAAGGCCGCAGCAACCACCGGACCTGCCAGTGGACCACGGCCTGCCTCGTCGACCCCCGCGATACGCGTGAGTCCCCGTGCCCAGCACTCTTGCTCGTAGCGGAGCAACTCAATCCTTGGTCTTCGCCACGATCTTCTCTTTCATGCGGGCCTTCTTGCCGGTCAGCGCGCGCTGGTAGTAGAGTTTCGCGCGGCGGACATAAGCCGAACGCAGAACCTCGATCTTCTCGATAAAGGGCGAATGCACCGGGAATACACGTTCCACGCCGACGCCATGCGAGATGCGCCGCACGGTGAAGCTCTCCGTGCCGCCACCGCCGTCGCGGGCAATGACCACGCCAGAATAGAGCTGGACGCGTTCCTTCTCGCCTTCGCGGATCTTGACATGCACGTTCAGCGTGTCACCGACCTTGAATTCCGGAACATCCGACCTGAGACATTCGTTGCCAATCTTGTTTACAATTTCCGATATCATGACGTCCTCCGCCCGCGTCCCGTCTCCCGGGATTCGTTTTCACTATTTCAACACCGTCTGCCGGGCGCACCCCGCACCCTGTCCTATAATCAACCCGTCAAATCCGGGCGTCGCTCGCGCGTCCGCTGCCGGGACTGTTCCGCCCGCCAGGCCGCAACCGCCTGATGGTTGCCGGATAGCAGTACATCCGGCACCGTCATTCCCCTGAACGCCGGTGGCCGCGTGTAATGCGGATACTCCAGCAATCCGTTCGCGAACGATTCCTCCTCGGTCGCCCCCTCGCCGCCGAGCACCCCCGGCAGCAACCGGACCACCGCATCGGCAACCACCGCCGCCGGCAGAACGCCGTTGGTCAGCACGTAGTCCCCGATCGAGAGTTCATCCGTCACCAAGCCCTGCCGGACCCGCTCGTCGACACCCTCGTAATGGCCGCACACAAAGATCAAATGCGATTCCTGCGCGAGCGCCATCGCCTCGCACTGCCGGAACACCCGCCCCTGCGGCGTCATCAGGATGACACGCGCCCCCTCTGTCCGCACCGACTCGACCGCCGCGAAGATCGGCTCCGGTTTCATCACCATGCCGGGACCGCCCCCGTAGGGACGGTCATCCGTTGTGTGGTGGACATCCGTCGTGAAACCGCGCAGGTCGATGGTATTGAAGACGACCTTGCCCGATGCGGATGCCCGCTTGAGCATGCTTTCCTTCAAGAACCCGTCAAGCATGCCCGGGAAAATGGTTATAACGTCAATTCGCATCCGTTGCCGGCGCGGCTACTGCCGATACCACTGTGGCGGCAGCCGTTGCCGCCGCAGCCTTGCGTGCCTTCTTCACCAGGCTGGCCACGGTATCGCTGATCTGGGCTCCCTTGCCCAGCCAGTGATCGATCCGGCCCAGATCCAGCTCGAACAGCTTGCCCTTGGCTGCCGGACTGTACCAGCCCAGCGTCTCAAGGTTCTTTCCATCGCGAGGCGAACGCATATCCGCGGCGACGACCCGGAAGCACGCGTCATTCGTCGTGCCCGTCCGCTTCATTCTAATCTTAACTGCCATGTTTCCTCCAAAAAGGCCGGAAGACTCCCACAACTCGCCTGCCATTGCAAGCGATTAATTCAGGAAAAAAAATCCCCCCGCCTGTCCTACACTGCCCTCGGCAACGCTGCTGGTGCACCCGAGAGGAGTCGAACCTCCACGCCCTTGCGGGCACAAGGACCTGAACCTTGCGTGTATGCCAATTTCACCACGAGTGCTTCTTTTGCGTTAGCAGGAATTGGAAGATAGCAAACCGGCCTGTATAAGGTCAACTCATAAATATCGAAAAAATCGCTTGTGTTTCCTCCCGTTTTGGTGACAATGCGCAAAACACGTTTTATCGGATGCCATGACGGTACCCGGATTGCGAACAAACAGAAAGAGGAGAATAATGATGACCAAGACACAGACCATCGCGACCCTGGCCGAGAATACGGGGCTTTCCAAGAGCGACGTTTCCAACCTGCTTGACGCCGTCGCCAGCCTGTCCTATGCGGAAGCGGCCAACGGGTTCACGCTGCCGGGTATCGGCAAGCTGATGCTGGTGGAGCGTGCCGAGCGCCAGGGCCGCAACCCGGCCACGGGTGCGACGATCACCATCCCCGCCAAGACCGTGGTCAAGTTCCGCGTGGCCAAGGCCTGCAAGGATGCGCTGCTGGCCTGATCGCACGCGATCAACGGTTGCAAGTGAACAAGGGGCGGGGTGCCCGCAAGGAACCCTGCCCCTTTTCTTTCGTACTCTGTAGTCGTCGCCGTAGTCGTTTTCCGCTCTCCCTCATGTAGCCCACTCGCGCCGCGAGTGCGGCTTCTGCGTTGTAAGCAAACGGCTGGTTGGCGCAAGCACGGGGATTTGCGTGATCGCAAGCGCGTTCCGCTGCCTCAGTCGCGGCGCGACTGGGCTACAAACCCAGCCCGATGCCATGGCATGAACGGGTTCATCGAAGAACCTTTTCTTTATTCACCTCCTGTGATATTATGCCTTCCGTACTGAATGACTGAGGGAGCCTTCATATTATGAAACTGAACCGAACCGTGATGATGTTTGCCGCGCTGCCGGTCCTGCTGATCGGGGTCTCCGGTTTCCTGCCGCCCGAGAAGGAGGCGCATCTCTCCCGTATCGCCCGCGCGGTCGTCGGCGAGTTCCCCCGCCAGCATCTGCTGCATCGCGAGATCGATGACGACCTCTCCCGCCAGATGCTGGAGAATTATGTTTCCGCGTTCGATTATGAGCGGATCTACTTCCTGGCGTCGGACATCGAGGGCTTCGCGCAACGGCAGGCCGGGCTTGGCGATACGCTGCGCAAAGGCGACCTCGTGCTGGCTGGCGAGATCTTCGAGACATTCAAGGAACGCGTGCGCGACCGACTGGCCTTCACCGGGAAACTACTGGACCAGGAGTTTGATTTCACGGTTGATGAGTCCTACCGCTGGAAACGGCGCGAGGCCCCCTGGTGTGTCGATCAGGCGGAGTGGGACGAGCTGTGGCGCAAGCGCATCAAGAACGAATACCTCCGGCGCTTGATCGCCAAAACACTCGACGAGGGCGCGGAGACGACTGCCGATCCGGCAACCAATGGCGTTACGGAAACGGCAGTCGCCGCCGAGTCAGAGGAAGCGGAAGACGTCAGCAAGGATGATGACGCAGCCCTGGTCGATCCGGACCTCCCGCCAGCGGAATTCATCCGCGACCGCTACACCCAGTTTGTCCAGGTGATCGAGGACCACGACGAGGAATGGGTCGTGCAACAGTATCTTGCCGCCTTCGCCCGCGCTTTCGATCCGCATTGCGATTACATGTCGCCAGCCAGCGCGGAGGATTTCGCGATCGAGATGAAGCTCTCGCTGGTCGGCATCGGTGCCCTGTTGCGTCCCGAGGACGGGACGGCGATGATCGTCAGCCTGATGCCTGGCGGGCCGGCGGACAGCGATAAGAGCGACAACCGCCTGCGCCCCGGCGACAAGATCATCGCCGTCGCCCAGGGGGACGAGCCCCCGGTCAGCATCCTGCACTGGCCGCTCTACCGCGCCGTGCGAGTGATCCGCGGGGAGGTCGGATCCCGCGTGGTGCTGACCGTCATCCCGGCTACCGATCCGACGGGAAACACCACCAAGACCGTTGAACTGATCCGCGACGAGGTAAAGCTCGAGGCGCGCGAGGCCAAATCCCGAGTCGAGACCCACGTCCGCCCCGATGGCAGCGAGATGAAGGTCGGCGTCATCGTGCTGCCCGCCTTCTACGCAGACATGGGGGCCAAGCGCTACGAGCCCGAGTACAAGAGCGCCTCGCGCGATGTGGCCGCCATCCTGCGCAAGCTGCACGACGAGAAGGTGGACGGGATCATCCTCGATCTGCGCAACAACGGCGGCGGCTCGCTGGTGGAGGCCGTGCTGATGACCGGGCTCTTTATCGAGACTGGGCCGGTCGTGCTCGTCAAGGAGCGTCGCACCGTCAACATCCTGCCGGACAACGATCCGACGATCGCCTATTCCGGACCGCTGGCGGTACTGGTCAACCGCACCAGTGCCTCGGCCTCCGAGATCGTGGCTGCCGCTCTGCAGGATTACGGCCGCGCGATCGTCATCGGCGATTCCAGGACGCATGGCAAAGGCAGCGTCCAGAGCGTCCTGCCGCTGGGCCGCAACGAGGACATGGGGTCGATCAAGGTGACCAGCGCGCTCTTCTACCGCATCTCCGGCGGCTCCACCCAGCTCAAGGGGGTCGAGCCGGATATCGTCATCCCTTCACCCTACGACTACATGGACTTCGGCGAGGACAGCCTGGAAAACCCACTGGAATGGTCGACGGTGCGCCCCGTCATGTTCTCGCCGTTCGATGATCTCTCCCCGCTGCTGGCCGACCTGCGCGCCCGGTCGGGCGACCGCCAGGCGGGCGACGCGCGTTATGTCGCCTACCGCGAGCTGCTCGGGCGTATCGAGACGATGAACGCGTCCGAGGATATCTCGCTGCGGCTGGACGAGCGCCAGGAACGCGCCAAGACCGAGAAGGAATTGCAGGACGTGCAGAACCGCCTGATCGAACAGGCTGGCGAGGACCCCGATGACAGCACGACGGATCTGATAGAGGAGGAAGCCATCCGCATCCTGGCGGATCTGGTCCGCATCCGGAACCCGGTCGCGCCCGCGCCGGCAATCGAGGTTCCCGAACCTGTCCCGGCGTGGGAAAGCGCGCAGTCTGGAAAGTGAAGCGCTTCCGTAGAATTGGTTTCTTGGGGCTAGGCAGATCGATAAAGCGGGGCGTTTAAGCGTAACCAATTAAGTGGGCGTTGAAGTGTGGGCGTAAGTGGGCGATGAAGTGTTGGAGAAACATCTCTTGTCGATCTGGCTGCTTTTAATGGATCGTCTGATGTTTCACGAGTGGAAGAAGGACGTGAGCTTTTAAGACGTATCGCGGCAATGCTCACATCACTGTCAAAGGTCGTCGCCCATGACTCTTAGTTCCACACTTCGTCGTACACTTAGACTCACACTTACTTGGTTACGCTTAAGCGACCTGCTTCGTCGGTCTTGTGTAGACACGAATACTGAAAAACGCTCACAGATTCTGAGTTGGATCCTGTAAATGAATACCCCCTTCTGGAAAATGCACGGTGCGGGCAACGACTTCATCCTCGTTGATGCCCGGCATCTCGCGCTGATACCCTCGCGCGAATGCATCGCCGCCTGGTGCCACCGACGCACCGGCATCGGCTCCGACGGGCTGATCCTGCTGCACCCGCCGCAGGCGGGCGGACACTTCCGGATGCAGTTCTTCAATCCCGACGGTGGCGAGGCCGGTATGTGCGGCAACGGCGCCCGCTGCGCCGCCAGGCTGGCCTACGAATTGCAACTCGCACCAGCGGCCATGACCATTGAAACCGCCGCCGGGGCCGTACAGGCGGAGATGCTGGCGGACGGCCGCGTGCGCCTGGAACTGCCGCCTCCGCGGTCATGTCGGCTCGACGGCTCGCTGACGCTCGACTGCGGCGAAACCGTCCATTACGCCTTTGCCGACACCGGCGTCCCGCATGCCGTGATCGAATGCGAGGCGCTCGATGACCTCGCGATCCGCACGCAGGGACGCGCCATCCGCCTGCATCCATGCTTCGCGCCGCAGGGAACCAATGTCGATTTCATCGCCATTAGCGGCCCCGGCAGCCTGCGCATCCGCACCTACGAGCGCGGGGTAGAGGATGAAACCCTCGCCTGCGGCACCGGCATCGCCGCCGCCGCCGTCACGGCCGTGCTGCGCGGACGCGTCGTTTCGCCGGTGACGGTGCTGACCGCCGGTGGCGATCACCTGCAGGTCGGGGTCACCCTCCGCGATAACATCCCTGGCCCGGTAACACTGACCGGCCCGGCCGTGCATGTATTCAGCGGAACGCTTGGGTATGCCGGGTAATCACATCAATGTACGCGAGGTTGATGCCCCCCCGCGCGCAAAGCTACGATAAACTCCCCAACGTGCGTAGCGCGTGAACAACCGCCGTCGCTGAATTCCGGCACCGTCCGCGACGAAGCCCCCATGAACATTGACTGAATCAACGACTTTGATCTTGTTCTTCTGCGCCT
>CAZSRU010000050.1:0-21150 GCA_964609395.1 uncultured Victivallales bacterium
ATTGCGTACGAAAGAAGACCACAATTTACCCACAGATTCTGCGGAAGACCCCAAATTTTCAAGCTCGACATCGAAACGCACAATCCTGCAAGCTACGGCTATGAAAACAACGGTAACGTCGATCGGGTTGGTGATTATCGGGAATGAGATTCTTGACGGACGGCGCCAGGACGCCCATTTCGAGAATGCGCGCATGCTGTTGCGGCAGCACAACCTCAAACTGGCCTATTCGCTGGTGCTGCCGGATACCGAATCGGTCATCACGAGCCAGCTTGAATGGGCCATGCATGAGGCGGGCTACCCCTTCTTCTGCTGTGGAGGGATCGGTTCCACGCCTGACGACATCACCCGCCAGTGCGCGGCGGTAGCGGCGGGCCTGCCGCTGGTGCCCCATCCGGAAGGCACCGAGATCCTGCGCCGCAAGTTCGGCGACCAATCCAATCCGGCACGGCTGCGCATGGCGGAATTCCCACAGGGGGCATTGCTGATTCCAAATCCGGTGAACAACGTGGCTGGCTTCAGTGTCGGCAACGGGTATTTCATGCCGGGATTCCCCAACATGGCAAAACCGATGATGCAGTGGGTCCTGGAAACCTATTACGAAAAAGGCCGCGAACAAGCCTCGGTGACGTATGTCGCGGTCGGTGCACGCGAGGCGGACTTGTGCGACCTGATGGAACGGTTCGTCAGCGAACATCCGGACGTCAGTTTCTCGAGCCTGCCTATCGCCATGCCGCTTAAAGGCGGATATGAACTGCACCTCGGCGTATCCGGACCGGCGGTCGCCGTCACGCCCGCCGCGCATAGCCTGGCCAAGGCTCTGAAGGACGCCGGTGTCGTCTTCTCGGTGCATAAACCAGCCGGATCATGACATTCAGTCAAGCAGCAGATTCAGCAGGGACCGCGACAGCCTGCGCATCCCCTCGATATCCGGGTACTGCGACTCCTGCTGACGGAACAACGCGCCATGATCAACCCGCCGTCCAGGACGCTCCTCGGCGGGAACCACGGCATGCAGCATCTCGTGAAACAGGATGTAGGCGACAAAAGCCCGCGGCACACGCGAGTCATCCAGCAGCGGATGGACCCGCACGGTCCGCGTGGCTGGCGACCAGGACCCGTAGCGGATCGAGCGCGAGCGCGAGCGGCGGCGGGTGCGGGGACGGCGCGCTCCCCAGCCAACTTCGCATTTCACGCTGCCGTTGAAAAACCTGGAATTGACCTCGTCGGCAATCTCGCGCAGGTCATGCACCTGCCCGCGAGTCTGCAGCACACGCGCTCCCCTGCCAGACTCGTCCGCCGACACGCGGATGCGCCGAGCGTAGCCGGCAACCACCGTCCAGGCGCGACGGTGGCGCGTGCGCAGGTAAAGCGCCAATGCCTCGCGAACCGGGGACGGTGCCACCAGGAACTGTTCATGCAGGCGGATACGCGCATGCCCCTCGCGACGGAACAACACCGAGATCATGGAAACGCGATTACGGGTCGCGATCAACTCCACCCGGCAGCGGGCGGTCTCCGCGAGATAGCGCCTCAGATGCTCGACCGCCTCCGGCGTGGGAACCGGCTCAAACAACTCTCTCTCGTAGATCGCCTTCATTCCGGCCTGCATCATCACGCCGACCAGGACGGCTGCTCGGGCAGAGCCGCCAGGAACGCACCGATCTGTTTGTTTTCGTCATCCTTGCTGTATTGCCCGGCAAGGAACCGATCAAAAAACGTCTCGCTGAACTGTCGCCAGCTTTCGACCTCACGCCCCGGCACGATCGGGTAGAAGCGCACACCGGCCTCGCGTGCAGCATCAAGGTCGCCTGGGGCATCACCGATCAGCAGGACGTTCCCCTCGGCATACTTGCCGATCGCGGCCACCCGGATCTGCTCAACCTTGGTGCCGATCTCCTGCCCTGCGATCAAGCGGACCATGCCGTCAATCCCATGTGCCCGCCATTCCGACACCAGCGCCGCCTCGGGAGTCTGTGAAACCACCATGGCGTCCGCCGCTGCCGCTATCCGCCGCAATGCGTCGACGGCCCCCGCGAACGGGGGGATCGGATCCGGGCGGGCCTCGATCTCGCGATTAACCGCCAGGCTCCATGCCAGCATACGGCGAAGTTCGGCATTGCCACCGCGCGCGACCTCCGCCTCCAGCGTCGGGTTGCCAAGGGCGACGCCCGATTCAACATACGCCCGGATCGACGCCACGTCCGGCATAGGGACTCCAGCCCCCTTCACATCCGCACGATCAGCCAGCAGGTCAAAGGTCTTGAGCAGCGCAAAGAACCGGTTCCGCCCCCGCCAGGACGACCCCAGATTGACGAATTCCGCCGTCTCGCGAAGCTGCCTTTCAATCGACTCCAACCCCCAGAAGCGGACAATCAGCGGATGAAAATACTCGCACTGCTTTACCGTCATGCTGTCGAACATGCAGCCATCGGAATCCACCCCGACAAAAAAGTCATGCACCGGACGCAACTCACGTAAATCATTCTGATTATATAAACCCATCATGTCTCCCCCTTAGAGTACCGAACCGAAAAATTCACGCGCATCGAACCATAAATTCACGCCCCGTGCGACAGAAATCGTTTTGATCTTGCCGCAAGAGCACTTGCGATACCCTGCCGACTCTGCTAGTGTTACCGCGGATTCAATCAATGCCGTGCATTCACATCCGTTCGATCATGAGCCGAAACCGAATCGTTATCCTTGCCTATGGCGACACCTGCAACATGCCCCTCTACCGGGCATGGGCCGATGCCATGGTCCCGCCGCCCACCGTTGTCTCCGAATTCGACGTTGACTGGGTACCGCCCCCGGATACCGCCCTGATCATCACGGCCAGGCAATTCCACGAGCCGGAAGCCATCATCCTGCGCGATGCCATGCGTTCCGGCATTCCCGTACTGATCCTGGCGGATGGAATCCTCGAGTACCGTAACACCTGGCTCAATCCAGCCGTGCCTCCAGGCGGACTCTACCTGCCGGTGGCCGGGCATAAGATCGCCGTGATCGGCCATGGACAGGCCCGCACGCTCGAGGCGTGGGGGAATGCCGGCAAATGCGAGATTGTCGGCTGCCCGAGATTCGATACGCTCCTGCAACGAAAGCGCCCGCCCCGCTGTCGCGAAACCGCCCGGTTCCTGGTGGCGACCGCCCGCACTCCGGGATTCACAACGGAACAGCGCGATCTCATCAGGACCTCCATTGCCGACCTCAAGGCCTGGTTCGATGCCCATCCACGGCTCAACGGACGCCCGGTGGAGGTCATCTGGCGGTTGACCGGCGGGCTTGCCGAGGAACTGGGAATCCCGGCCAATGACAGCAGCAGCACCTTCCACGAGTTGCTTGGCGCCGCCGACGCCCTGATCACAACCCCTTCGACCACCATGCTTGAAGGGATGCTGCTTGACCGCCCGGTTGCCGTTCTCGACTACACCAACAGCCCTTCCTATGTGCAGGCTGCTTGGTCCATGACCGCCCCCGTGCACATGCAATCCGTCATTCCTGAATTACTGGATCCGCCAGCAGCCCGCATGCGGTTTCAAAACGAGATGCTGCACGACCAACTTGCGTGCTCCACCCCTGCCACCCCGCGCATGCTTGACCTGATCAGCGGCATGGTCCGCATCGGCAACTCCTGCCGTGATAGCGGGGCTCCGCTGCAATTCCCGACGCGGATGCTTCCCCCCCTTGCTCCTCTGGCGGCTCCTCCCGCCAGTCTTTCTGATCTTTTCCCGGAGCGTGTCGAATCCGCCCGGCTATCGCTTGCCGAGCTTCAGGCCGAAAACATCCATCTGCGGGACATGGCGCGGCGGCAGCAGCATTACATTACCGATTTGATTGCCCTGCTGAAGCAGATCAACCGAGAGCTTCAGGCCAAGGCTCCCGTTTATGCACGGGTCCTGCGGTACCTGTCGCTCCCGAAACGCCCGAAACTTGAAGAGATCCCTCCGACATGCAAAATCCAGAACTAGGCAGCTTTCAATACATCACCATTGCCACGCGCGGCTTCCTGGGGCGGGTGGCCGTGCTCGCGGATTCGCTGAGCCGGCACCACCCCGGCAGCCGGCTCACCTGCTACCTGGTCGAGAATACGGCTGCCCCCGGCGACGACCGCGATTGCCAAATCATCCCGATCCGCGATCTTGACATCCCCGGTTTCGATCACTTCTGTTTCCAGTACACACCGTTCGAGCTCTGCTGCGCGCTCAAACCCTACTGCCTGCTGCACACCATGCGGCATACCTCGGCGGCGGTGATCTACCTGGATGCCGACATGCTGGTAACCCACCCCTTCGAGGACGTTCTTCGCCAGGCATGGCAACACGACGTCCTGGTCACCCCCCACCTGCGCAGGCCGACTGTCAAAACCGATTTCCGCTACTTCCTGCGGGCCGGCCAGTACAATGCCGGATTCCTGGGGGTGCGCGACACCCCGCGTGCCCATGCGTTTCTCGGCTGGTGGCGTGATCGGCTCGCCCGTGATTGCTACCGCGATTACCTGGGCGGAATACTCGACGACCAGACCTGGCTCGATATGGCCGTCGCCCTTTTCGAGGGCATCGACAAGCTGCACCATACCGGCATCAATACCGCCCACTGGAATCTCCACGAATGCGATTTCCACAGGGAGGGAGAGACTCTGGTGGCCAATGATGGCGAGCCTCTGTGCCTCTTTCATTTCAGCAGTTTCTCGCACCCGGGCCTGACACGGCACGAACGGTTACCGGGCCCCATCCCTGCCGAAATCGATGCGCTGGCTGACGACTATCGTCAACAACTTGCCACCGCAACGGCAGTTTCGTCTGCCACTGCCACCCCGCATGCATTCGAACGGTTCTCGGACGGCTCGCCCATCACCCCCGCCATGCGTGAAGCCGTCCGGCTATGTAGAATCCCTGAAGAAATCAATCCTTTTGAACATCCCGGAATCGTTCAAGCCGCCCTGCCTGCGGGCGCCCCCGATTCGATCCTGAACGGGCGGGTGGATTACCAGTTTGCGGCATTGAAGGACCGCTGCGAAATACAGACGCGAAAGCTGGTGGACCTGGACCAGACCAAACAACGCCTATGGAATGCGGAGAACCGGCTCCAACGACTCTCACAGCATCCGTTGTTCGGCCCCCTGCTCCGGTTCTGGAATCAACACGTCAACAGCGCCCTCGCTATCGATCCGGCTGGCGACGCATGAAGTGAGCGATATTTACGGGTTGACCTGCACACGGCTTTCACTTAATGTGTCAAACAGGGCGCGGGAATTAAACTCCAGGCGAACAGGCAGGCACCTAAACCAGCAGAGGAGACCGATATGAAATTGTTTTTTCCGCGGGAAACCGCAACTGGCGAAGCCCGCGTCGCGATGGTGCCGCCGATACTTTCCAAACTCATCGCGATTGGAGCGGATGTTCAAGTCGAGGCCGGCATTGGCTGCAGCATAAAGCAGGGAGATGACGCCTACACGAAAGCCGGCGCCTCGCTGATCACCGATCGCCCTGCCGCCCTGGCCGAAGCGGATATCGTGCTGCGTCTCCACCCTCCACCGGACGAGGAAATCGCCCTCATGAAACGCGGCTGTATCCACATCAGCTATCTGGACCCGTTTTTCAATACCGGACGGGTTCGAGCCCTTGCCAACGCCGGCATTGACGCCATCTGCATGGAAATGATCCCGCGGACCACCATCGCGCAGAAGATGGATGCGTTAAGCTCGCAAGCCAACCTGGCAGGGTATGTCGCCGTGCTTCAGGCGGTTAGTCAACTGGGGAAAATCCTCCCGATGATGATGACCCCGGCAGGTACGCTTTCGCCTGCCAAGGTGTTTGTCATCGGGGCCGGCGTGGCGGGGCTGCAGGCGATTGCAACGGCCAAACGACTCGGAGCCAGGGTTGAAGCGTTCGACACGCGTCCGGTCGTGGAGGAGCAAGTGCAGTCGCTCGGAGCCCGCTTCCTGAAAGTGGACCTCGGCGAGACCGGCCAGACCAGTGGCGGGTATGCCAGGGAGTTGACCGCCGAACAGCTTGAAATCCAGCGTCAGGCAATGGCGAAAGCCTGCGCGCAAGCCGATATCGTCATCACCACGGCGCAACTTTTCGGACGAAAGGCACCCCGGGTGATCACGGCAGCCATGATTGGCGGGATGAGCCCTGGCAGTGTGATCGTGGACATGGCCGCCGAGTCTGGTGGCAATGTCGAAGGATCGGAGCCCGGACGCGATATAGTCATCAACGGCGTCACAGTCATTGGTGCTGCCAACCTTGCCGGACAGGTGCCTGTGGCAGCCAGCCAGATGTACGCCAGTAACCTCGCGAATCTGGTTGAGCACTTCTGGGACAAGGAATCCAAGACCTTTAATCTCGACCGCGAGGACGAGATCATAAAGGGCGCGCTGCTGACGTTCGGCGGTGAGGTTGTCAACCCGGCCATCAAGGAAAGGATGAACTGATATGGAAAGCATCGGACTGCTTGTTTTCGTTTTTGTACTGGCGATCTTCCTGGGAATGGAACTGATCTCCAAGGTTCCTTCCCAACTGCATACGCCGCTGATGTCGGGTTCGAATGCCATCTCGGGCATTTCGGTCGTCGGGGCGATCATCGCCGCCGGACATGGCGAGGGACTGGTGATGACCATCCTTGGCACGGCAGCCGTGGCACTGGCGATGATCAATGTGGTCGGCGGTTACCTGGTCACAGACCGGATGCTAGGGATGTTCAAACACAAGAAAACGGAGAAACCGTCATGAATGCCGAACCGCTGATCCCCTATCTCTACATTACCGCTTCCGTGCTTTTCATCTTCGGGCTCAAGATGCTGAGTAAGGCGGCCAGTGCCCGGCGAGGCAACCTGGTCTCGTCTGTCGGGATGCTGATCGCGATTGTCGCCACACTGCTCTATTCCGGAATGGACTACCAGTGGATCGTCGTCGGGGCGATCATCGGCTCGATCATCGGAGCCGCCGCCGCGCACATGGTCAAGATGACGGCCATGCCGGAAATGGTCGGTCTTTTCAACGGGTTCGGTGGGTTGGCCAGCCTGCTGGTCGGCTGGGCCGAGTATCACAAGATGACCGGGGAATCTGGCCGCGGCGACCTTTTCACCTTGATTGCGATTGCGGCTACCGTACTGATCGGGGGCGTCACCTTTACAGGAAGCATGATCGCCTATGCCAAACTGGCGGAGAAGATGGAGACGAAGCCGATCCTGTTCAAGGGACAGCAAGTCGTGAATGCAGCCGTGCTGGCAGTCGCACTGGCGGGTTCAATCGCGCTTTGCCTGATCGCGCCATCGGAGATCCGTGCCTATCTCGTGTTCGGCATCATCGTGCTGATCTCACTCGTGCTGGGTGTCCTGGCCACCATCCCGATCGGCGGCGCGGACATGCCGGTCGTCATCGCCCTGCTCAACAGCTATTCCGGGCTGGCCGCCTGTGCCGCCGGGTTCGTGATCATGAACAACGTGCTGATTGTGGCCGGGGCACTGGTCGGGGCTAGCGGCCTGATCCTGACGGGCATCATGTGCCGGGCGATGAACCGCTCGCTGACCAACGTGATGTTTGCCGGTGTCGGGGCCACTGCCGCCACGTCGGCCACCTTCCATGGAGAGGCGAAAACCACGTCCGTGCAGGATGCCTACCTGATGCTGGAGTCGGCCTCATCGGTCGTCTTCGTGCCCGGCTATGGCATGGCGGTCGCCCAGGCGCAGCACGCGGTACGCGAACTGGGCGATCTACTGGAAGCCAACGGCTGCGAAGTCAAGTACTGCGTCCACCCGGTAGCCGGGCGTATGCCGGGACACATGAATGTCCTGCTGGCCGAAGCCGACGTGCCCTACGAGCAGCTCGTGGAGCCGCAGGACGTGAATCCGCTGATCAGCAATGTGGATGTAGCCGTCGTGATCGGTGCCAACGATGTCGTCAATCCGGCGGCACGTGAAAAAGGAACGGCCCTGTATGGCATGCCGATTATCGATGTCGACAAGGCACGCGTCTGCATCGTCCTCAAGCGCAGCCTGAAAGCCGGGTTCGCCGGCGTGGATAATCCGCTTTTCTTTTCCCCGAATACGCGTATGCTTCTCGGCGATGCCAAGTCAAGCATCGCGGCGGTAGTCGCTGAGTTCAAAGGTTAGGGGCAGGGATCAGGCGCCAGGGGCTAGACGCCAGGAAGGTGTTTATGGACACGCTGAAAATCGCGATTCTGGCGTTTATTGCAGGCGGCATTGTGCTCTACATGGCGAATGTCTCCACCATTCACGCGATCCTGATCTCGGGAGCGGTCTGCATGATCGTCACGCTTGTCGCCGTCATCCGCTACAAGGTCGATCCCCCGAAACCAAAGCAGGATGATACACCCAAGGGGCCGACAATCAAGTAACCACGAAATCCTCAGGACGTTCCAGCGCATTGGCGATGACATCGGGAATTTGAACTGCGGCGATTCCCCGCCAGTACACCTTCCAGCCGCCGAACCGATGGCTCCCGTCCGCCTGGCGGTCATACCACTGGTTGATCGGATTGCGAAGACTCGATCGCCAGAACATGGCCTGGTGATCGGCGGTGATCGCCCGCCAGAGTTCCTGGGCCAGACCATCGCCCCTAGCCTCGGCCTGTACAGCGAACTTGGACAAGTACATCAGCGGGCCGAAAGGCTCCAGGATCGCCGCACCCTTGTAATCCCGCTCCACATAGAAAGCCGTCGCCGACTCAAGGAACCCCCGCTTATGCAGGGGCTTCCCGAAACTGGACTCCAGCAAAGCCGTCAGGCGAGCCCCATCCATCTGAGCGATCTGATCGTAGCGGTTAATCGTTGCCCCCCGTCGTACGACGCAGCCAGCGCCCTTGACGGTGAACAGTTCCTCGAGAAGCTGCAGCGGTGATGCCACCGAGATATGCAGTCCTGCCTTGGCGTCAAGCAGCCTCGTGGCCAACGCCACCAGCGGCTGATCTTCAGCCGCCAGTTCCATGTCACCTTCCGACACCTGCGTTTGATAGAAAAAGAGCGGTTGCCCCTCCTTGTCATGCAGCGGACCGCGCACCCGGATGAAATGAAGTCGACGAGTCAGGTCCGGCACCAATCGTTCAAGAGCCGCTTCAACCGTGATGGCCGGGTCCACAAGCACCAGCGAACGCCCCGCTTTGCGCGCGGCGTCAAGCCGTTCCATCAGGACCCCCGGCGTAACATCATCCAGGCCGGGATGAACCCGGCAGACATCGAAAGGGGCATCGTCCTCTTCCTGTAGAAGCTGGCATGTCGACTCCGCATCGGGGCCGCACAACAGGACCACGGGATCCAGGCCTAGACGCAGCAGGAAGCGCATGTCAAAGACAAAGACGCCAGCACTGTCCTCGAAGCCATCGCGTTCCGGCACCAGCACGGCGAACGCTCTCGGCCGGTCGGCCGAGAAGCGCTCCAGATAAAACTCATACTCATCCCGGCGCCCGATGCTGTCCAGGAAAAGCCGAATCGTCTTGTTAAGGAATACAGACATGGGTGCAATCATGCCGCCACATCCTGTATCCGTCAATTGCGAAATCAAGGCGTTTTTCAAACCAGCAGAGGCTTGACCAGGCGTGGGCATCCGCCTGTGCCGTGATCCGGATTACCTATGAACTTGGCCTTTTTTCCTCACCGTTCTCCGCCATCCCCAGCCCCAGCAGCAATGCCAGCATCCAGACGGTACCCGGCATCTGCAGGTTGAAATCGCCAAGCGAATGGAACGCCATCGCCGCCAGAGCCAGCCAGCCGCACAGCACGAGCGCAAAGCGTCCGTCCCCCGATCTGTCGGCCTGCTTCCAATACACCTGTTCGCGGCGGATCCGGCACCATAAACCCCGCACCAATGCCGCCAGCGGCAGGGAAAACAGAAGCATGCCGACGATGCCGAATTCCTGCAGCAGTTGCAGCCAGTCGCTATGCACCTCGTACGAATGGAAATCATGATTGGTCAGTGCCGGCCAGATCCCCTGCTCGCGGTCACCATCGTCCGTGGCGGCAAACTGCGGCCAGAGATGCTGGTGCATGCCGGGGCCGACCCCGAGCCAGGGTGCGGTTTTCCAGGCCCGCCAGGCACCACCGTACATCCGCCCCCGCGAGTCCCGTTGCAATTTGTAGACAACATCCTCCACCAACGTGCGTTCCTCATGCTGCCCTGCTGTATGCAGCCCGCCGTAGGTCGTGAACCGCGTAACGTAGTCAGGGTGCGCCATCAAACCCGCAATCGCCACCAGTAGCACGATCGAGACGGTGATCATCCGCCAATACCAGCGCACGGGACGCGGCCATTGCGCGAACCCCCAGACCAGGATGCAGCCGATGATCACCACCAGCGTCAATCCCCCGCCGCGCGACTTGCTCAGCAGGACGCCCCACCCCGCCAGCAGCCCCGCCACGCCAGCCACCCAGCGCACAACGACGCCACGCCGGCTACGGTCAAGCAGCAGTCCGGCGCACATGCATAAAAGCAGTTCCATGGCCCCGGCGAAATGGTCGGGACAGAAGTAAGGCCCCGTGGCACGCCCGGCATACTGGTCGTAGCGCGGTGCCCAGAGCACATGGCGGCTATCGAAGAGGATCTGATTGACGACGCCGTAAATCCCCATCAGGGTCAGACTGGCAAAAAGGCCCCAGAACAGGAAATACCGCTGCCCCCGCCCGAGCGTGAAGACCGTCAAGCTGGCAACCACGGCACCGGAAACGAAGAGCAGCACCATCCGCTCGGCATCCATCCAGACGACCGTATCCGCCAGGCAGCGGATGACCGCATAGAGCAGGAAAGGCAAGGACAACGCGGCGAGCCGAACCGTATCCGGGGCGGCGGCAACAAGATCACCCTTGAATCCGGCGATGGCCAGACGCACCCCGCCCGCCAGCGTGGCGAGCCCGATGAAGCAGAAAAACGGCCAGAACCACCACATTTCCCAGGCCCCGAAGAACCACGGCCCCACCAGCACCGCC
The DNA here is from genome assembly GCA_964609395.1 of uncultured Victivallales bacterium. Classification (GTDB taxonomy): domain Bacteria; phylum Verrucomicrobiota; class Kiritimatiellia; order UBA8416; family UBA8416; genus UBA8416. The sequence goes on from CAZSRU010000050.1 coordinate 10,948, forward strand.
ACCGCCAGTGCCAAACGTGTAACCCAACCTAGAATGTTGTACATCCCTGATCTCCCGTAGCCTCGCTCGCCAGAGCGTGGACCCCACCACGCACATCCACGGCCTGCGCGGCCATGGCTACCAGCACTTCCCTTGCCATAGGCAGACCATAAAAAGAGTCTTTCAGCCCCCCATGGACAAAACCATTCACTACCCACGGACATAACGCGCCCGGAGGTCGCGTTCCACCAAAAAATTACCAATCTGTTTTTGCACGAGCCCCGCGTGGTTGGCTTGACTCTTTTGTGCCTTTTGTGGCAAATCCTCCCGAGCATCAGCAGTCTTCCGTCTTCCGTCTTCGGTCTTCCGTCTGAATTTCGACTTTCGACTTTCCCGATTTCGACTTTACTAGATATTCTCCCCTGCCGGATCGGCTATCACCGTGTTCACGGCGGTCGGCAGGAGCGAGGGATAATCCAGCGTGTAATGCAGCCCGCGGCTTTCCTGCCGTAACTGCGCGCTGCGGATAATCAGTTCCGCGACGGCGGCGATATTGCGGAGTTCAAGCACATCGCCGGTCACCAGGTAATCATGATAGTACTCGCGGATTTCCTGCCGCAGGTTGCGGATGCGGCGATAGGCGCGATCCAGCCGCCGGTTGGTCCGCACGATCCCGACATAGTCCCACATGCACTGCCGGACCTCGTTCCAGTTGTGCTCCACGACCACGCCCTCGTCACTCGGTACGGCCTCGTCGAATTTCCATTCCGGAATCGGGATCCGCCGGTCGAACTGACGGTCCGGCCGCACCTGCTCGAGGTGCTCCGCCATGCGCCGGGCGCAGACCGCGCCCTCGAGCAGTGAATTGCTCGCCAGCCGATTGGCACCATGCAGCCCCGTGCAGGCAGCCTCGCCGACCACATAAAGCCCCGGCAGGGTGGTCCGCCCGTCGACGCCCGCCTGGACCCCGCCGCAGAAGTAATGCGCCGCCGGCACGACCGGGATCAGTTGCTCGGCAATCTCGATCCCGAACCGGCGGCACTCCGCCGAGATGTTCGGGAAACGCGATTCGAGAAACGACAGCCCCTTGTGCCGGATATCCAGATAGACGCAGGGCTGCCCGCTGGCTTTCATCTCGCTGTCGATGGCGCGCGCGACGATATCGCGCGGGGCGAGCGAACCGCGCCGGTCATACCGCTCCATGAACGATTCCCCGTCGCGGTTGACCAGCTCGGCCCCCTCCCCGCGCACGGCCTCGCTGACCAGGAACGACTTGGCGGCCGGATGGAATAGGCAGGTCGGGTGGAACTGGATGAATTCCATGTTGGCGATCGGCACCCCGGCACGCCAGGCCATGGCGACACCATCGGCCGTGGCGACATCGGGGTTGCTGGTGTAGAGGTAGGTTTTGCCGCCACCGCCCGTGGCCAGCACGACCACCGGCGCCCGCACCGCCGCGACCTGCCCGGTCTTCTGCATCAGCACATAGGCCCCGGTGCAGCGGTTCTCGTCGTCCAGCCCCAGCCAGCTCGTGGTGATCAGATCGATGGCCATGCAATGCTCCATCATGACCACGGCCGGTTCCGCCGCGACGCGCCGCAGGAGCGCCTGCTCGATCTCGCGACCGGTGAAGTCCCCGGCATGCAGCACGCGGCGCTTCGAATGCCCACCCTCGCGCCCCAGGTCGAAACCGCCGCCTTCCTCGGCGCTCCGCTCGCTGAACTTCAAGCCGTAATGCAGCAAGTCCTCGATCGCAGCCGAGCCGCCGGTCAGGATTTCGCGCACGACCGCCTCATCACAGAGCCCGGCCCCCGCGTCGAGTGTGTCCTCCAGATGCTCCTGGATGCTATCGTCGGACGTCATCACGCAGGCGATCCCGCCCTGGGCGTAATTCGTGCTGCATTCGGAGGCGACCTTCTTCGAGATCACCCCGACCCGCCCCAGGCGGCAGAGACGCAACGCCGAGACAAGCCCGGCAATCCCGCTGCCGATCACGACAAAATCGAAGTTGTAGTATTGCATGGCCTAAACCTGCCGCAATCCGCCCCCCTGTGTCAAACGCTTTCGGCGGGACAGCGTTTCAGTACCCTGTCCACCAGCGAGGCCACCAGCGAGAACATCACCGGGATCAGCACCAGCGTCAGCAGCGTCGAAACCGTCAGGCCGAAGATCACCGCCACCGCCATCGGCGCCCACCACTGGCTCGACTCCGCGCCCGCGATGAGGCGCGGCGGCCATTCATGGAATTCCACGCTGTAGCCCACCGCCATCGGGATCAGCCCCAGGATGGTCGTCACCGCCGTCAACAGGACCGGACGCAAGCGCAGGCGTCCGGCCTCCACAATGGCATCGTAAAGCGGCATCCCGCCCAGCCTGCGCTGATGGATGCAGTCGACCAGCACGATGGCATTGTTCACCACGATACCCGCCAGGCTGATCACCCCGACACCGGTCATGACGACACCGAACCGCATCCGGCAGATCAGCAGTCCCCACATCACCCCGATCAGCGACAGGACCACCGAGAACACGATGATCAGCGGCAGCAGCACGGAGTTGAACTGCAGCACCAGCACCACCAGGATCAACCCCATGGCGACGATAAACGCCTTCCCCAGGAAGGCACCGGATTCCTGCATTTCCTTGTCCTTGCCGACGTAGGACAGCGAATAGCCCGCCGGCAAGGGCATCTCCGCCAGCAGGGTTTTCACATCCTCAAGCACCTTGTCGGCCCCCCGCTCGCCCTGCACGTCGCCGTTGATCGTGATCACCCGGCGCTGGTTCTTGCGGCTGATGGTCCCGCGCCCGCCGGCATAGTCCACCTGCCCCAGGGCGGCCAGCGGAATGGAACCGCCCCCCCTGGGCGAGGGCAGGTAAAGCTCGTCGAGCAACTGCGCCGACTGGCGCGAGGACTCGGGGAAGCGAATCGTGATATCGAACTCCTCCTCGTCCGCGCGCAGCTTGCCGGCCTCGATACCGTAGACGGCCATGCGCAGGTACAGGCCGACATCCGCCAGATCGAACCCGACCTTCGCCACGCGGTCGCGGGCCGGCGTGAAACGCAGCTCCGGCAGCGCCGCCTCGTAGTCATCCTGGAGATCCACCAGCCCGGGCACCGTCTCGATCCGGCGGATGATATCCGCCGCCAAGGTCGACAGCGTGTCGAAATCATCCCCCGACAGCTCGATCGAGACCGGGGCCCCGGTCGGCGGCCCCTCTTCCTGCTTCTCCACTTTCAGCTCAGCGCCGGGCACCTGCCCGACCACCTCGCGCAACGCGGCCACCAGCGCGGCGGAATCGCCTGCGCGCTCCTCGTAATCCAGGAATTGCGCATGGATGTTGCCGAGATGCGTGCCGGTACCGCCGCCCAGGAAGCCACCCCCGCTCCCTTCGCCGACGGTGGTGAGGTAGAACTTGACATCACGGTACGGCGCCAGCCTCGCCTCGATCGCCTTGAGCACGGCATCGGTACGCTCGATCGACGTACCCTGCGGGAACTTCACCTCGATCACGGCGTTGCGCGGCGAGACATCGGGGAAAAGCTCCACGCCCTCGCCATAGCGCGCATACATCTGGATCGTCAGCACCAGGAATGCCAGACCGGAGAGGAATACCGGCACGCGGTGACGCAGCGCCCCCTTCAGCAGCCGCACGTAGCCAGCCACGAACGGATGGTGCTTCGCATGCTGCTCCTTGAGCATGTGCTTGCCGCCGATCAGGAACGAGCAGACGGCCGGATTGACCACGATCGCCACGAACAGGGATGCCAACAGGGTGATGATCAGCGTCTTCGGCAGGAACCCCATGAACTGCCCCATGATCCCCGGCCAGAACATCAGCGGCGCGAACGCCGCGCAGGTCGTGATGGTCGAGGTGATCACCGGCCAGGCCACTTCCGCCGCCCCCTGCCTTGCCGCCTCGATCCGCGAGAGCCCCAGCAACCGGCTGCGATAGATGTTCTCCACGATCACGATCGCGTTATCGACCAGCATCCCGACCGCCAGCACCAGGCTGAACAGCACGATCATGTTCAGCGAGTACCCGGTGAACGACATGAACGCGAAGGCGATCAGCATGGACAGCGGGATCGCCAGGGCCACGAAAAGGCTGTTGCGCATCCCCATGAAGATGAACAGCACGACCACGACCAGGATAAAGCCGCTCGCCACGTTGTTCTCAAGCTCGCGGATCATCATGCCGACGTCATCAGACTCGTCCATGACAATCGTCAGCGCGAGATCCGGCGGGATCGGCACCCGTGCCATTGCCGCCTTGACCTCATTGATCAGGCGGACCGAATTCTCCCCCGCGCGCTTCTTCACGCCGATCGAGACGCCGGGGGAGCCATTGAGCCGCGAGATGCTGGCCACGTCCTTGTAGGTGTCGCGCACCTGGGCGATATCGCCCAGGTACACCGGGCCGCTATCCCCCCCGCCGATCACCAGCCGGGTCAGCTCGCTCGCCAGCTTGTACTCGCCGGGCAGGCGGAGCTGGAACTTGTCGCCGTTCATCTCGATGCTGCCTGCCGAGAGCGTGCGGTTCTCGCCGGCGATCCGCTGCATGACCTGCACCAGCGGGATGCCGTAGGCCGCCATGCGCCGCATGTCCGGCTCGACGCGGATTTCGCGCTCGCGCACGCCACTGATGTCGGCCTGCTTGACCCCCGCCAGCAGTTCGATCTCGTCCTTGAGATCCTCGGCCAGGTGCTTCAAGCGCGCCAGGTCGGTGTCGCCGGAAAGGGCGAACCTCAGGATCGGGACGTCGGAGCTGATGTTGATCGCCTGCACCACCGGCTCGTCCAGGTCATCCGGCAGATCCGGCCGTGCCAGATCGACCTTGTCCTTGGCCTTCTGCAAGGCCATGTCGATATCCTGGCCCGCCAGGAACTCGATCGCGATGAACGAGAGGCTGTCGGACGACACGGACCGCACTTCCTTGACGTTCTCGAGGTCGTTGAGCTGCTTCTCGATCGGCACCGTCACCAGCGTCTCGATGTCCTGGGGGGCGGTGCCCTCGTAGACCGACGTGACGAATACATACGGGATCGTGATGTCCGGACTGCCCTCGCGGGGCAGCCCCTTGTAGCTGGCGACCCCCGCCAGGACGAAGACCGCCACGAAAACCAGCACGGCCACCCGGAACTTGATCGCATAGTTGGATACCAGCATGACTTACTCCCCATCCTCGCGCACGGGTACGCCGTCCTGCAATCCGCGATGCCCTTCGACCACGAGCCGCTCCCCCGCCATCAACCCGGACTCGATCACCGCTTCCTGTCCCGCCAGTGAATCCAGCCCGACCACGCGCCTCACCGCCAAGCCGTTCTCGACCACGTAGACCATGTGCTCGCCGCGCCGCGGGATCACCGCCGCCAGAGGGACCGCGATCGCCCCCTCGCGCAAGGCCCGCATGAGCTCGACATCCACGATCATTCCCGGACGCAGCCCCGGCGGCGGCGCGTCAACCGCCAGTTCCACGGCATAGGTGAAACGGTCCGGCGAGGCCTCCTGCGCCACGAAGGCGACACGGCCGGTAAACGTCCCGAGACCGGCGGCATCCGCGCTGACCAGCTTGGCGTCGCCAGGGCCGACCGACCGGACATCCCGCTCGGGGATGCTGACCTGCACCTTCAGCGGCGAGAGGTCCAGGACGTGGAAAACCGCCTGCCCCTCGGTGGCATATTCGCCAGCCTCGATCAGCCGCGCGTCGACCACGCCGTCGAACGGACTGGCTAGCGTGCACTGTTCCACATGCACGGCGGCCTGGTCCACGGCGACCGCCGCCAGTTCCTGGCGCTGCTTGATCGCGTCATACGCGCTGTCCGCCACCGCCCCGCTCGCCTTCATCTGCTCCCAGCGGGCCAGCTCGCGCTCGGCATCGGCCAGTTCAAGCCGCGCCCGTTTCTCCAGCGCGCGCCAATCACGGTCATCCACCCGCAGCAGCACCTGGCCCGCGCGCACCGTGTCGCCCTTGTCCACCGCGCACGCGATCACCCGGCCGGCCTTCTCCACCGAAAGCGTCGCACTGACATTGGCCGCCACACGCCCCGGCAGCCAGACCGCCTCACGCACCGTGCGCGGCTCGATCGTCAGCACGCGCACCAGCACTGGCTGCGTCTCCGTCTCGGCGACCTTCTCCTTGGCCGGTTTACTGACAGCCAGCAGCACAATCCCCGCCAGCACCAGCACCAGGAAGCCCCATATCAACACTGTTCCAAACCGTATTCGAATTTTACGCATCATCCACCCCTATTCCTTGCCTAAAACTTCAATTCAGTTCAACGCCCAACAACCAACGAAATTCTCCCTACTCCCCAGTCCCGCACGCGAACACCACCTGCGCCTGCGCTACCGCATGATCGTGCAGCGCCTGCGCCCGCGCCAGCCGGGCGGTACTCAGCGCCAGGTTCGCATCCGTGAACTCGATATAAGTCGAAAGCCCCGTCTCGTAACGCGCCCGGGCAATCTCCAGCGCCCGCTCCGCCAGCGCCACGCTGTCCCCGCTGGCCGCCAGCAGCTCGCGGGCATGCGCCAGCGACAAATACGCCTGCCGAACCTCCAGCAGCACCGCCTCCCGCGCCGCCTCGTACTCGGCCTCGCGCTGCTCGTAGGCCAGACGCTTCTGCCGCACGGTCTGCCGCGTCAGGTTGCCATCCCAGATGTTCCACGACAGCGTCAGCCCGGCATTCCAGTGCCACTCCCAGTCATCCTCGAACGACACGAACTGGTAGGCATTCGCCCCGTGATAATTGAAGAACGCCCGCAGCGAGGGCCGCCCCTCGGAGCGCGCACTGGCGATATCCTCGCGCCCCAGGCCGACGCGGATGCTGCTGCCTCGCAGTTCCTGGCGCTGGTCCAGCGCCAGTTGCGTCATGTCATCCAGCCCCAGGTCCAGCGACACCTGCTCGAGCTGGCCGGTCACCGCCACCGGTCCCGGATGATTCAGCAGCGTCGCGAAGGCCGCCCGCGCCAGCTCGCGCTGGTTACGCGCCTCAATCAGTTTCGGCTGCTCGTTGGCCAGCCGCACCTGCGCCGTCAGCAGTTCGAACTCCGAGACCGCGCCATGCTGCTGACGCGCCTCCGTCTGCTGTGCATAGGAGCGAAGCTGCTCGACCGAGGCCGCCTGCACCGCGACCCGTTCATCCGCCAGCAGCAGCCCGTGGAACTGCACCGTGATATCGCGCACCAGCCCCGCATCCGTCGCCCGCCGGGCCGCATCCGCATGCTCGCGCGCCAGCCGCGCCGCGCGCAAGGCCGCCCCGACCTGCCCGCCACCGTAAAGCAACTGCGACACCCCGGCGGTGACCTCGTAGTTATCCAGATTGCCCATCGCGACCGACCCCTCGCCCAGATCGATCTCCTGCACCTCGTCGAGCCGCCGGTACATCGCGTCCAGCGTCACCTGCGGCAACGCCAGCGAACCCGCCTGACCGACCTGCGTCCGGGCGATGTCCTCATCCAGCCGCGCCAGCCGCGCCGCCGTGCTGTGCTCCAGCCCGTACCGGACACTCGCTTCCAGCGACAGCGCCACAGCCGCCTGATCGCCCGTTTCCCCCGCCGACGCCATCGCCACCCACAAAACCGATATCATGAGAAAAACACGCATCCCGCCACACTCCTAACCACACAGAAAAACTCCCGGCAAAAACCGTGGAATCCTATCACAACCATCCACCACCTGCACAAGATAATTCCCTTCACACCACCGATGAAAAAATCTGGCAATGCCGTCGGCACCCTGTTATGTTCCCGGCATGAATATTGCATTGAATGGAACCAAACATAGCGAAGCGATGAGCGCACCGGCCGCCCGGGCAAAGGCACTCGAGAAGGATCTGGCCGCCGCCAAACGGGGCGACTGGGAGGCCCGGCACCGGGTGGAGCGCGCGCTGATGCCGCTGCTGACCACGATGGCGAAGAAACGTGCCAGCGACAACGGGTCCATCAACTCCCTGATCGAACGCGGCAAGGAAGGCATCTCCATCGCCATTAAGAAATTCAAGGCCGGCACCAGCGGCGACCGCTTCCAGATCTTCGCCCTGCCCTTTATCGAGAGCCGCATGGACAAGACCGAGCGTCCCGGCTTCTTCGCCCGTCTCTTCGGAGGCTGAACGAATGCCGACAAACTCCGGACGCCAACCCACCACGGAGACACCGAGACGCGGAGAATTTTCAACTCCTTTTTGCTCTGAGAACAACCGTCAGGTGAATTTGGCGCAGATTGGCTGACTCATATTTATATTACGATCAATGGTGTCAGCCAATCTGCGCCAAATTCACCTGACACAGTCATGAGGAGAAGAGTTTTCTCTCTGTGCCTCCAGCGTAGCGAGTGGTGATTTTTTACGAACGAAAGGTGGAAAACCGGGAAATTAAGATGAGCTTGCCCTACCCCCTTATCGAGATTCCCATCGCGACGAAACCGGCAACGCTGGACCCGGACGCCATCTTCGGCTGCAGCCAGCCGCTGGAGGTGGACATCGGCAGCGGCAAGGGCCGCTTCCTGCTGGCCCGCGCCGCCGCCCACCCGGAGGTGAATTATATCGGCATCGAACGGCAACGGCGGCGGGTGGAGAAAGTCGCCACCAAGGCCGGCCGGGCCGGTCTGCACAACATCCGCCTGCTGCACACCGAGATCCGCTTAGCCCTCGAGACGCTGCTGCCCGACCACGCGGTGGGCACCTTCTATATCTTCTACCCCGATCCCTGGCCCAAGCGCCGCCATCACCCCCGCCGACTCATCAACGCGGATTTCGTGGACCTGCTGCACCGCAAGCTTCAACCGTCCGGACGGGTCCATTTCGCGACCGACGATCTGGATTATTTCGCCGCCGCCACCACCCTGTTCCGCGCCTCCCCCCTGTTCACCCCCTGCGAGCCGTTCATCCCCTCCCCCCCCGAACAGACCGACTTCGAGCTGCTCTTCGCCGCCCAGGGCAAACACGCCAACCGCTGCTCGTTCGCGGCCAGCGCGGGTGAGTAAAGTCGAAATAGGGAAAGTCGAAAGTCGAAAAGATCGACAGACCACGCGGGAACGATTGACGATTCCCATGCCCCGCTGAAGCGGCCGGCTTGCCTATAACTTCACATTCGTTGCGTCCCTCATTCGTTGTGAGAAATTCGGTTATTTCGTGCAGCATTGTTTTCACAACGAATCAGGAACGCAACGAATTTGACAGGATGATTTCACGACAGGATGATTGAATACAAATAATTCAAGAGCAGAATAATCCTGTCATAAAATAATCCTGTCGTAAAAACCGAGCATAAACCTTCGTGTCTTCGTGCCTTCGTGTGAATATATTCGGCGCTTCCGGGTTTTGTGGGGGGATTTCGTGTTGATGAATTGCTCCTATGGTCTGCTGCGGGATGGGATCGCGTAAGTTTGTCGTTTAAGCGTAACCAAGTAAGAGTGGGGTTAAGAGTGCGACTAAGAACACGGTTAAGTGTAGGGAATGAGCGAAGCGCACACTTTGTCGCCCGCTTACGCCTACACTTCGTCGCCACCCTTAGTTGGTTACGCTTAAACGCCCGGCTTAACCGGACTGTCAGAGAGTGTATGCGCATATAGGCTATGAAAAATCCCCCCACAAACCCAGAAGCGCCAACTTGGTTACGCTTAATCCACCCGCTTCGTCGGTCATACATGAACAGGGGAAGCCACCCACAGATTCTGCGGAAGACCCAACACTTAAACCCACACTTAACCGCACCCTTAACCGCCACCCTTACTTGGACATTGGATATCCAGCCAGCTCGTGACGCGGAACAAGATCACAAAGTGGCGGGAGCTTCCAGCTCTCGTTGCCAGAGCAAAAGTCTCCAAAAGTGGCGGGAGCATCTTGCTCCCGCAGGGGAGCTGGAAGCTCCCCCCACCATCCCCAATCCTTCTGTGCTTTCTGTGTCTTCTGCGGTTGAAAATTCTCCCAATTTCGACTTTCGACTTTACCATGCAGCTTTACCCAAGTGCCTCCATTTCGACTTTCGACTTTCGACTTTACCCAAAACAAATGATTGGCAATCACAGGCATCCGAGCTAATATCCCGCGCATCATGTTTTTCGGCGGCATGGTACTGCCTTAGGAAACAAGCCGACCACACGGGGGCCCGTGCGAAAACAGATTGGTAACTTTTCGGAGAGAAGATTCACCCAAAGATCAGATTTTCGGATCTTCCGCAGAATCTGTGGGTAGGCAACATTTCTGGTACACACTGATTCGGCCTG
>CAZSRU010000051.1:0-16897 GCA_964609395.1 uncultured Victivallales bacterium
CTGGACCAGGCCGTGGAAGTCATGCGGGTGATCGACGAGGCCCGCCGCGGCAGCGGTTTCGAATACATCGCCTGATGAGGCTATTGCACACCCCCCTCGCTGCGCCCGCTTCAAGCCGGGCGCAGCGAGGGGGGTGTGCAAAGTATAATGCTTCAGCTCCGAACCAACGGAACGTCTGGCATATCCTCCCCTCCCTTGTTTTCCAAGGCAGTACCATGCCGCCGCAAAACCGGTATCCTTTTCTACTTGTTATCACGATTAGCATGTATGATTAAAATATTTAAGTTTTATATTGACATTCATCATACATCTGATATCTTTTTCCGCAAATGTAGTGATCAGGGCGCACGAAATAATGAATAGAATCAGCAATATAGCGGAAGTGAGGATGGGGGCGACGCTGCGTGGCCGGGATGCAACGCGGGCGGTTCCTTCTGGATCCTGCTATTTTGTGCGGATCGGTGATATTTCCCAGGATGGCGAGCTGATGACAGACGAGTTGATCCGCATCGAGCCGAACGATTCCATAAACGACGATTTGTTTCTGCGGTCAGGAGACGTGTTGTTTCCGAACCGGGGGACGCGAACGACGGCTCTGGTTTTTCGCCTTGACCTGCCGCGGACGCTGGCGGGAGCCCAGTTCTTTGTTTTGAGACCAAATGCCGACCGAGTGCTTCCGGAATACCTTGCCTGGTTCCTCAGGACGGATGAGTCCGCGCGGTATTTCGAAGAGCGGCGTAAAGGTACATACGTTAAAATTATACAGCGGAGCGATTTGGCAGAAATGGAGATACCGCTGCCGCCGCTCCCTGTGCAGCGTCAAATAGTGGATACGGTCGGATTAGCGCTGAAGGCGAGGGTGATCGAGGAACGTTTGGCCGCGCTCAAATGGAAGCTTGCGAACGGTGAGCTTTTGGCGGCGGCGGCCGGTAAAGGATAAATGCATGAAGAAGATAGAACAAAACCAGATCAATGATGTCGCCTGGCGTGCCTGCGATACTTTTCGAGGTGTCCTGGATCCGGCTGACTACAAGAATTACATCCTGGTGATGGTGTTTCTCAAATACATCTCTGATGTGTGGAATGATCACCGTGAGCGCTATATCAAGGATTTCAATGGCGATCCCGTACGTGTGGCGCGCCGCCTTTCCCGCGAGCGCTTCCAGCTTCCCGAGGGTTGCGATTTCGCCAGCCTCTACGAACTCCGGAACAAGCCGGACATCGGCGAGCGGATCGACGTGGCGCTGGGCGAGATCGAAGAGGCCAACAAGGAGAAGCTGGAGGGCGTCTTCCGCGAGGTCAGCTTCAATTCCGAGAACAAGCTGGGGCAAACCAAGGAGCGCAACGCCCGCCTTAAGCACCTGCTGGAGGATTTCAGCGATCCGCGTATTGACTTGCGTCCGTCGGTGGTCGGCGAGGAGGACGTGATCGGCAACGTCTACGAGTATCTGCTGGAACGCTTTGCCTCGGATGCGGGCAAGAAAGCGGGTGAATTTTATACGCCGGGACAGGTCTCGACGTTGCTGGCCCGCCTGCTCGCGCCAAAGAAAGGCGACACCATCTGCGACCCCGCGTGCGGCTCCGGCTCGCTGCTGATCAAGGTGGGGCGGCAGGCCGACGAACGCGACTTCGCGCTCTTCGGGCAGGAGAGCAACGGCACGACCCACGCCCTCTGCCGGATGAACATGTTCCTGCACGGCATGGACAGCTTCCGCATCGAGTGGGGCGACACCCTGCGCAACCCGCGCCTGGTGGAGCACGACCAGCTCATGAAGTTCGACATCGTGGTCGCCAATCCGCCCTTCTCGCTGGAGAAGTGGGGCATCGACGAGGCCATGGCCGACCCCTTCCACCGCTACCACCGCGGGCTGCCGCCTAAGTCCAAGGGCGACTACGCCTTCATCACCCACATGATCGAGATCGCCCGCGAGGGCACGGGCCGCGTGGGCGTGGTCGTGCCGCACGGCGTGCTCTTCCGCGGCGGGGCCGAGGGCAAGATCCGCCAGAAACTCATCGAGGAGAACCTGCTGGAGGCGGTCATCGGCCTGCCCGCCAACCTTTTCTTCGGCACCGGCATACCGGCCGCGATCCTGCTCTTCAACAAGGGCAAGGCGCACGGCGACGTGCTTTTCATCGACGCTTCCCGCGAGTTCCAGAACGCCAAGAATCAGAACGTCCTGACAGAAGCCCACCTGGGGAAAATCGTCAAGACCTACCGCGCCTTCCAGACCGAGGAGAAATACGCCTACCGCGCAACGACGCAGGAGCTGGCCGACAATGCATTCAACCTCAACATCCCGCGCTACGTGGACACCTTCGAGGCGGAGGAGGAGATCGACCTCAAGGGTGTGAAGAAGGAGATCGCCGGGTTGGAGAAGCAGCTCGAGGCGGTCCGCGCCAAAATGGACGGCTATCTCAAGGAGCTGGGATTGTGAAAAAGGCGGTGAAAAACACGGACAGACACGGACTAACACGGACAAGCACAGACGGACACGAAGACGAATGAGGGGGTAGGCCATGGCAAAAGATAAAAAAAAGACTTGTATCAACGTGCAAGGCACGGCTATTGCCATTGTGGCTCAGCATGAGGCGGACTACATCTCCCTGACCGACATTGCCCGCCATCGGGACTCCGAGCGGACCGACTATCTCATCCAGAACTGGATGCGAAGCCGCAACACGATAGAGTTTCTGGGTATCTGGGAGAGTCTGAATAACCCTCGTTTTAAACCCATCGAATTCGATGGGTTTAGAAAGCAGGCCGGTCTTAACAGCTTTATCCTCACCGCAAAACAATGGATTGAACAGACCGGCGCAATTGGTTTGATTTCCAGACAGGGCCGCTACGGCGGCACGTTTGCGCACAAGGACATTGCCTTTGAATTTGCCTCGTGGATCTCGGTCGAATTCAAGCTCTTCCTGATCAAGGAGTTCCAGCGACTCAAGGAAGACGAAAACCGGCGCTTGTCGCTCGCCTGGAACCTCAATCGCACCTTGGCCAAGCTGAACTACCGCATCCACACGGACGCTATCAGGGATCACCTGATTCCCGCCGCGCTGACGCCCGAACAGATCAGCATCACCTATGCGAACGAGGCCGACGTGCTGAACGTCGCGCTTTTCGGCCTGACTGCCAAACAGTGGCGCGACGCCAACCCGGCGCTGGAAGGCAACATGCGCGACTACGCGGCCATCGAGCAGTTGCTGGTGCTGGCCAATATCGAGGGCATGAACGCCGAGTTCATCCGAATGGGCGTTGTCCAGTCCGACCGCCTTGTCCGGTTGAACCAGATCGCGATCCGGCAATTGCAGTCCCTGATGGCAAGAGACACCGCGAGGCTGCTAGATGAGAAGAAGGGGGCTGAAAATGCGTGAAACGTTTTCTCCCCTTTGGGTAGATCGGTTTACGAGAACGGCGACGCGAACGGGCGACGATTCAAATTCCCACTCGTTTTCCGTTCTCGTCGCCGTTCTCGTTCACCGGAAAGTGCGACAATATGACCAAGTTGCAGTTAGTAAGGCGGAACACTACGGGACCATTTTCCTGACGGCGGGAAGATGGTCGAGTGACGGCATGATATGTTCCATTCCCGAAAAAGGCAATGCGACCAATTATGGCGAAGTCGCCGTAATTGGAAGTCGGACAGGACACTTAAACCTCTCGAAATCGAGAGGTTTGGAATGCCCTTCGGAGGTGCGCGTATGAAACGACTTGCGCTAGGGAAAATAGCCGCAATTAGTTCTGGCGGGACACCAGACCGACAATGCCCAGATTTTTGGAATGGGACAATCCCGTGGGTCAAAACTGGAGAAATCCAGTTCAACACGATCAGAGACACTGAAGAGAAAATCACGGACTCTGCGGTCAAGGGTTCGGCGACCAAGGTCTACAGTGCGGGGACACTGTTGATGGCGATGTACGGGCAGGGGAAGACACGGGGTCAGGTCGCTGTTCTTGACATCGACGCGGCAATCAATCAGGCCTGTGCAGCGATCATTCCGTCGGACAAAGAGGACACACGGTATCTGTTCCAGTATTTATCCTATCAGTACTCCAACATTCGAGGCTTGAGCAATTCGGGAAGCCAAGAAAATCTCAATGCAGAACTCATTCGGTCGATTCCTGTCTACTATCCAGAGAAAACGTGCCGCAACAAGATCGCGGAGATCCTGGGCACATGGGACGACGGGCTGGAGAAGCTCGACACCCTGATCGCCGCAAAGGAGCGCCGCAAAAAGGGGCTCATGCAGCAGTTGCTGACGGGCAAGAGGCGGGTGAAGGGGTTTGCTGGTAAATGGGTTACCGCAAAGCTCGGGGAGCTGTTTGACGAGCGGGTGGAGCAAAGCCGTAGCGACCTGCCGTTGCTGTCGATTACGGCTGATCGGGGAGTTGTCTTGCGGGGTGATTTGACGAAACGGGACACGTCTTCGGAGGATAAGTCCAAATACCTGCGGATTGCACCGGGTGATGTCGGATACAACACGATGCGAATGTGGCAGGGCGTGTCTGCGTTGTCGGAGTTGGAGGGAATCATCAGCCCCGCTTACACGGTCTGTATTCCATCGGAAAGAATCGACGGTCATTTCTCCGCCCATTTCTTTAAGCTGCCGCACACGATACACCTTTTCCACCGCTATTCACAGGGCCTGGTGGACGACACGCTCAATCTCAAGTTCCCAAATTTCGCGACAATCGAGGTTCGGATCCCCTCCGACGTCAAGGAGCAGCGCGCCATCGCCGACATTCTCGACGCCTGCGACGACGAGTTGCGCCTGCTGCGCGCCCAGCGTGCCGCTATTGATCAGCAGAAGCGTGGGCTGATGCAGAAATTACTGACTGGACAGTTACGTGTGTTGTATATTGAGGCAACAAATGGAGGTATTACATGCTGACCGCTATCACGCTGGCCGATTTCAAGAGTTACAAGAAAGCACGGTTGCCGCTCGCGCCGTTAACCGTCCTCATCGGAGCGAATGCGTCCGGAAAGAGCAATGCCATCGAGGGTATGAGGCTACTTGCTTGGCTGGCAAACGGGCAGAAACTCTCGGGAATTCAATATGCGGTGGAGAAAGGGGAAAGAGTCGTTCGCGGGAGAATCTCTGACCTGCCTTACCGGCAGATGAATTCATTCGGTTTGGGCTGTGAAACAAGCCTAAATGAGTGGAACCGACTTGATATGATCATTACGCGCCGTGAAGATGAACTGCATATTTCGGCGGAGACATTAACGCATTCTGGGGCTAACGTTCCACTCTACACTCTTGATCAACCGTCTGTAGGACACAACACGGATGTGGGTGTGGCATACAACAATTTTTCACGAGGTCCAAACAAACCTCGTGTCACGTGTAACGACCAAACGGCAATTTTTACGCAATTGACCAGTCCGGCAACGTTTAATGGCAATAAAACATCAAGCCAACTGATTCCTGAATTTGTTAAGCAGTACGAGAGGTGGTTGTCCGACATCCTGTTTCTCGATCCTGTTCCCGCTCGCATGAGGGAGTACAGTTTCCCGTCTGAGAAACGTCTGCGGGGCGACGGTGAGAATCTGTCTGGAGTGTTGTTCAATCTATGGGGCGGCGATGCCGAGGTTGTCGAAGAGCCTTTTGCCGGACAACGTAATGATGTTTTGACTTTTATAAAAAGCCTGCCTGAACAGGATATTTCCGGGTTGAGCTTTTTGAAAGAGCCACGCGGCGGCAAAATGGTTCAATTGACCGAAACGTTCGGTGAAAAGAGTCTCCCATACGATGCCTCTTTGCTCTCTGATGGAACGTTACGGGTATTGGCCATCGCTGCGGCGATGTTATCTGCGGATGAGGGAAGCCTTGTCGTCATCGAGGAGATAGACAATGGCGTTCATCCTAGTCGGGCACGGCATCTGCTGGCGCAGATCCGCGAGATCGCGGAGCGGCGTAAGTTGAGAGTGTTGCTCTCGACCCATAATCCAGCTTTGTTGGATGCCTTGCCGGACAAGGCAATTCCAGATGTCGTCTACTGTTATCGTGATCCGAAGGACGGATCGAGCCGATTGGTCCGGCTTGAAGAGATACCGGATTACCCTGAACTGATTGCGCAGGGGGCGCTTGGTTACTTAGCTACCAGTGGAGTTCTTGAGAAGTTTGTCAAGAACCGGCCGTCTGGCGAGCAACGGCAGGCGAGCGCGTTGGCTTGGCTTGAGCACATGAAGAAGGGAGATGCAGAATGAGTGCGATTGTTCTTCTCGACACCTCTATTTACCTCAACATTTTAGATATTCCAGACAACAATCAGAATCGTACTGAGGTGTTTCAAGAATTTGGCGATCGAATAACTGATGGTGACTATTTCTTGTTGCCCATGGCCACAATTTGGGAAACAGGCAATCATATTGCGGACCTTGTAAGTGGTGGTTATCGATACAAGTACGCCAAAAAACTTGTAGAGGATGTTCAGAAGGCCATAAATGGGAACTCACCTTATCGGGCAACATATTTTCCAGATCGAGATGAGTTCTTCGGTTGGCTATGTGATTTTCCAAATCATGCGGCAAAGAACAAATCCGTAACAAAGACGACGGAAGGTGTCAGTCTTGCTGATATGTCCATCATTAAAGAATGGACACGTGTGTGTGACCAAAACAACATGTCTCGAGTGCTGATTTGGTCCCTTGACAGCGACCTGTGTGGCTATGATCGAGTTCCGTAAAACCAACCATGCCTGACTCAGCGCATTCCGCGAATGGGCAGAGCTGAATTAGGCGCGGCAGCGGCCTTTTCGATGGACTGAAGCCAATACCGTGAGGAGCGGGGTGTATGCACTCTGGGTGTAAAGATGGCACGAATCTGATTGGACTGGGGATCGAAACTCCAGAGACCGACCTGCACAAGTTTGAATGTGTCCAGCGCACGCATGGCGTTATCGCAGATCTTCGGCGGAAGGACTGCAATCGTCTGGTGCGCGAAGTTGCTGTAGCGGGAGGCTTGGGCAAGTGCTTTCTGCCAATTAGAGAGTTTCATCTCAAATGCGCGGCAGGTCGGCTTAGCCACTTTCGCAAAAGCGAGCGCGCTCGGGAAAGTCTCTCCCTCTATACCCGTCCACGCGATGGCCAGCAGGTCGGTAATGCCATAACCGTTCACAGGGATTTCCAGCGTGAATGCGAGGCTGGTCTTTGGAGAACGCCGATGGAGCGTAGGCGCTTGTTCGGCGTAGGCGCGGACGAAAGCACGGGTGAACCGATCCTCCGGCGAGATCGTGCGGGGGCGCATGGTCGGAAGGTTCTTCTTGGGCTCGTGGAAACGGTGCTTAGGAATCGGTGCGATTTGCGTACTCATGGTTTTGGGTTCCATTTGGTTCGCTTTGAAGCCTACATGAGTCTGATGACACTAGCAAGCGCACAGATGATGATTGTATGGCGGCGTAAATGCCGAGCGGCGGGCAAAGATGTGGCATGTGTTGCCGGGAGAGTGAGTGGCACGAACTGGCAAGGACGGACAATGAGAGTGAGGGTGGACTAGGGCTGAGATGACACGGACAAGAACACGGACACACGGACAGACCAGGACAGACAAGGACGGCGAGATGACACCGAATTTCCAAGAGGCGCACATCAGCCAGTTGCCGGCGATACGGCTGCTGCAGCAGCTCGGGTACGCGTACCTGAGCCCCGAGGAGGTCTATGCCGAGCGGCGGGCGAAGCGGCGGCATGTGCTGCTGGAGGGCGTGCTGACGCGGCAGCTCAAGCGGCTGAACACGATTTCGTTCAAAGGCGTGGACGCGGCGTTCTCGGAAGAGAATATAGCCAAGGCGGTCGAGGTGCTGCGGGAGATCCCGTTCGATGGGCTCGTGCGCACGAGTGAGAAGGTCTACGACCTGCTGACGCTGGGCAAGAGTTTCGATCAGACCATACAGGGCGAAACCAAAGGATTCACCCTGCGGTACATCGACTGGGAGAATCCGCGCAATAACACCTTCCATGTGACGGCGGAATTCGAGGTGGAACGTACCGCCAGCCGCGAGACGCGGCGGCCGGATATCGTCTGTTTCGTGAACGGCATCCCCTTCGTGGTGATCGAGTGCAAGCGGCCCGAAGACAAGCATTCACTGGAACAGGCGGTCAAGCAGAGCATCCGCAACTGGCAGAACGATGAAATCCCGCAGCTCTTCCTCTTCACCCAGCTCGTACTGGCACTCAACAAGAACGAAGGCAGCTACGGCACGGCGGGCTCGCCTCAGAAGTTCTGGGCCAAGTGGCATGAGATGCGGGATGTCGAAGCAGAGGTTCGAGCGGCGATCAACAGCCCGGTGCGGGTGGAGGATCACGAGAAGCTTTTCAGGGGCGTCTTCGCGTATGCCAAGCAGGCGTTCGAGGAGATGGCCATTCAGGAACGCGAACCGACAGAACAGGACCGGCTTATCTGGTCGCTCTGCCGCCCCGAGCGGCTGATGGAACTGGTGCATCAGTTCGTAATCTACGACGAGGGCGGCACGGTCAAGAAGGTTGCCCGCTACCAGCAGTACTTCGCGATCCGCAAGACGCTGGAGCGGGTGCGGCAGCGCGATCCCGAAGGGCGGCGCAAGGGCGGTGTGATCTGGCAGACGCAGGGATCGGGGAAGTCGCTGGTCATGGTGCTGCTCGGCAAGGCGCTGGCGCTGGACCGGGAGATCAGCAATCCGCGCATCGTGATCGTCACCGACCGGATCGATCTTGACGAGCAGATCTGGAAGACGTTCCACCTGTGCGGCAAGGACCCGCAGATGGCCAGGACGGGCAAGCACCTGCACGAGCTGCTGCGCGACGAGCGCGTCGCGGTGATCACCACGGTGATCGACAAGTTCCGGGCCGCCGCCAACGTATCCGAGAGCTTCAAGAATGCGGATGCCGATATCTTCGTGCTGGTGGACGAGAGTCACCGCAGCCAGTACGGCGAGGCGAACATCCGCATGCGGCGGTCGCTGCCGAACGCCTGTTTCATCGGGTTCACCGGCACGCCGCTGATGAAGAAGGAGAAGAACACGGCGCTCAAGTTCGGCGGCTTCATCGAGCCCGCCTACACGATCCGCGACGCGGTGGCGGACGAGGCCGTGGTGCCGCTGCTCTATGAGGGGCGGCATGTGATGCAGGCGGTGAACGAGAAGGCGGTCGACTCGATGTTCGAGGCCATGTGCCAGGGACTGACGCCAGAACAGAAGTCCGACCTCAAGCGCAAGTTCGCCTCGCGCGACGAGCTAAACCGGCTGGAGAGTCGCCTGTATCTGATTGCCTGGGACATCTCGCAGCACTTCGCGGCGCAGTGGACGGGCACGGGCTTCAAGGGACAGGTCACCGCTTCGGGCAAGAAGGAGGCACTGATCCTGAAGGCGTTCCTCGACCAGTTCGGCAAGGTGACTTGCGAGGTGGTCATTTCCGGTCCGCAGGAGATCGAGGGCGAGGAGAACGCAGCGGCGGTGACGGATGAGAGCGTCGAGAAGTTCTGGAAGGTCATGATGGACAAGTACGGCACCGAGAAGGCGTACAATCGTCAGATCATCTCGGCCTTCAAGAAGACCGACACGCCTGAGCTTCTGATCGTGGTGGACAAGCTGCTGACCGGCTTCGACGCACCGCGCAACGTGGTCCTCTATATCGCCCGTAGCCTCAAGGAACATACGCTGCTGCAGGCGGTCGCCCGCGTGAACCGGCTGCATCCCGGCAAGGATTTCGGCTATATCGTCGACTACTACGGCGTGGTCACGCAGCTTCACGATGCGCTGGAGCTTTACAGCTCGCTGGAGGGCAAGTTCGATCCGGAGGATCTGGAAGGCACGCTGACCGATCTGCAGGAAGAGATCAAGTCGCTGCAGGGGCTGCACGACGGACTGTGGGATTTGTTCCGCGAGGTGGCCAACAAGCGGGACGAGGAGGCCTTTGAGCTGGCGCTGGGCGATCCGGTCAAGCGCGAGGCGTTCTATGCGCGGCTATCGAAGTTCTGCCGCGTGCTGAAGATGGCCCTTTCGTGCATCCAGTGGGTGAACGCGACGCCGGCCGAAACGGCGGAGCGCTACAAGCGGGATGCGGTGTTCTTCCAGAACCTGCGGGCATCGGTGAAGATCCGGTACGCGGATGAGATTGACTACCGGGACTACGAGCGACAGATCCAGAGGATGCTGGCGACCTATGTGCGGGCGGACGAGATCATCCAGGTCGTCGAGCCGGTGAACATCTTCGAGCGCGAAGCCTTTGAGAAGGAGGTCGAGAAAGCCCAGTCCACGCGGGCCAAGGCGGACACCATCGCCAACCGCACCAAGAAGACCATCACCGAGAAGATGGACGAGGATCCGTTCTTCTACCGGAAATTTTCGCTGTTGCTGGAAGAGACGATCGCTGATTACCGGCAGCAGCGCCTCTCCGAGGCGCAGTATCTGGGGAAAGTGCAGGAGATCATGGAGATGGTCCGTGACCGCAGAAAAACAGATTTACCTCAGGATCTGGACGGGAACGATTTCGCACAGGCACTTTATGGCGCAGTTCTGGAGCAGCTATCGACCCCCGCTTCCGGACGGGTTGTGCGGGAGAGCGCCGCGCCATACGGAACGGTGAATCTTCCTGAGGACGCCCTGACCGAGAAGCTTCGCGCAGAGATGAGCCTACGCCTGGAGAGCATCATCAGGTCTGAGGCTGTCGTCCGGTGGAGGGACAATCCGGACGCGCAGAACCGTATGCGTAACCAGATGGATGATTTTCTGTTTGAGCTTCAGAGCAAGCACGGCATTTCGCTTACGGTTGAACAAATGGACTCGCTGATCGAGTCCTGTCTCGCCATCGCGCGAAACCGGCCAAACGACGTGTAATGGAAACGATCACCACAGCCATCGGTTGTTGTCTTGTCAAGAGGAGTGCCCGGCGGACGCTTGCGATCAGCGTTCTGCCGAATGGTAACGTCGAGGTTGCTGCGCCTTTGCATGCCGGTATTCCTGAAATTCAGCAGAAGATCGCGAAACGTACAGGTTGGATCCTCCGCCAGCGCCGGTATTTCCAGGAGATGCATGCCGACCGTCAGGAGCGCCGGTACAATACCGGAGCGACGCATCGCTATCTGGGAAGGCAATATCGCCTGAACGTGTCGGCCGCAGACGTCCCTCTCGTGAAGTTACGCGGCGGGTGGCTACATATCGAAAGTCCCTCTGTTAGTAGTAATGCGGTGGCTGCATTGCTTGCCGCCTGGATGCGGGCAAGAGCCGCAGAACAATTCGGGCGGCGTCTGGAAAAATGGCGCACATGGTGTGTGGACAGAGCGTTACCAGCGCCCAGCGTGCATCTGCTGGCGATGTCCAAACGGTGGGGAAGCACACGAACGAAGGGGCGGATCTATCTGAATCCGGAATTAGTGCGTGCGCCAGCTCCCTGCATCGACTATGTCATCACGCACGAGATTTGCCATATCAAGCATCCGCACCATGACCGGGATTTCTATACCGAGCTTGAGAAGCTTTGTCCGGATTGGAGGATGCTCAAGCAACGCCTGGAGTCGGCGGAGTTGTGAGAATGGCGGGTGTAATATTGCGTTGCGGGGGCGGATTTATCCCGTTAGAGTAAGTGCATGAACTTATTAGTGACAGCGGGGCCGACCCGCGAATTCCTGGATCCGGTGCGCTTCCTGAGTAATCGTTCAACGGGGAAGATGGGCTATGCCCTGGCGGAAGCTGGTCTGGCGCGTGGCCATGCGGTACGGCTGATCTCGGGGCCGGTTTCGCTGGTGCCGCCGGAAGGGGCGGAGCTGACGCGCGTGACCAGCGCGGCCGATATGCTGGCGGCCGTGCTGGACGCCCTGGCCGATTGCGACGTGCTGGTGATGTGCGCGGCAGTAGCGGACTGGCGCCCGAGACAGGTCGCCGTGCAGAAGCTCAAGAAGAACGCGATGAGCGGTACGCTGGAACTGGAGCGGACGGCGGATATCCTGCAGGCGGTGCGGGGGCTGCGGCGTCCCGGTCAACTGGTTGTCGGCTTCGCGGCGGAAACGGAAAACCTGCTGGCGGCGGCCGACGGCAAGCGCAGCGCCAAGGGATTGGATCTGATCGTGGCGAACGATGTCAGCCGCCACGATGCCGGTTTCGAGGTCGATACCAATGCCGTCTGCCTAGTCACGGCCAGCGGCGTCGAGCCCCTGCCGCTCATGTCGAAGCGCGCCGTGGCCGACCGGATCCTGGACTGGATCGAGGCCAACTGTCCTCCCCTGGCCTATGCGGAAAACTGAATACTCTTTAGAGTCATCTGGTCAGGTCGGATCGGTGCGGCGGACGTCGCCGCCACCGCTGTTGATGAAATTCGTGACCGCATTCATCGCGCTGGCCGCGATCTCGTAAAGCTGGAAGCTCCCGTCCTGCGCGATGCCGACCAGACAGCCGAAGAACACGGCGCGCAGATAGAAGTTGTCGGAGATGAACAGCAGGTAGACCACCGTCCACCCCGGGACCAGCAGACACAGGATGCCCTGGAACATATTGTCAGACAGGGCCTTCAGCACCACGACCAGGTTGAGCAGCAGGATGCCGCCCCAGGCGTATTCCATCATGTCCGTGATCAGGGCGACCGGAAGATACTCGCTGCCGGGCAGACTCATCTCACTGCCGTAGCGTAGGTAGCCGGTAATGGCCCCGATGACCGCGAACAGCAGGAACGACAGCAGCGTGTGGCTGACCCCCTTGCGGCGGGTCCTGACCTTCGGATGGAGTTCCAGCGGCTTCTTGCGCAGCAGGTCATCGGCCTGGAAGTTCTCCACGGGGGCCTTCGGCGCTTTCCCCTTCGGCGGGGTAAACATGTCGGCACCCGCGGTTTCAAGCTGCTCGCGCTGCTGCTTGGCAACCTTCAGGCGCGAGCCCCCGGCGGGTGCCGGCGCAGTGATAGGAATCGGGGCCGGTATCCCCTCCCCGGCCTCCGGTGCGGGCAGCGGGACGGATGGCGCCCCACCCTTTTGCAGCGGGCCGCCGCAGGCGGCGCATTTCAGCCTGGTAGCATCCGCGAATTCCGAGACAACGCGGGGTTTGCCACATGCCGAGCACCTGTATTCGATATCTGCCATGATCTGTTTCCTAACTGGGGTTAAATATTACTGAGTTGCTGGTCGATCTGCTCAAGCTGCTGGTTCAGTTGCCGTATTTGCGGATCGTTGGCAATGCCCTGCGCGATGTCCTGGTTCTGGCCATTCCAGTCGTCTCTTTTCTGCTTGAGTTCAGTGTATTTCGACATCACCACGAACTGATCGTTCTTGAGGGTGCGCAGCCGGTTTGCCAGTTCCATGCGCCGGGCCCCGGTGGCCTTTTTGTACTGTTCATTCAACTGCTTGGATTCATCCATGATGGCTTTATACTTCAGCGCGACGGCGAGGAATTCAGCCTGGTGCGGATTCCGGTTGCTGGCGGCTTTCTCCAGCGCCTCCTGTCGCGACTGGATGGCACCGAGAATCTCGCCGCGCCTTGAGACCAGCATGCGCTGCTCCTTGGTGGTGGCACTGATCGGGTAGCCCGTATACAGCTCGACATGATCGCGTTTAAGGATCACGCCTTTGAAGTTGCCATTGCGTGAGTGCACCGCACCGATAACCAACTCCCCATTCGGGGTGCTGCGGGTTTCCTGCACGTCAACCAGGCTGCCGGCCGGGATCTCGCGCATCTTTTTCCCGTTACTGTCGTAGATCGGCGCATCCTGCATGCTGACGGCACCCCACATGGCGTCCGGATTGTAGGCGGGACGGGCAGCCGGCTGGGTACCGGTCCCGGTTTCCGGTGCCGGTGCGGTGCCTGCGGCTGGCGTGGTCGGGGGAGGCTGCGCCGACAGGGGCGGGGTATGCACGGCGATGGCAGGCCGGGCGGCCTCCTCCTCAGGACCGGGACGGAGTTCGGAACCGGGAGCATCCGCCACGCTGTCGGCGTCCGGCGGAGGAGCCTGGTTCCGGCTGTATCTCCCGTAGAGGAAGTTGACCAGCATATCCGCGGGAATCAGCGCTTTTTCGGCCAGCGGGAGCGCAGAGCCGAAGGAGCGCTCCTCCGGCATGGGAAGCGCTTTCTGGATGACGGACTCCTGGAGTGCCCGCTTGTACAACCCGGCGACGGTCTCGCTGAAGGCAGGGTAGGCCGGTGCCCAGCGGCAGGCCAGGCTCAACTCGCGGATGACCTGATCCGGCTGCCCCCCCTCCTCGAATTTCACGGCGCGGGTCGCGGCATTGCGTACATACCACAAGCGAAAGCCGGCGATCAGGCAAAGGACCAGCACGGTGTCGACGAGAGCGACAATCACGAAACGGACAAGGAAACGTCGGATATGTGTTGGCATAGGCGGGCGGTCTGAACGGGTTTAGGAATGAGGGTCGGAGAGCATACTGACGATCGCCAGCGCACCGACCAGGACACCGAGAATGACGTAGATGGTCTTGGCGGGGGTCGGCAGAGTGCCAGCCACCATCCAACCCCAGCGACAAGCGAATAAATAGGCGACAACCATGCCAGCACGGTTGTAACGGTAAAGCAGGGACAAGGCCAGCAGGACGACGAACAGTGCCACCTCGATGGAAGGCAAGGTCAACTGCGAGCCTTTAATGATTTGAAACCAGTTTTCGAGCATGATCCGTCACCTCAAGTTCGCTGGATCCTATCGCCGATGATATGGGTTTGCAAGTCGATATTGTCTATATTGCCCTGCCGTGAAAGTAGCTGCCCGAGTTTTGGCCTTGACGGAAACCGGCGGGCTGCGTCTAATGCTGCCCTTGTTTTGCGTTTCACCAAAAGGGAGCCGTCATGGGAAGAACACTCGCTCAGAAAATCTTTGATGCCCACCGCGTGGATACCCCCTGCGAGGGGATGAATGTATTGCGCCTCGACCGTGTGATGTGCCACGAGATCACCACCCCGATGGCGATCAACGACCTGATCGCGCGCGGCATGGATACGGTCTTCGACAAGGACAAGATCCTGGCGGTCGTGGACCACGTCACCCCCTCGAAGGACACCAAGAGCGCCGAACAGGCCCGGGTGCTGCGCGAGTGGGCCCGCCGACACCAACTGCCCCACTGGTTCGATATCGGCCACAACGGTGTCTGCCACGCCATCTTCCCCGAAAAGGGCCTGATCCGGCCCGGCTTCACCGTGATCATGGGCGACTCGCACACCTGCACCCACGGGGCCTTCGGGGCCTTCGCCGCCGGCGTCGGCACGACCGACCTCGAGGTCGGCATCCTCAAGGGGATCTGCTCCTTCCAAGATCCGGGCACGATCAAGGTCACCGTCAAGGGCAAGCTGCGCAAGCACGTCTACGCCAAGGACGTCATCCTGCGCATCATCAAGGAACTGACCGTCAACGGTGCCACCGACCTGGTGATCGAGTTCCACGGTCCCGTGATCGAGGCCATGAGCATGGATGCCCGCATGACCGTCTGCAACATGGCCATCGAGGCGGGCGGCACCAGCGGCGTCTGCATGCCGGACATGACCACGGTCGAATACCTGTGGCCCTTCATCAAGGGCGACTACAAGTCGAAGGCCGCCGCGTTAAAGGATTTCACGCAGTGGACCAGCGATCCGGATGCCCGCTACGAGAAGGAGATCGTCATCAACGCCTCCACGCTGGTGCCGCAGGTCACAATCGGCTTCAAGCCCGACCAGGTGGTCGACGTCACCGAGGTGGCTGGCACCCCCGTCGACCAGGTCTACATCGGGAGCTGTACCAACGGGCGGATCGAGGATCTGCGTGTGGCCGCCGCGCTGGTCAAGGGCCGCCACATTGCCGACCGCGTGCGCGGCATCGTGAGCCCGGCAACCCCGGACATCATGCGCGCCGCCAACCAGGAAGGGTTGCTGGACATTTTCATGGCCGCCGGTTTCTGCGTCACCAACCCCACCTGCGGGGCCTGTCTCGGCATGAGCAACGGCGTCCTGGCACCGGGCGAGGTCTGCGCCAGCACCACCAACCGCAATTTCAACGGCCGCATGGGCAAGGGCGGCATGGTGCACCTAATGAGCCCGGCCACCGCCGCCGCCACCGCCATTGCAGGGTGCATCGCCGATCCGCGCACAAAGCGGTAATATCCGCAGCAGACTGAAGACCAAAGACTACAGACAGAATTCCTGAAAACGCGGAAATATCCTATCCTGCACCCAAAGCGGCATAACACCCGGTGAGGCGGCTTGACTTCACTGGCCTGCCACCGTATCTTTCGCCTTGCACTCATGCCCCGGTAGCTCAGTTGGACAGAGCAGCGGTTTCCTAAACCGCAGGTCGGAGGTTCGATCCCTCTCCGGGGTGCCAGCCTGTACCAAGGCTTCGGCGTGGCTGACGCTCAGTAGGTGGAACCGGCGTAATTGACCCAGCCGCCTGCCAGCACGAGCTGCTGCTGGAAGGTGTTGAGTTCGAAAGCAAAGGTGCGGGTCCGGCGTCCGGCCCGGGCCGTGAGCGTGAGCGCGGCCGGATCGGCCGTCAGCGTCAGCTTGCCCCCGTTGCCGGCAGCCAGCGCGAAAAGCGCGTCGATGGCGTCCGCCGGCAGCGTGATGGCCAGCATGCCCGAGTTGTACATGTTCTGGCGGAAGATGCGCGCGAAGCTCT
Organism: uncultured Victivallales bacterium; assembly: GCA_964609395.1. GTDB lineage: Bacteria > Verrucomicrobiota > Kiritimatiellia > UBA8416 > UBA8416 > UBA8416. The sequence continues at coordinate 16,554 of CAZSRU010000051.1, forward strand.
CGGCGACGATCAGGTTGATCCCGTTCTCCTGGAATGCCCACGGGGCATGCTCGCGACTGGAGCCGCAGCCGAAATTCGCACGGGTGACCACCGCGCCCGCCGCACCCAAGGCGTCAGCCTGACTGAACCCGTCCAGCTTCAAATCCTCAAGCAGGTGCGGAGCCAGTGCCTCGCGGGCGATCTCCGTCAGGTATTTCGCCGGTATGATCTCATCGGTATTGATATCGCGGCGGTCCAGGAAAAGAACCGTCCCGCCAAACTCGCGCGGTGTCGTGGTACTCATTGATTGTCTCCGGTTGAATGAGAAACGGGCTTTTGTATCATGCGCACTAGCTACGATGCAA
>CAZSRU010000051.1:16997-20957 GCA_964609395.1 uncultured Victivallales bacterium
CAGACGCGCGGCACGGCGGGCGGCGATGAAGGCGAACGCGGTCCCTGCCGAGGCGTTGACGATCTGCGCACCGGGAATGCCGCTGGCCTCCAGCAACGGACGCACCGAATCGTCGCCGCCGATCTCCTCGACCGTGTGCGAATCGCTACAGACCGCCACCTTGCAGCCGGTATCGCGACAGATCGCCAGGAACCGCGCGACCTCGTTCGTCGTGGTCCGCTTGTAGAGCACCTTCGAATTGTTCAGTTCAAGGGCCATTCCCAGTTTCTGCGCCTCCTGCGCCAACCGCTCCAGATCCAGCGGGAAGTTCTCGTCAACCGGGTGCGTGATCACATCCACCCAGGGATTGCGCCGCATCGCCTCGATCAGCGCATCGGTCCAGTCCTCCGATCCGCGCCGCCAGGGGAAACGCACATGCAGGCCAAGCAGCACGATGTCGAGCAGCGGCAGCAGCCAACCGGGCACGTCGATGGTGCCCTCCGCATCGGTCACGTTCGCCTCGATGCCCTTGATGAAACGGATCCCCGGCACCGGCTGCACCAGCCGCTCGTAGACCGGACTCGGAAGCCGCCCCTTGAGTGCCGGCCCGTGATCGGTGATCGCCAGCCCGGCCAGGCCCTTCTCGCGGGCGGCCTGCAGCATTTCCAGATGGGTGTGGATACCGCACTGGCTCATCAGGGTGTGTGAATGCAAATCAACCGCTATCATGTTACCGCTCGGGTTTATTCCACGGGAGGCAGGACGCCTTCCTCGACCAGTTGCGCGTCCTGTTCGGGAGTCAGTGGGATCGGCAGGGGAGGTGCACCCTCACGGATCGCCTGCATGTTGTATTCCTGAAGATGTTTTTCCAGCACCTGGCCGTGGAGGTCCGGAATCGTCTCCGCGCGACGGCGCTCCTCCTCCAGGCGCAATTGCCGACCTGGCGAAAGCACGCGCGGTACAGGATTGCGGCTCACAACCGGCACCACCGGACGCGAGTCGATCCCAGCGCTCGGCCTGTCGACCGGCGTGGCCGTGCGCGCGGTCCGGACCACGCTCCCGCCCGAGGCCATGCTCAGGGTGCGTTCGTCGCCGCCCTTGCGCAGCACCACCCGTTCGTCATCATAACTGGCGGAAACCACTTCAATCCCGTTCTCGCTTTCGCCGACAAACAGGAAGTAGGTCTTCGGCGGCTTGGCATTCGAGTCGACAAACCCGACCCGCACGTCCCCTTGACTGTACGTCAGCGCCACCAGCTTGAGCGAATCCGCGAAGGAGGGACCCGTCGGGACCGGTTTTGGCTCATCCGTGCCGGGACCGACAACGGCCGACGGTTCACCAAACGGCCGGCGGCTGAGGATGACCTCGTAGCGCGAGAACTCCGCGACACGCGCCTGCGCGGTCATTCCGGCGAGCGTTACCAGCATCAGCATTTTTGCCAACCATTTCATATCAGCAAACCTATACCCTCCATGCAGCCTACTCCGCCGCCGGCAGGATCCCTTCCTTGACAAGCTGCGCGTCCATCTCCTCGGTAATCGGGATCGGCAGCGGGGTCTTACCTTCACGGATCAGTTTCATCTGGTATTCGCGCAAGCGCTTCTCGACCTCCTCCTCGCTGAGGTTACGCGATTCCTGGGCCCGCAAACGCATTTCCTCGATCCGCTGGCGGCGGCGATCCGCGTAGGATATGGCATTCGCGCCCTCACCCGATGCTGGCTCGACTGCCACCACGGTTGACCGCTGTACCCCCCTCGGCACGCGCGCAGGCGGGCCCGGTGCCGGGGCAGCCGGGGCCGACGGGGCGGTCGTCTCGCCCATCGCCAGCCAGTACTGCTCGCCGTCCTTGCGCAAGAGGGCGCGCTCGCCATCGAAATCCGCCTCCGCCAGCAGGATGCCGTCATCGCTGGTGTCGCCGACATACAGGAAATAGGTCTTCGGCTTATCGCGAATATTGACGAACCCGGCGCGGACCCCGGCCGGGCTTTCCGTGATGGCCACCATGCGCAACTGCTGGACAAAGGCGGGCGGGGCCTCGGCCGTGACCGGAGGTGCAGGCGTTTCCGCCACCTCCGCCACCGGACTTGAGAACGGACGCCGCTCGAGGATCGGCGCATATCGCGAGAAGTCCACCGCCCCGCGGCTACCCTCGGCTGCCACCACGAGAACCAGCATGACCGTCCACCGTTTCATGACCTGCTACTTTCGCGCCGCGTGCTTCGCGCGAATCGCCACAATCAGTTTTTCAACCGCTGCGGGATTCTGCTCGAGAAACGCCCTGGCGGCGTCATTTCCCTGCCCGATCTGTTCGCCCTCATACGAAAGCCATGAGCCTTTCTTCACAATCAGCTCCTCGGCCAGGGCGGATTCAAGCACGGAACCCTCCCAGGAGATACCCTGTGCATAGAGGATATCGAACTCGGCCTCCATGAAGGGCGGCGCCATCTTGTTCTTGACGACCTTCACCCGCGTCCGGTTGCCGGTCACCCGTCCGGTCGCGTCCTTGAGCGAACCGATGCGCCGGATGTCCAGCCGCACGGATGCGTAGAACTTCAACGCCCGCCCGCCGGGCGTGGTCTCCGGACTGCCGAACATGACGCCGATCTTCTCGCGGATCTGGTTGGTGAACAGGCACAGTGTCTTGGTGGAGGACAGGGCGCTGGTCAGCTTGCGCATCGCCTGCGACATCAGCCGCGCCTGCAACCCGACATGCGAGTCGCCCATCTCGCCATTCATCTCCGCCCGCGGCGTCAGCGCCGCCACCGAGTCGATGACCACGACATCGAGCGCGTTGCTGCGCACCAGCGAATCGGCAATCTGCAGGGCTTCCTCGCCGGAGCCCGGCTGCGAGACCAGCAGGTCGTCCAGGTTGACGCCGATCTTCTTGGCATATCCCGGATCGAGCGCATGCTCCGCGTCGATGAAGGCCGCCGTACCGCCTGCCTTCTGGGCATTGGCGATCACATGCAGCGTCAGCGTGGTCTTGCCGGAGGATTCCGGCCCGTAGATCTCCACGACGCGCCCGCGCGGCAGGCCGCCGATCCCCAGGGCCTGGTCCACGCAGAAGGCGCCGGTCGAGATGTGCTCGACTTCCCTGGTGGAGGAAGCGTCGCCCATGCGCATGATCGCGCCCTCGCCAAATTCCTTGCGAATCTGCGCCAGCACATCCTCCAGCGGTGCGCCGTCCATCTTGCTATCTACCGTTCTCTTCGCCATGCTCATCCCTTCCTGTCGTTACCATTACCTGAATCCGTCGTAAAGTCCGCTATTCCACCGCCAGGCCCGATACTATCATCTCCAGCGCCGCTTGACCAGCCGCGATCTGCACCCCCTGGCGAGTGCCGTCGAAATGCCATTCCCGCGACCGGCAGCCGCCCTGCCGCAGGGCCAGGGCGATGTAGACCAGCCCGACCGGTTTTCCCGCCGTCCCGCCCGACGGACCGGCAATGCCCGTGGTCGAAACCGCCACATCCGCCCCGAGCCGTTCCAGCGCCCCCCTGGCCATGGCCTCGGCCACGGGACCGCTCACGGCACCGTGCCGCGCGATCAACGCGGCCGGCACGCCCAGCAGCGCGGTCTTGGCCTCGTTGGCATAGGCGACCACGCCGCCCGCATAGATTGTCGAACTGCCGGGTACGGCGGTCAGCCAGTGCGCGATCAGCCCGCCCGTGCAGGACTCCGCTGTCGCCAGCCGCCAGCCCCGCGCCAGCAGCAACGCCATCACCGACTTTACCACGTCACCCATCATCACGCCTGCCTCGAGTTTTCAAAGCATTCACAGGCCGACAAACAACGGCATGTGAACGAAAAGTTTCTACAGTGCGACCGATCTTAATGCCTGCGCCCTATCCAGGTCAATATTTTCACGCATCAAACCGAAGGATTATACTCACGTAGCCAGGCATCTACCGCATTCGTGGTCGATCGAAGTTGAACGTGGCGGTTGTGTGAGGCCTCCAGCTCTTCCCGCCCCCAGATGCC
>CAZSRU010000052.1:0-20532 GCA_964609395.1 uncultured Victivallales bacterium
TACATGAACAGGAAAAACGGGAAGCCACCCACAGATTCTGCGGAAGACCCGTAAATTTAAGGTTGCCAAGGGACAGACCTTTGATCACTGCGTTCTGGGCACTGGCGGTGGAGTATCTGGAGGGACCGGCTCCGTCCGGTCCGGGATCGGGAGACGGGCGCGGCGGCAAGCAGCGGGTGGACTACAAGGAGGTGCTCTCGCCAGCCGATTTCGCCTTGTTTGCGAAACTGCGCGACTGGCGCAAGGCGACGTCCGAGACGGAAGGCATTCCGGTCTATGCGGTCCTGACAAACGAGCAACTCGCGGCGATTGCCACCAAACGCCCCGAGACCGCCGCTCAGCTTCGTGAGATTGAGGGCATAGGTGAGGCCAAGGCAGGGAAATACGGTGAGGCGGTGCTGGCCGTGGAGCCGCCTGAAGGCGGGACTACGAACGGAGGAGCAGGTTTGTAGTCCCGGCTTCAGCCGGAATTCAGAGGAAAAGGCGCCTGCACGAGAGAGCCGCCTGAAGGCGGAACTACGAACGGGGAAAGGCACGGAGGCAGAACCGCATGAAACGCGCTGGTCATCTCTATACGCTCATTGTCGAACCGGAAAACCTGCGGTTGGCTTTCATCAAATCGATTCGAGGACGGAGGGTCTCGCCATTCTTCACTTCACTTGGCGGGGGTGCTTGGCGTGATTGTTGCTGAGCATTGAGAGGCTTTGGGTAAAGCATATCGCCAGTGGACAGGGCTTTGCGGCCGGTGGCGTTGCCTGCTGCCTGTGCCATTGATCCGGCGGGCTGCGCATGGTGCTGGATGGCGGTTGGGCGAGTGGGACGGCGCAGGGGGCGTGTCGACAAATCCGTTGACATGCGGATGAAACTGCGCCCGAGCTTCCCGCTGGACCTGCTGGTCCGCACCCCGTCCAAGATCCGTGAACGGCTGGCCATGGGGGATGACTTTATCAAGGAGATCCTGGAGAAGGGCAAGGTGCTCTATGAAGCAGCTCACGGCTGAGTGGATTGCCAAAGCCGAGGGCAGGGGTGGTTATGCGTGGTGGCGCTGGCGCCAGGCGGCGGGGGTGATGCCGTGGTGGAACTGGCGGAAGCGGGTGTGGAAGTGGGCGCGTTCGGGGTAGCCGCATTGTTCGCCGACCGCATTGATCGAAAGCGGCCCGGCGGCGAGCAGCTCGGCGGCCCGCGTCATGCGCAGCCGGGTGAGTTCGGCGTGAGGGCTGCGTCCGAGCGTCTCCTTGAACCGCAGTTCCAGCAGGCGCCGCGAGGCGTTGACGTGCCGGGCGATATCGTCGATGCGGACGGGGTCGGCCAGGTGCTTTTCCATGAAGTCAAGAGCGCGGCCGACCAGCGAATGGCCGCCGCCGACCCCGGTGGTGTCGCGCAGCACCAGTCCTTTTGGCGGGAGCAGCGTGTGCGTCGGCGTGGCAGCCGGATCGGACAGCACCTCCGCCATCCGGCGGGCGCCTTCGGACCCGAGCGCGGCATGGTCGGTCTCGATGGAGGAAATGCCGATTCCCGCCAGGAACGAATCCAGCGTCGAGTTACCGGTTCCGATGATCGAGAGCGCGTCGGGGATGGCGATGCCGGAGCGGCGACAGCAGGCGATCACGCGTCGGGCGATGCTGTCGTCCTGGCAGAAGACCGCCGCCGGAATCGGCAGCGTTGTGACAAACGCATCCCAGGTCGCGGGAGGGGCGGTCAGGCTCAGCGGCGGGAACGTGCTGACGACCAGCCCGGCCGCGGCAGCGGTTTCCGCGAATCCGGCGGCTTTCGCTTCGGCAGCGGCATCGCCGGCAAGTCCGGCAAAGAAAAGCCGGTGGTAATGGCGGCGGATGAAATGGCCGGCGGCCAGCGCTCCGATGCCCTGCTCGTCGAATCCGACCGTGGAGACCGACTGTAGCACCGACAGTCCGCCGATATGCACCAGGGCCAGTCGCGGATGATCGCGGCGCAGCGCTTCCACCCAGCGGTCGCTGAGCAGGTCGCCAATGATCCCGTCGATGCGGTTTTCCGCGACGAGCCCATGCAGGGCGACGTTCTGGCTGTAATGCAGCGGGATGATCTCCAGCGTCCCCGTCGGCGCCGGACGGGCCGATTTCAGGCCCGAAAGGATGGCATGGGCCTGCTCGAAATTGACCGGAGCGAGAAAAGCGATGCGAAAAACCGTCTTCATTGCGTAATTATATACAATACTATTTCGTATATGCGCAATGACAAAGCGTTTTAGGGGGTGTAGGCTTCTAATCGTTGTCAAAAGAGGAGAGTGGAATATGAAACGGGCATTCTTGACGGGGATCACGGGGCAGGACGGATCGTATCTGGCGGATCTGCTGCTGGCGAAGGGCTACGAGGTACACGGGATCATCCGGCGATCGTCGACCTTCAACACCAGTCGGATCGATCATCTTTACCAGGATCCGCATATCATGGGGACGCGGCTCTTCCTGCATTACGGGGACCTGGCGGATTCGGTGAACCTGGTCAAGCTGCTTTACGAGCTTAATCCGGACGAGGTGTACCACCTCGGGGCGCAGAGTCATGTGCGCGTGTCGTTCGACATTCCGGAATATACCGGGGATGTGACCGGGCTGGGGGCGATCCGCATCCTCGAGGCGATCCGGGAGACCGGGCTGGAGAAGCGCACCGCGTTCTACCAGGCGTCGTCCTCGGAGATGTTCGGCAAGGTGCAGGAGGTACCGCAGCGGGAGACCACGCCGTTCTGGCCGCGTTCGCCCTATGCCTGCGCCAAGGTGTATGCCTACTGGTCGACGATCAACTACCGCGAGGCCTACAACATGTATGCCTGCAACGGGATCCTGTTCAATCACGAGTCGCCGCGCCGCGGCGAGACCTTCGTGACACGCAAGATCACGCGGGCAGCGACGCGGATCAAGCTGGGGCTACAGGACAAGCTGTTTCTCGGGTCGCTGAGCGCCAAGCGCGACTGGGGCTTCGCGGGCGAGTATGTCGAGGCGATGTGGCTGATGATGCAGCAGGAACGGCCGGACGACTATGTGATCGCCACGGGCGAGACGCATTCCGTGCGCGAGTTCTGCGAGGAGGCCTTCGCGCTGCTGGATCTGGATTGGGAACGCTACGTGCAGCACGACACACGTTACGAGCGGCCCTCGGAGGTTGAGCTGCTGATCGGCGACGCCTCGAAGGCCAAACGCGAACTGGGCTGGGAGCCGAAGATCCGTTTCAAGGATCTGGTGCGGATCATGGTGGAGGAGGATCTGAAGCTGGCACGCCAGGATCTGGCGATGCGGCAGACAACCGGGGATATATTATAATGCAAAAGACGGATCGAATTTATGTAGCGGGCCATCGCGGGATGGTGGGTAGTGCCCTGGTGCGCGGGTTGGAGCGGCGCGGGTACGCGAACATCGTCACGGCCGGGCGCGCGGCGCTGGACCTGCGTGACGCACCGGCGGTGCGGGCGTTCCTGGCGGCTGAGAAGCCGGACGTGGTGATCGGCGCGGCGGCACGGGTGGGCGGCATCCATGCCAATAGCACCTACCCGGCGGAGTTCATCTACGACAACCTGTCCACCGCGATGAACCTCACGCACGAGGCCTGGCGTGCCGGGGTCAGTCGGTTGGTCTTCCTCGGCAGCACCTGCATCTACCCGCGCCTGGCACCGCAGCCGATTCCCGAATCGGCCCTGCTGAGCGGTCCGCTGGAGCCGAGCAACGAGGCCTATGCCGTGGCCAAGATCGCCGGGCTCAAGCTCTGCCAGCACTACCGCGCGCAGTACGGGGTGACCTATCACTCGGTGATGCCGACGAACCTGTACGGGCCGGGGGACCACTACGACCTGATGAACTCGCATGTGCTGCCGGCGCTGCTGCGCAAGATGCACGAGGCGAAACTGGCGGGTGCGCCCGCCGTGCCGATCTGGGGCAGCGGTTCCCCGCGTCGTGAATTCCTGCATGTCGACGATTGCGCCGATGCGATCCTGCACTTGCTGGAACGGGATGCGCCGCCGGACCTGGTGAATATCGGCACCGGCAGCGATGTCACCATCCGCGAGCTGGCCGAGACCATCCGCCGCGTGGTCGGGTTCGAGGGCGAGCTGGCGTTTGATGCCACGAAGCCCGACGGCACCCCGCGCAAGCTCTGCGACACCACCTTGCTGCGTTCGCTGGGCTGGTCGCCGTCGATCTCGCTGGAAGCCGGGCTGCGCACGACCTATGACGACCTGCTGAAACATCTCCGGTCGGGCACGGTACGCGGCTGGAGCACCGCCGATGACCGGCGGTGAATGTTCGCTGTTTTTGTCATGGCGAAATGAGTGACCAGACCAACCTAGTCTCGTCAACTATTGTTTTCTGCTCGTTTTCATAGGTCGGTGCGTTGCAATGATTGCCTTACAGATGGCGGTTGACATGGGCATTCAGGACAAATGGCTTGACCAGGGTAGATTTCCCGGCATGAGTTCAGGAGAAGCATCTATATGCAGCACATGATACAGCCGACATTATTCGACCTGCTTGAAGACTGTCCCTTCGCGATCCTGTTCGTCTCCACCCCATAATGGGAATGCGATATTTTCGAGTTGATTCTGTCAGAAAATAAAGGCACTTTATCTGACGTAATGGCTAGACCTAAGACACATAACAGCACAGCGGACCGGATCCGGAGGCTTGTCGAGAAAACCGCCCCCGAGACCGTGTTCCATGCCGGACAGTTCCTTGATATCGAAACGCGTGCCGCAGTCGATAAGGCACTATCCCGGCTGGTGTCATCCGGATTCCTGCGGCGGTTGGCCCGTGGCCTTTACTACCAGCCCACGACACATCCCGTGCTGGGAGACATTCTCCCTCCTGTAGACGCAGTGGTAAAAGTGCTGTCCGACCGCGATCATGTGAAACTCCAACCATTCGGTGGCTATGCCGCCAACCTCCTTCGCCTCTCTGAACAGGTACCAGCCCGCGTGGTCTTCTTGAGCGATGGGAAATCCCGCAAGATCCACTACGGGAACCAGACCATCGAACTGCGGCAGGCTTCGCCGCGGATGATGGCAGCCGCAGGGCGGATGACGGGCTTGGTCATCGCAGGACTGCGCTACGTCGGCAAGGCAAACATCACCCCTGACAGGGTGACGCACCTGCGCAAGTTGCTTTCTCCAGAGGATCGCCGTCGGTTGCTTGAGGACATCACGCTCGCGCCAGCCTGGATGCACCCGTTCTTCAGGGCTATCGCCAAGGAGGAGGAAACACCGTGAGTGCGCCAATCCTTTGCCACACTTCCGGCCGGTGAGCGCGCCCTTTACTGGCGGAACTATGCCGACCGCACCGGTGTGCCGGATTTCATCGTCGAAAAGGATTTCTGGGTATGCTGGCTGCTTGGCCATATCTTCGGCACGCCACAGCTCGGAGCGGAATGTGTCTTCAAGGGAGGGACCTCCCTGTCCAAGGTCTTCGGTGCCATTGATCGCTTCTCCGAGGACATCGATCTCGGGCTTACACCCGTGTCACTCGGGTGGGAGGAAGCTGACCTCGACGATGCCCCATCCATTTCCCAGCGTCAGAAGCGCAATACGCAACTCCAGTCCGATTGCGCGACTGCTGTCGGCACTCGCTTCATGCCCGAGTTGGAGGCGGTTGTCTCTGCCACCCTGGGTGCCCGTCCCGTTACAGGCCGTTGGTTGAGCTTCGAACTCGACGCGGTATCCCGATCTCCGGTGCTGCTGTTTCCCTACCCGAAAGCTGTTGAGGCAGGTTCCTACATTCCGCCCCTCGTCAAGATGGAGTTCGGTTCGCTCACCGACCAGCGTCCCACCGGCACCCACACGATCAAGCCCTTTATAGCCGAGTTCGCTCCCGGTGCCTTTGACGATTTCCATGCGGAGGTCGTGGCTCTGGAAATTGAACGAACGTTCTGGGAAAAGGCCACCATCCTGCATGCTGAAGGCGCTTCGCTCCTTGCTGCCATTCCGGCAGCCTGTTGTTCGCAAAGCTCACTGACAGCGCGGTTAAATTCCCCGAGCATAAGTCCCTTTTTGTGTCTTTTGTGCCTTCTGTAGTTAAATCTCCCTGTATCAATCAAGCATCAATGGTGCGTGCAGCGCTGCGGACGGGGTGGAACCCGTCCCTCCAGTAAAAAAGCTTCGCCAGTTTCATTCTCATGCATAGCGGCTCACCGAGGACGGTTCGCCCTACCTTCGTCGAATGGCCTAGGCCACGGCCCATCCCTCTGCGAAAACAGCTACCAAGGGACCAGCCTTTGCACACACGAGTTTGGCGGTAATGCGAATTGAGAGAGAAACAATCGTCAACCTTGCAATCCGGCAGCTTAGTCGGTAGATTAAAGCCATGAATGCATCCGGCAACAGAATTGAACGCTGGCTGGGGAGTGTGGTGCCTCAGATTGTCAAAGAGGTCTCCCCTTTGCGCATTCTGTTGTTCGGCTCTGCCGTTCGTAATCCTGGCGGAACGGTAAACGATCTTGATTTCCTGGTCGTCGTGCCGGATCGTGATCGTCCTTCCCTGATCATGGACCGTCTCAATACCGGTGTACGCAATAAGCCCATTCCGTGCGACTTTCTTGTGGCGACGCCTTCTGTCCTGGCGAAACACGCGCACCGGAGGGACTCGATCTACAAGACGGCATTGTCGGAAGGACATGAGGTCTATGCCTGCTGACCCCGCCCAGATATGGTTGCGCGACGCGCATGGGGATCTTGCGCTTGCGCGTGTGAAGAAGACGCGGATAATCCGTTATGCACACCTTTGTTTTCATGCGCAGCAGGCCGCTGAGAAATCGTTGAAGGCTGTCTATCTGGCATTGGATACGGACATGCCACGAACGCACGACTTGGCATTCCTTATAGACAACCTTCCAAAGCCGCTGCCAATGCCACCAGCCTTTCTGGTTTTGCCGACGCTGACCAAGTATGCTGTCCAGTTTCGATATCCAGGCCAGGATATCCCGGTTACCCGGCGCGATTGGCTTGCCGCAGTGGAGGTGGCGGACGAGATCTACCATTGGGCAGAATCGCAAGTGGATAGAAAGCATAACGAGTTGTAACGCGCCGAATGACGAGGAACCCAGTTGCATTTGCCATCCTTGGGAACTTTGGCGGCAAGGTTGCCAAGGGACAGGCCTTGTATGCCCACTACCAGATGGCGAACGAACAGTTTTCCTGAATATGCCGGTCCTTGGTCAAGAGATGTGCATTCCGTGCGATCGCCTGGGCGGTAATCAGCCGGTCGAATGGGTCCCGTGTCCAGGACTGCGCAATGCTTTCAATCATGACGGTGGCAAAGGGCAGATCGCACAGGGTTAGCCCGACCTGCTGCGAGAGCGATTCGATGACCAGAGCGGACGCAACCGTAAGCCGGTCTATTTCCCGCAGGTACTCCAACTCCAGTTGCACGATGGGGGAGATATAAAGCTCCTCCTTTTCAATTCGCTCGACAGCCCGCGGCGAAAGCAGATCGGTTCGCCCGGCATAAAGCCAGACCACGACATGCGTATCAAGGTAGATCATGTTTCCATTCGCTTTCCCAGTCGAGATGCACCAGCGTCTCCGGATCGCCCTTGATGCAGTCGTGCCGCACAAGGCGCGCAAGTTTGGCTGATGGCTCGACGCGGCAGATTTTCAGCATTTTATTACGGCGCGAAACCGACAGGGGAAGCCCATTCTCGGCGACCTGATCCAGCAGTCGGTAAATATTCCCTCGCAAGGCAGACGCGGTAATCATAAGCATCCTCCGTTTCCGATTACGTACGTATAATCACAAATTAAGCGTACGCTGTCAATTCTGATCATCGGTCTTTGCGCGTGCTGCCAAAGGCCAGGCCTTTGATCACAGGCAAATTACATAAGCCTTTACCAGCAGATGCTGACTGCGTATTTTGCGATTTCTGGATCCTTGGTGATCAGTCGGGCCTTCTCTACCTGGGCCTGTGCGACCAACATGCGATCAAAGGGAGTTTCATGATCCCCAGTCCTGAAGTTCCGCTTCCGACAAGGGCGCATCGAAGTCGGCCGTCATCTGGAACTCCCCGGCTGCCGATCCCGGTTTTCGCCTTGAAGGGAGCGGTGCGCGGTAAGGTACGATGCAGACAACCGGATGACCGGCTCTTGCAATGATAACTTCATCTCCCGCCATTGCCCGATCAACAAGTCGCGAGAAGTGCGTTCTTGCTTCGTAAATATTCTCTGTAATTGTCATGGTGAAATTATTGACTAGACCATATAGTCAAGCCAATACATATTGTCCTATACCATTCGTTGCGTTCCTCATTCGTTGTGAAATCATCAGTTGCGGGGGGGGGGGCGGCAGCAAAAACTGAATATGGGTGGTTTTATTCACTGGCAGCCACGCTCCATTCGCCCTATAGTGATCCCCGCGCGTGTGTGGGTAATGACGTCCACAGACAGTCAGGCAAACGAACTTACCTACGCACGGGGAGCGGTACATGGCAGTTGAAGCAGGCAGCGTGGTTGAACTTGAGATCGTGGATGTGGCTTATGGCGGGAGCGGGGTCGGCCGGCTTGACGGCATGGCCGTATTCGTGCCGGGCTGCCTGCAAGGCGAACGGGTGCGCGTGCGGCTGGAGGCCGTCCACAAGCGTTATGCCGAGGCCGGACTGCTGGAGGTCCTGACGCCATCGCCCCACCGGCGTGAACCATCCTGCCCGCTGGCGGACCGCTGTCCGGGCTGCACCTACCAGCATGTGGATTACCCGGAGGAAGTGCGCATCAAGCAACGGCAGCTTGCCTCGCTACTGCAACGCATGGGCGGCCAGGAGTCGGTCACGATGGACGAGGCCGTGCCCGCGCCAAGCGCGCTGGGTTACCGCAACAAGGTCGTGCTGCACAACGGCCCGGAGGGTCAGCTAGGCTACTACGGCCGCGATAACCGCACGGTGATCGACGTCGCCAATTGCCCGCTGGCCGTGGAGGCGATCAATACCGACATCACCGCCGTGCGCGCCGATACGGCGTACACGCAGTCGCTTCCGCCACGCGCGTCGGTGACCTTCCGCTGGACGCAGACCGATGGCGTGCGGCACTGGAAGGACGGCGACGGCGCCGGCGGTCCCGTGACCGAGAAGACGCCCGTTGGCGAGATCCGCCTTCCGGCGGGCGGGTTCGCGCAGGTGAACCATGCCGTGGCAGGCAAGCTGGTGGAGGCGGCCGTCCGCTGGATCAAGGACCAGGCGCCGGAGTTCCTGGTCGATCTCTACTGCGGGGCCGGGGTTTTCGCGCTGGCCGCCGCGCAGGCGGGGGTGCCGAACGTGCTGGGGGTGGAAGTCAACGGCCCGGCGATTCGAGCGGCCAAGGCCAACGCGCGCCAGCTCAAGTTGGCGGGGATGAAATTTGCCGAGGGGGATTCCGCGACAGTCTTTGACAACGCCATCCAGAATGTGGATGCCAGCCGCACGGCGGTGATCGTCGATCCGCCGCGCGAGGGGCTTTCGCCCGCGCTTTGCGAATCGCTGCTCAAGCACCGTCCGGCGGGACTGCTCTATATCTCCTGCGCCCCCGATACCCTGGCCCGCGACCTCAAGCGCCTGACGGCGGACGCCTACGTGCTTGAACGCTGCCAGGTGCTCGATATGTTCCCCCGCACCGCCCACTTCGAGACCACGGCCATCCTACGGCGGAGCTGAAACGTTGCCATGCGCCAGCATTGCTGGAGAATATATCACCATCCTTGCAATCCGACTGCTTAATCGGTAGATTGAACCTATGGATTCCGACGCATTGTGGAGGACGAATGATGATTACCCAGAATCAGATAACCCGGTTCGGACAGCGATTAGCGGCGATGTTTCATCCCGAGAGGATTGTCTTGTTCGGATCTTATGCCTATGGCTCGCCGGGTCCCGATTCCGATGTTGATATCCTGGTGGTCATGCCGCTTCAGGAGAACCCGATCGACAAATCCGTTGAGATGCGGATGAAACTGCGCCCGAGCTTCCCGCTGGACCTGCTGGTCCGCACCCCGTCCAAGATCCGTGAACGGCTGGCCATGGGGGATGACTTTATCAAGGAGATCCTGGAGAAGGGCAAGGTGCTCTATGAAGCCACTCACGGCTGAGTGGATTGCCAAAGCCGAGGGGGATTTCTCCATGGTTGAACGCGAGTCGCGTGCGCGGCGCAATCCGAGCTATGACGGGGTCTGTTTTCACGCGCAGCAATGTGTCGAGAAATATATCAAGGCCCGGATCTGCGAGGCTGGTTCCAGCGTTCAGAAACTACACGATCTGACGGCTCTACTCGATCAGGTATTGCCGTTTGAACCAATGTGGGAGGCTTATCGCCGTGAGCTCTCCTACTTAACGGTACCGTCATCGCTGCGAAAATCGACTCGTTTAATCCGATGAGCAGCGTGAAATGCCGGATTGGTTCCGCCATGATCGCGGCTGCCGAGCGGGACGGACGCCTGAGGCCGGGAATGACGGTCATTGAGCCGACCTCGGGCAACACCGGAATCGGACTGGCCTTTGCCTGTGCCGCCAAAGGCTATCGGCTGATTCTGACCATGCCGGAAACGATGACTATTGAACGACGCAAGCTGGTCAAGATGCTCGGGGCGGAATTGGTCCTGACGCCAGGCCCTGACGGCATGAAAGGGTCCATCGCGAAAGCCCGGGAATTGGTCCGCAGTATTCATGGCTCGTTCATGCCGCTGCAGTTCGAGAACCCGGCCAATCCACAAGTGCATCGCGAAACCACAGCGGAGGAAATCTGGGCGGATACCCAGGGGCAGGTGGATGTGTTTGTCGCCGGTGTTGGAACCGGCGGTACGATTACCGGCGTCGGCGAAGTGCTCAAGGCCCGCAAGCCGGCGGTGCGGATCGTGGCCGTTGAGCCGGCAGCGTCACCGGTCCTCTCTGGAGGTCGTCCGGGCCCGCATCGCATTCAGGGAATTGGAGCAGGCTTTATACCCACCGTGCTCAACCGCCGCATCCTCGATGAAGTGGTGCAGGTGACGGATTGCGTGGCGTTCGAGACCGCACAACAGGTCGCGCGTAAACAGGGAGTTTTGTGCGGTATTTCCAGCGGTGCTGCACTATGGGCGGCATTACATATCGCCCGCCGTCCGGAAATGGATGGAAAGTTGGTCGTGGTGATGTTCCCCGACTCCGGTGAGCGGTATCTGACAACCCCGCTGTCCGACCTGCCGGAATCGCCTTCTGCCGCGTGAGATTTCCGGGAATTCCAAGCTGTCACATGCCTGCACCTTCCAAATTTTTTTCAATCGCAAAAGAAACGCTTGACATACACCACTGTTCTAGTAGATTAATCGGAAAAGGAACGAGAAATGATTACGAAAAAAGCAAAATATGCATTGAAGGCGATGGTGTATCTGGCGAAGCGTTCGCCGGGCAAGCCGGCGCTGATCTCCGATATTGCCGCGGCGGAAACCATCCCCCGGAAATTTCTGGAGCAGATCCTGGTGGAACTGAAAGACGCGGGGCTGCTGCAGAGCCGGATGGGCAAAGGGGGCGGCTACATGCTGGCCCGCACACCGGACCGGATCACGTTCGGCGAGATCCTGCGCCTGACGGACGGGCCGCTGGCACCGGTTTCCTGCGTCAGCAAGACAGCCTACAAGCCCTGCAAGGAGTGCCAGGATGAGGCCATTTGCGCGGTGCGTGTGGTCATGCGGGAGGTACGGGACGCCATCGCCGCCATTCTCGATAACACAACACTCAAGGACGGTTTGCAGAAAGTCGAAAAGCTGATTTCAACCCAAGGTTTTGCGTATGATATTTAACATAACAACACCAACCACGCCTTCCGGGGCGGGAAAGGAGCAGTGATGATGCGCTGTTACGCATAAACACTGTGTCCGGGATGCCGTACAGCCGCCCGGTCGCCATGAAAACCGACCGTTCCCACGGAGGCAATGATTCCACATTTGAGAGAGCGAGCCAACCGCACAGAAGGAGGATCGCCAAGAAACAAATCGATTAATAGAGAAGAAAGAAGAAAATAGATTATGAACACGTTGAGTATAACGAAAAGCATTGGATTGCTAAGTCTTACGGTGGCACTGTCGGTGCCGGCGGTGCAAGGACAAGAGGCGGCGGGTACCGGCAGCGATGGCGACCGAATCAAGGCCCTTGAGCAGAAGACGAGCGCTCTTGAGCGCAAGCTTGAGGTTGCCGACGAAGCGGCGGCGAAAACGGCGGCCGATGGCGCAACGGTAACGGCCAAAGACGGTTTCCGCATCGCGGCCAACGATAAGTCGTACGAGCTGCGGATTGCCGGTGATTTGCGTACGGACGCCCGGATCTATCTGGATGATGATGACGATAAATCCAAGGACACGTTCCTGATTCGCAGTGCCCGGCTGACCGTTGATGGCAAGCTGGCCAGTAAATGGTTCTTCAGGATTCAGGAGGACTTCGGTGGCGGTGCGACCGCGCTGCACGACGCCTGGCTGGATTATCGGAGCAATCCGGCATTCAACGTCCTCGTATGTCCTCACGGGCGAATCACCATCGCTGCGCGGCGTGAAACCCGCCAAGCCTCTTGACCTCTCCAAGAATCAATGGGGGGCACTGGAACTGAAGGCACGCGCCGGTTCGCTGAGTATTGATGACGCTGCGTTCAGCGGGAAATACGCTGATGCTAAGAAATCAGCAAGTAAGGCCGACGCGGCTGGCGCTGGTGTTAATTGGCACCTGACCGCCAATACCAAGCTCTCGCTGGATTACGAGCAGACCTCGTTTGAAGGCGGAGACAAGACGGGCGACCGACCGGATGAGCAAGTCCTGATCAGCAGTCTGCTGGTGAAATTCTAGACAGACCATCAACAACAATAACGGATAGGAAGACAAGCATCATGAAGAATACGATCAAATCGATTGCTACCCTGCTGGCCGTCGGCACGCTGACGGTATCGGCAGGCTTCGGGCAGGACGTTACCCTGCTGAACGTATCGTACGACCCGACCCGCGAACTGTACCGCGAGTTCAACGAGTCGTTTATCAAGCACTACAAGGAGAAGACGGGCAAGACCGTCAAGGTGGAGCAGTCGCACGGCGGCTCGGGCAGCCAGGCGCGGGCGGTGATTGACGGTCTGGAGGCCGACGTGGTCACGCTGGCGCTGGCGGCGGATATCGACGCCATCGCGGACAAGACGGACCTACTGCCGAAAGACTGGCAGAGTCAGCTTCCCGGCAACAGTGCGCCGTACACCTCCACGCTGGCCCTGCTGGTCCGGAAGGGGAACCCCAAGAACATCAAATCCTGGGAAGACCTGATCCGAGCCGATGTGCAGGTGATCACGCCAAACCCGAAGACCTCGGGCGTGGCACGCTGGAATTACCTGGCGATCTGGGGCTACGTCCTGAAGCGGGAACTGGGCGACGACTACGTCGCGAAGCTCAAGAACCCCGCATCCCCGGAGGTGATCGCGGCACAGGGCAAGGCACGCGAGTTCATCACCAAGGTCTACAAGAACGTGCCAGTACTGGACCGGGCGGCGCGCGGGGCGACGAACACGTTCGTGCAACGGCGTATCGGCGATGTGCTGATCAACTGGGAAAACGAGATCCTGCTCAGCAAGAACGAGCTGGATACAACTGGGGTTGAAGTGGTGATCCCGGAAGTCAGCATCCTGGCCGAAACCGTCGTCGCACTGGTGGACAAGAATGTCGACCGGAAGAAGACGAGGGAAGTGGCGCAGGCTTATCTGGAGTACCTGTATTCCCCCGCGGGACAGGATATCGCCGGGAAGAACTACTACCGCCCGAGCGACCCGGCGGTGTTTGCGAAGTACCAGCACCAGTACCCGAAGATCACGCTCTTCACCATCGGGGATGTGTTTGGCGGGTGGGCTGCCGCCAACCGTGTGCATTTCGCGGACGGCGGGGAGTTCGACAAGATCTACCAGCCGTAAGGGATGGGAATGATCGGTCGGATCCACCGGATCCGACCGATCATATTTCCAACAGAAGCACGGGGAAACATGACCGGAAAAAGAAAAACACACAGGGTGCTGCCAGGCTTCGGCCTCTCGCTGGGCTTTACCCTGTTCTATACCGGGCTCGTCGTGCTGATTCCGCTGGCCGCCTTGTTCCTGCTGACCGGGCAGATGTCCTGGGCCGATTTCGTCAACAAGGCGATTCTGGACCCGCGCGTGCTGGCCGCCTACCGGCTCAGTTTCGGAACCGCCTTTATCGCCGCCCTGATCAACAGTGTTTTCGGTTTCATCCTGGCCTGGGTCCTGGTGCGCTATTCCTTTTTCGGAAAAAAACTGATCGATGCCTTGGTGGACCTGCCCTTCGCCCTGCCGACCGCCGTCTCCGGCATCGCCCTCACGACGCTTTATGCCCACACCGGCTGGGTGGGGCGCTGGCTGGATCCGCTGGGCATCCGTGTCGCCTATACCCAGACCGGCATTGTCCTCGCGCTGACGCTGATCGGCCTGCCGTTTGTGGTGCGCAGCATTCAGCCCGCCCTCGAGGACCTGGAATCCGAAGTGGAAGAGGCCGCGGCCAGTCTCGGGGCGACCCGCCGCCAGACCTTTCTGCGGGTGATCGTCCCCGCCATCCTGCCATCGTTGCTGTCCGGGTTCACGCTCGCCTTTGCCCGCGCTGTCGGGGAGTTCGGCTCGGTGTATTTCATCGCCGGCAATATGCCGATGAAAACCGAAATCGCCCCCCTGCTCATCATCATCAAGCTTGAACAGTACGATTACCACGGTGCTGCCGCCATCGGGGTGGTCATGCTGGTCATGTCGTTCCTGCTGATCTTCATTATCAACATGCTACAGGCCTGGAGCCGTCGCCACGGTTGAGGGGGGAAATTGTCATGGCTGGTATTATTTCACGACTATCCACCCGCTCCCATGCGGAAAGCCGCCCCGGCATGAGCGAGCCCGCCTGGCTTCGTCGGCTGCTGATCGGCATCGCGCTGCTGTTTGCCGGACTGGTGCTGGTGCTGCCGCTGACGCTGGTGTTCACCTACGCATTCCAGCAGGGGCTCCGGGTCTATCTGGCGTCATTCACGGATCCGGATGCGCTTAGTGCCATCCGCCTGACGCTGGTCACCGCCGCCATCGCGGTTCCCTTGAATATCCTCTTCGGACTGGCCGCCGCCTGGGCGATCACCAAGTTCGATTTCCGTGGAAAAAATGCGCTGATTACCCTGATTGACCTGCCGTTCGCGGTTTCCCCGGTCATCGCCGGGCTGATTTTCGTCGCCCTGTTCGGTGCACGGGGACTGCTGGGACCATGGCTCCAGACGCATAACATCCGGATTATTTTCGCCACTCCCGGCATTGTCCTGGCCACGATCTTCGTGACATTCCCCTTTGTCGCCCGCGAACTGATCCCGCTGATGCAGGCGCAGGGCAGCGACGAGGAGCAGACCGCGATGACGCTCGGTGCCAGCGGCTGGCAGACTTTCTGGCGCGTGACCCTGCCGAATATCAAATGGGGCCTGCTTTACGGGATCATTCTCTGCAATGCCCGCGCCATGGGGGAGTTCGGAGCGGTCTCGGTGGTTTCTGGCCATATCCGCGGTCGCACCAACACCATGCCGCTGCACATCGAGATCCTCTACAACGATTACCAGTTCACAGCCTCCTTCGCGGTCGCCTCCTTGCTGGCCTTCCTGGCGCTGGTCACCCTGATCCTGAAATCACTGATCGAATGGAAAACACGGCGCAACCTTGTCGGCACGGCACCGGATGGCGGTCAATAGGAGAGCAGTCATGGCAATCGAGGTAATCAACATATCCAAGGCATTCGGCACCTTCCAGGCGTTGAAGAACGTCAATCTGACCGTGCCGTCGGGCAAACTGGTGGCGCTGCTTGGCCCGTCCGGCTCGGGGAAAACGACGCTGCTGCGCATCATCGCCGGCCTTGAACAGGCCGATACGGGCGAGATCGCGATGGACGGCCAGGATGCCAGCGACACCTCGGCCCGCAAGCGCGGCGTCGGATTCGTCTTCCAGCATTACGCGCTCTTCCGGCACATGAGTGTGTTCGAGAACGTGGCCTTCGGGTTGCGGGTGAAGCCGCGCGCCCTGCGTCCCTCCAAGGCGGAAATCCGCGACCGGGTAATGCATCTGCTCAAAATGGTGCAGATCGACTGGCTGGCCGACCGGCTGCCAAGCCAGCTTTCCGGCGGGCAGCGCCAGCGGGCCGCCCTCGCCCGCGCGCTGGCAGTGGAACCGAAAGTGCTGTTGCTGGACGAACCGTTCGGCGCCCTCGACGCCAAGGTTCGCAAGGAACTGCGCCGCTGGTTGCGCCGCCTGCATGACGAGATCCATGTCACCAGCGTCTTCGTCACGCACGATGTGGAGGAGGCGCTTGAGGTTTCCGACGAGGTGGTGGTGATGAACGAGGGACGCATTGAACAGCACGACACCCCGGACGAGGTGTATTCCCACCCCGCCAATGCGTTCATCTATCACTTCCTCGGCAGCGTCAACATCTTCCACCACCGGATCAGCGACGGCCAGGTGGCGCTCGGTGATGACGCCCTGATCTATGCCCGGCCGCACGATATTGAAATAGCCCGCGGGCGGCAGGACCACACGTGGATGGACGCCTCGGTCCTGCATGTGCATACTATCGGCCCGATGGTCCGCATTGAGTTGAAGAATGCCGGATACCAGCGGATTGTCGAAGCCGAGCTGACGCGCGAACGCTACGACCAGCAGCGCTTCCAGGCTGGCGAGACGGTGTTCATCCGCCCGCGCCAGATGAAACTATACCCTGGCGCCGCATCCGGTCCGCGCCACATCCAGGAAGAGGCCAGCCCGTGAAAAGATCCTTCACCGTTGCCAACGCGAACGGCCTGCACCTGCGAGTCGCCAGCGCCCTGATCAAGCTCGTCCGCGAATTCGACCTCCCCATCCATCTGGAACGCGACGATAACCACCGCCAGGCCAGCAGCGATTACATACTCGAACTGATCACCCTCGGCGCCTCGCCCGGTTCAAGCCTACGTGCTTGACCGCTGCCAGGTGCTCGATATGTTCCCCCGCACCGCCCACTTCGAGACCCTGGCGATCCTGCGGCGGATGTAAAAACATTTTTTGCTTTCACGGCAACCGGTTATGCGGTACACCTGAACACATGACGAAGCGGCGGTGGCGCACCGTCCAGGACTTTAATTATCAAACCGCTTCCGGACGCGTAAATACGGAACCGGCAGGCAACCGAGGAGAATTCGCGATGGCAGCATACGAGATGAGTGGCGCGGTCAAGGTGATCATGGACGAAATGACGTTCCCGAGCGGGTTCTCGAAACGCGAGTTTGTGCTCACCACCGAGGCTGACCGGTTTCCGCAGGAGGTGAAGTTCGAGTGCCTCAAGGATAAGGCCGCGCTGCTGAATAACGTCAAGCAGGGGCAGAAGATCAAGGTGACGTTCGATGTCAACGGCCGCGAGTACAACGGCAAGTATTTCGTCAGTCTTGTGGCCTGGAAAATCGCCGACGCGGGTGCCGCCGGTGCCGCGCCTGCCGCGAACGACGAGCCGCCGTTCGATGAGAATGATGCCCTCGGCGATGATCCGGAGATCCAGTTCTAGCGAACGCTTTTTCACTTTAAGCGTGAACGGGCCGGTCGTGTCTGCTACTATGCAGGCATGAACTGGATTATGGACATAGCGCTGGAGCTCTGGGGCACATTACAGGAAATGGCTCCCTACCTGCTGTTCGGGTTTGCCGTGGCCGGTGTGCTTTCGGTCGTGATCTCGGCGGATACGGTTGCCCGGCATCTCGGGGGCCGTGGCCTGGGTAGTGTCCTTCGCGCTGCCATCTACGGGGTGCCGCTGCCCCTGTGCTCGTGCAGTGTGATCCCGGTGACCCTGACCCTGCGCCGCCAGGGGGCCAGCCGGGGCGCGGCGACCGCCTTCCTGCTCTCGACGCCCCAGACCGGGGTGGACAGCATCATGGTCACCTACGGCATGCTGGGCCCGCTGCTGGCGGTCTACCGGCCGCTGACCGCCTTCCTGACGGGGGTGATCGGCGGGGGGCTGGTGAATGCGCTGACCCGCAGCCAGCCCGATACCCCGCCGCCGCCGGAGGCGCACTGCGCCTGCTGCAAGGACGGTGAGCATGTCAAGCCGGTCAACCCGGTTCTGCGCGCCCTGCGGCATGGCTTCGTGACGCTGCCGGCCGATGTCGGCGGCTCGATGCTGGTGGGTCTGCTGGTGGCGGGCTTGATCGCGGCTTTTGTGCCCGATGCCCTTTTTGAAGGCGTGCTCGGCAGCGGCCTGGTCGGGATGCTGGCGATGATGGCGTTCGGCATACCGCTGTATGTCTGTGCCACTGCCTCGGTCCCGATCGCGGCGGCCCTGATCGCCAAGGGTGTCGATCCGGGCGTGGCGCTGGTCTTCCTGATGACGGGGCCGGCCACCAATGCGGCCGGTATTGCCGCCGTCTGGAAGATGATGGGGCGGCGCACCGCGCTGATCTACCTCGGCACGACCGCCGGCACCGCGCTCGCTGCCGGTTTCGCGCTCGACCTGCTGATTGCCACGACGCCGCTGAGCGTTCCCGTGCCCTGCCATACGGAACACGCCGACCCGTTCCTGCCGTCGCTTTTCGCCGTCGCCCTGATCATGGTGCTCCTCGCTCCGACATGCCTTAAATGGTATCGGCGCGTGCGGGTAAGAACGAGTGGGTAAATGGAGAAGATTAAGGCGAACGATTAAGGCAAAAGATTAGGGGTCGAGCATAAGAAACCTTTATCTTTCGCCCTAATCTTTCGCCCTAGTCTATTGAACAACATGTGCGACAAAATGACCAATTTTAAAAGGAGCCCAGACATGACATCATCCCAACTTGAATGCCGCTCGTCCGCCGTCACGCTTTCCGACATGGAGATCTTCATCTTCCCGGAACTGATGTTCAGTCTGGTGCTGGCCAACATCATGTCGCCGCGCATCTGGCGCTGGCTGGACGACCCCTGGTTCGAGGGGATCGGGGCGATGTCGCCCTACAAGCGCATCACGCGCATGAAGCAGTACATCATGGACCACTACGACTTCAACCTCGACCTCGACACCTGGGGGCTGACGCGCGCCGAGACCGAGCTGGCGCGGTTCTCGGACTTCATCGATCGCGAGACGCTCAGCCAGTCCAACGCGCTCTTCGGCTACGAGGGCGACAAGTACTATTTCGATATCGATATCCGCACCCACTTCGGCCTCGACAAGTACGAGGGCAGCGTCATCCCGTACTGGAAGACCGAGACAGTCGAGGCGATGGATGCCTTCCGGTTCCGCGACGGCTATGCCGCCGGGGCGGGGGAATGCGTCTCGCTGGCGGCCCTGTATGCCGCCGCACTCTTTGTTGTCGCCCGAATCCCGCTGGAGGATATCTACCTGCTGGCCACCCCGCTGCATTCACAGAACTTCGTGCTGGTCAACGACGGGATCCTGACCAACAACCGCCGCCTGGTGACCAAGAACATGTGGTTCAACGGGACCGCGTTGTCAGCCCAGGCGCGGCGGGCGCTGGAGAACGAGCGCGTCACGATCGTCTCGCATATCACCGGTCACATCCACACGATCTACGACGAGGCGACGATCGACCCCGGGGCCTTCCGCCGTTTCGGCACGGCGCTCTCGGATTTCCTCAAGACGCCGCTGACGCGCGAGGTGCTGGGCAACTTCATGCGCCAGGCCGCCGAGATGCAGAAGTGCTTCCAGCTCCGCTGGCAAGTGAAGGGGGCCGATTGCTACATCCCGGCCGAGAAGGCCTTCGCCTACGAGAACGGCAGTTCCTACCGTATTACGGACAAGACCCGCGAGAAGCTGCTTTCGGAGATCGACCGCGAGGAGTTCGCGTGCCAGCCGCTGCCACGGCGGATCGTGCTCAACGACCTGGAGGCGTTCATCGATGAACGGTCGGTGGATATCGACAATCCCGCGGACACCGCCGCGCTTGAAAAACAGTTCGCCTGCGACTGCCTGGACGCCAGCCTCGCCATCAAGACGCTGATCCGCTTCTGCCATATCCGGCCCCGCCTGCCGGAACTCGCCCCGAAGCGGCTGACCCCGCCCGCCGCCCCGCTGGACATCACGCACGCGATGGGTCGCGACGGGATCATCGCCCGCCTCGAACAGCTTCGGGCCGAGAATCCGGCGGCTGACTTGGCGTTCTATGCCTACCGCGACCTGAACCGTACGCCTCACGAGGCCTTCCTGAAAGCCTGCATCGAGCGCAACCCGGTCAGTATCGAGGGCGCAGGGATGCTGGATGATGAGGCGCTGCTGGCGCGCCTTGCCGCCCTGCCGGACGAATCGATCTATGACGATCGCGGCCGCCTGGCCCAGCCCGACGAAGTCTGGAACTTCGGACGCGGCGACGGCCTGGAGAAGGCCCTGCTGCTGGCCGGCATCCTCTACAAGCGCCGGGCGGAACCCATCACCATCACGATAACGGAAACCACCGCCGCTCTCGCCATCGGCGATTTCAAGCAGGCCTATCCCACCGCCAAGGGCCTCGCCCCCGCCATTTGGCACTTCCCCCTGTGAGACGGTGGGCGACTACGAGGGGGTACTTAAATGTAGCCCAGTTGCGCCGCAACTGAG
>CAZSRU010000053.1:0-19195 GCA_964609395.1 uncultured Victivallales bacterium
GGCATTGCGTACGAAAGAAGACCACAATTTACCCACAGATTCTGCGGAAGACCCTGATTTTCAGTTTACAGATACTGGATTTCCAGATCGGGTGGGGTTTCGCATAGCAGGCAGGCGAGCATGCCATCGGGATTCAGGTGTCCAACGACCAGCCGGGTGCTGTTGGCAATGACGTAGTGGTTGGCCCAGACCGCACGACGGGCACTGGGCGCCTCGATGGAGTCGTCGAAAGGCGAGAGGATGAGTAGGTGCTCTTCCGCGATGGCGGTCTGGATGGCGGCGGAATCGCCGCCTTGTGCCACCCCGAAGGGTTTTACCCAGATCATCGGCCGCCGGGCGGCGAGCCCGGCCCGGAATACGGCCCGATCCATGGGGGAAAGAAAGCCGGAAAGGATCGCTTCGCCCGGCTGCAAGGGCAGCTTCCCGTGGGGGGTGGAATCCCCACGCGATGCCAGGAACCCGAGGCGCGGCCGTTGCAGCAGAGCCGGGTTCCCCAGCAGGCGAGGCGGGCCGCTTTGCAACACCGCATGGGCATTGCGCGGGTTGTCGCGGATGTAGGCGCGAATACGCGCCAGCGCCAGATCGTCGCGGACGATACCATGCACATGGTCGGGCATGACCACGAATTCATCGAGGGCCAGGTTCGGACGGAGTGTTGCGCTCTTTTGCCATTCTTCCGCGGCAATGCGGCCTGCCGCATTGAGGGCCATGCGCCCGTTGACGATCGTACCGAACACAGGCCGTCTGGCCTTGGTGTTAAAGTAAGAAAGTACCAGCCGGGGGCGGTGTAGTCCCACCCCTTGAGGCGGATGCTTTGCCGATTTGGGAGCGATTCTTCAGGCATGATGCCCGCATCCTATGCCAACCCCGCCAGCAATAAATGGCAAAACGATTGGCTTCAAACTTTCTTAAAACCGTGAATTGCGTTCGCTTTGGCGGGTGTGGTAAAAATATCCACGTAAAGACATCAACACGCACGAATCCATAATATTCCGAAGCAAGGAGCGGCCATGGCAAAAGACCAGCGACGGGTGGCACTGAATCAGGCCAAGAAGAAAGAGCGTCAAGCGGCGCGAAAGAAGCAATCGAAGAAGCAGTCCGCAGCAGGTGTGCGTTTTGTGCAGATGGGGTGTACACGCCGGGAACTGGAGCATTCTCCCATTCACGCCGTCTATGTGGGAGACAGCGTGTTCACGCTTGGCATCGGGCATGCCATTATTGCGCGCAAGCTGCCCGACGGGCAGATTGCCGCAGGCGTCTTTCTTGTGGATGTATACTGCCTTGGGATCAAGAATGCCTTTTTTATGGTGCAGTCAGAGTATGTATTTGACGATGCAATTAGAACGAAATTCTCGACAAATGAACTGAAGTCCGTGCCCCCCGCCTATGCGAGGAAACTCATCGAGGACTCCATTGCATACGCCCGCGACCTCGGGTTCGAGCCGCACCCTGATTTCCGTGATGCCTCCGTGGTGCTGGGCGATATCGACCCGGCTGCATGCACGGAGATGTTCACGTTCGGGCGCGAAGGAAAGCCTTTTTACGTATCGGGACCTAACCACTCGGAATTCACGGCACGACGGATCATCACACACTTGGCAAACCGCTTTGGCCCCGACGGATTCCACTACCTCGTCGGCATAGGTGATCAGGGAATGGAGTTTGCAGAATGACAAAAGCTAACGGATACATCACCGGCATCTATAATTACTGCGACTACTGGTGCGAGCGATGCGCGTTCACCAAGCGGTGTCGCAACTATACCACCGACCGGGATCTGGAAATCGAGATGGCGGCCGCTGACGCCACCAAGCCCGAACCCGATGATGCCACGAATGCGGACTTCTGGAAGCATATCGCCAACAAGGCGCGTGAATCGGCCATTTTCGGCAAGGCGGATAACTGGCGCGATTCCATTCCGGATGAGGACGATTTCGAGATCGACCCCGCATGGCAGGCCCGCGAGGATGCCATGAGCGAGGCCGTGCGGGCGCATCCGCTGGTGCGCATGGCGTACGACTACAGGGCACGCACCGCCCAGTGGCTCAAAACGGCGGATTCCGACTTAAAGGAGGTTGCACGGTCGCTGCTCGATGCCGCCAGCAGCCAGTTCGACAGCAATGATTATGAAGCGCAGGCCCGTGACATCGGCGAGATGCTGGAAGTGGTGTCCTGGTATCACACGCTGATTGCGTCAAAGACCGCCCGGGCCGTGCGCGGACTGCTGGAGCATGCCACGCCGGATCCCGCTCTTCTCCCCATGATTGCTGGATTCCGGCTGGAGGACGCCAATGGCTCGGCCAAGCTGGTGCTGATGTCGATTGAGCGCTCGATAGGTGCCTGGCTGCGGCTGCGCGAGATCCTGCCGGGGCAGGAGGATTCCATTCTCGGACTGCTGGCGCTGCTGGACCGTATGCAACGAGGTGTCCACGCCGCCTTGCCCGGAGCCAAAGCGTTCTTCCGCCCCGGCTTCGACGGCGAACCGCCGGAAGATGATTGAGAATTGCATGATCAACAAGTGTTCATCCCCCGCTGACAAGATCGCCTTATTCCGCAGTCTGTTTCGCGGTCGGGAGGATGTGTATCCGCGACGTTTCGAGAGTCGCAAGACCGGCAAGTCAGGATACAGTCCGGCTTGCGCGAATGAATGGATCCGCGACGTTTGCGACAAGCGGCGCTATAAATGCGCGGACTGCCCGAACCGTCGGTTCCTGCCCTTTACCGACACGGTCATAAGACAGCATCTTTGCGGCAAGGATGAGGCCGGCGGTGACTTTACCGCCGGTGTTTATCCCATGCTGCTGGATGAGACGTGCTGGTTTCTGGCGATGGACTTTGACAAGGAGCAGTGGTCCGATGATGTGGATGCCGTCCGGGAGACTTTTCGGCAGATGCAGCTTCCGGTATCTGTCGAGCGTTCCCGCTCGGGTAACGGCGCGCATATATGGCTCTTTTTTGCAGAGGCAGTTCCGGCGGTGACGGCCAGAAAGCTCGGTGCACATATTCTTACAGCGACCATGGTGCGTCGCCCTGAAATCGGACTCGACTCGTATGACCGGTTTTTTCCGAATCAGGACACGTTGCCAAAGGGCGGATTTGGAAATCTGATTGCGTTGCCGTTGCAGCATAAACCACGCGAGTGCGGGAACAGCGTTTTTGTGGATGAAACCCTGAATCCATTCGAGGACCAATGGGCATACCTGGCGGGCGTGGCCCGGATCAGCCGATCCGACGTCGAGACGATCGTGACGGAGGCGGAGAAGCATAATGAGGTGACCGGTGTCCGTTATCCGATCAGTGATGAGCATGACGACGCCCCCTGGGCGGTATCCCCTTCCGGACGCGTCAAGGAGCCGCCCATCACGGATAAACTGCCGACGACTGTGGATGTCATGCTCGGCAATCAGGTCTACATTGCCAAGGAATCATTGCCAGCCGGCCTGCGCAATCGTCTCATCCGTCTGGCGGCCTTCCAGAACCCGGAATTCTATAAAGCCCAGGCGATGCGGTTTCCGACATTCGACAAGCCCCGCATTATCGCCTGCGCGGAAGAGTACAAGAATCATATTGGTTTGCCACGGGGCTGCCTGGATGAACTTCTGGCATTGTTAGCGGCGCTTAAAATAGAACCTCGGATACAGGATGAGCGATATCATGGGATATGTGGTGGCTTCTCATTTCATGGAAGATTGCGACCGGAGCAGCAGCTTGCCGCCGACGCATTGTTGAAACATGACACCGGTGTGCTGTCCGCCACAACGGCGTTTGGAAAGACCGTGGTGGCATCGTGGCTGATCGCTCAACGGGGAGCCAGCACACTGGTGCTTGTGCATAGGAAGCAGTTGCTGGAGCAATGGATTGAGCGTTTGTCCACCTTCCTGGAGATACCAGTGAAGGATATCGGCCGGGTTGGCGGCGGCAGGAGACGGATAACGGGGGTGCTGGATGTGGCGCTGATACAAAGCCTGGTTCGGAAGGGCGTTGTTGATGATATGGTCCGAGAATACGGGCATCTGATCGTTGACGAGTGTCATCATCTATCCGCAGCCAGCTTCGAGCAGGTGGCGCGGCAGGCGAAAGCGCGCTATATTACCGGTCTTTCGGCCACGGTGACCCGCAAAGACGGACATCATCCGATTATTTTCATGCAATGCGGTCCGGTGAGATATCGTGTGAATGCAAAAGCGACGGCCGCCTCAAGACCGTTCCTGCACAGCGTGATTGTCAGGCCGACGGCGTTTCAATTCACGTCGGACACCGGCGGCGACAAACGGCAGGAGTTTCAAGCGCTTTACGGCGCATTGTCGACCGATGACATTCGAAATGAAGTTATCTGCGAGGACGTCCTCGCGGCCGTAAAGGAAGGTCGTTCCCCGGTGGTGCTTACCGAACGAACGGATCACCTGAGAATACTGGCGGAACGTCTGTCGCCGGCAATACGCAACCTGATTGTTCTGCAGGGTGGGATGAAACGGACCGCCTTTAATGAGGCAATCGCCAGACTGGCCGATATTCCTGAAAACGAGGAACGGGTACTGCTTGCGACGGGCAGTTACCTTGGCGAGGGATTTGATGACGCGCGGCTGGACTCTCTTTTCCTGACGCTCCCCATATCATGGCGCGGAACCATTGCGCAGTATGCCGGACGGTTGCACCGGCTGCACGATCTCAAGCGGGAAGTGCGGATTTATGACTATGCGGACTTGAATGTACCGATGCTCGCGCGAATGTTCGACCGGCGCTGCAAGGGGTATGACGCGATTGGCTATAAAATCCTGCTGCCGGCCAGTGCGGTGCCCGGATGGCCCGTTGATGTGCCCCTGCCAGTGGAACCCGAATGGAAGCGGGATTATGCGGCCAGTGTGCAGCGATTAATCCGCGATGGAGTTGATTCTGATCTGGGAAATCTGTTTGTGCATGCAACGCGCAAGCTGCAGGCGAATGCCGAAGGAGAAGATCGCGCACGCAGCGCGACGGAGGCGTTTCTTTTCAGACGACTGGAGACGCTGCCGGAAACCACTGGGAAATTCCGGTTGAATGATCTGCTTCCAATACCCTTTGCCGACCGCAGCCTGATGGAGGTTGATTTGTGTTGTCGAGCAGACCGGCTGGCCATCGAGATTGACGGTCCGCAGCACTTGTCCGATCCCGATGCATACCGCCGTGACCGCCGCAAGGATGCGTTGCTGCAGGAAAACGGCTATTTCGTGCTGCGCTTTCTGGCCGAGGATATCGGCACCCATCTGGATGCGGTGCTTGATGCCATTTCAAGAGTCCTGGCGCAGCGCGGCCGCGAATCCTGAAGAGGAGGCCCTGACCGCTACTCCGCCTTCATGCGGCGGTAGAAGGGCAGGTAGCGGTAATAGACTTCGAGGCAGAGGGCGGACATGGCGGTTGCATAAACGCGGCCGCCGCGCGGCCCTAACTGGCACTCCGGATCCCAACTGCCGGCCGCCGGACCTTCGCGCCGGCGGCCTTCAAGCAGCGCCGCCTTGAGGGCCTTGTTCCAGGTCTCGAACTCGGGAGCGCCGGAGAGCTGCAGGGCGAGCGTGGCATAGTACCAGTAGTAGAGATGCACCGTGCCGCGTCCGCCCCGGCTCCACGCCGGCAGGTTCTCAAGCAGGTAGTTGATCGATTCCTCCTGCCCCTGGCGGCGAACCTCCTCGCCCATGAATAACTGGCAGAACCAGCCTTCCGCCGTCATGACCGGCGTCGGTCCATGCCCCGGCTTGTAGGCATACAGCCCGCCATTGCCCTGACGCACCTGGTCCAGCCACATTCCCGACCATGCGTAATGCTTTTGGGAAATCGCAACGCCTGCGATCTCGGCACTCTTCAAGGCCAGGATCTGCCAGCCCAGCACGGACGTGTCACTATCGACCTGCGGCTCATAGCGCCAGGCGGCGTTCGGCGATTGAGCCTTCATAATGAACTCGGCGGCCAGCCGCGCGGGTTCGGCCAAGCGTCTGTCCCCGGTAAGCGACAGCGACTCGCAGATCGCCGCTGTCGCCATTGCCTGGTCATACATGGTGCCGCCGCGACGCAGGTCCCCCTCGGCGGTCTGCCCCTCAATCAGCCATTCCAGCCCCTTGCGCACCGTCTCGCTGTGCTTCCCGGCCGTATGTGTATAACTCGCGCCCAGATACGCCAGCAGCGACAATCCCGTGACCGCGACATCACCGTCAATCCGGTCGCCCGCCCCGCCGACTGTTTCCACTCCCTTGAACCCATCCACATCCCAGCGTCCGTCGTCGCTCTGCGCCCCGGCCAGCCAGACCAGCGCCTGCTCGACCGCCTCTTCGGTTTCCGGGCTGCCACCCAGCTCCTGGATGAATCGGCGTTTTTCCGGGGAACGGAGTTCGTAGATGGCTTTCTTTTTGGCTGACGACGTGGTGCCCGCCACATCATCGGCAATCCGGCTGCGCTCGGTTTCCGGGACCGTGCCGGTCCCCCGCGCCTCTCCCGCCTCGACCCGGCGGCCGACGGTGACGGTGCCCGGATCGAGCGAGAGCCGGACGCCCGATCCCCGTCCTGCGGGCAGCGGCGGTGCCTTCCATCCGCGCAGCGGGGCGGCAGAGGCCGAGTCCTCGTCCTGCCCACCCCATTCCGCCTTGGCGAGCGTGCCGATTTCGACCGCCCGCGGTACGGAAGTGGTGACGTCACCGTCCCCCGCCGGAGCCCGTTCCACCGCCCACGCCTTCATCGGCAGTGCCACCGTGCCGCTGTCGGCGGTCATCGGGGTCCGCCCCGGTGCGGCAAATTCCGCCGGTCCGCGTACCGTTGTCCCGGCAATCCCGCCTGCCACCGGTGCCGTATCCGCCAACGTTCCGCCGCTGCGATCTGCGGTCCCGCTGAGCGCCAGCACGGGACGCGCCCCCGCCGCCATGGTTCCACCTGTTTCGGCTCCGCGTCCGGCACGTTCCACGGTCAGCGCACCCGCTGCCGGGCCACGCCCCTGCGATTCCCCGCCCTCCGGCGTTCCGCCGCCTTGCACGTCCACCGCCTGCATGCGTCCTGCAATAAGACCAGCGGCCATCATACCGGCTGCCCCCGGGGCGGCGGCCGGTGAGGCACCGGCTTCCGGTGCGGACGGGACGGTCCGTCCGGCGGTACCGTGCGGCAGCGTGCCGCCAGCCATCGATCCGGTCGAGTGCCCGGCACTGGACCGAGCCACGGCCAGCGGTGCCGCCGGGTGGCCTGCTGTCGGTGCTGCTGATCCTGCCCCCGGCTGACCGGCGGCACGCGCCACCGGAGCGACCGTGGCTGTCACCCGTGCGGTTACGCCTGTGCCTTCGGTCCCCGGTGCGGAGACCGCCATTTGCGTCTGCCGGATCGACAGCCCGTCCACGGTGCCGGTATCATGATGGACGCCGCGCGGTGCGGTTCCCCCGTCTGCTTCGACTGCGGCGCGCGGTGCCTCCCGATACGGTACGCGCGCCTGTTCATTCACCAGCGTCTGCGAAGCGGTGGCGGGGAGCGAGGAGCTGCGCATGGCGGTCTTCCCCGGGAGCTGACGTTGTGCGGTCTCCCGTTCCGGGAAGGCGTCGAGGTCGGCGCGTCCGGCCGCCAGTTCGCGCAGGGCGGAATCGGAGGGGTCAGCGGCTGCGCCTGAGGGGGCCGCCTGCTGCTGCAGCAGCGCCACCTGCACCGTAACGGCCGCCGCATCACGCTCCTCCGTACGTCTCGGTGCCCCGGCCTCTGCGCTTTCCATCAGGCGCGGTTTCTCAGCACCACGCGACCTGTCCGCAACGGTCTGAAACACTTCCATGGAGGTTTCGGGGGTGGCTGTCGTCCCTGTTGCAAATGCCGGCCGTTCGGTCCGGAGCAGTGCCTGCGCGGCCGGCGTCAGCGCCTGCGCCCGCGGGGTGCTCAGTGCTTCCGCTGGCGTCGGGACCGTAGCAGGCAGCCCGTCATCGTCCGAGCGAGGCGTCTCGACCTGTGCCACCCGGTTCATCAGCGGTGCGGCGTCCGCTTCCATCTCACGCATGGTGTCCGCCGCCTGAAGCGGATTATCGGGAGCTTCCCGTTTGCGGACGCCGGGCAGTTCCTGCGGCATGGCCTGTGGTGCCGGTGTTCCCGTCCGCGTAGACATGGCCGGTGTGTTAACGGACGGCTGCGGAACCTCGGCCGCCTTCCGCTTCGGTGCGGCAACCGCGAGTTCCAGCCGTTCGTCGCCCTTCTGCCCGGCGGCCTCTTCCACCGCCTGCTGCTGCAATGCTTCCGCGGCGGCGGCAACATCCAGCTTGACGGTTTCGATTTCGACCTGCGCCTGGCTCGGTTTAATATCGGCCTGTAGAGGAGCGGCATGGTCCAGTTTGATTTCACGGATTTCCATACGCTCGGCCCGTTCCGGTGCCGGCAGATCCGGTGCCGGTGTATGGGATCCAGGGGCCGGGAGGGCGACCGGAGCGGCATCCGTCCGCGCGGCCTCGAAGGCACGGGCATCCTTGTGCTCTTCGGGCTTTGGCTCGGCGTCGGTTTCGACACTCTGGATTTTCAGGATCTGCTTGCTTTCCGCGTCTGCCTCGGCCTGTGCCTTTTCCGTGGTCACATCCTCGATCTCCAGGCGGCGCTCGGCAGCGGCGGCCGCCTTCAACGGTTCCAGGGCGGACGGCTCGCGCTCGGGGGTCTCCAGGTCCGGTGCTGGCGGCGTCTCGACCGGCATGTCCACCTCGGCGGTGGCCGGTTTTTCGGCATCAATACTTTTTTCCTCACGTTCCAGCGGTTCGAGCAAGGCTTCCTGGAGTTGCCGGGCAACCAGGTCTTCCGTCAGTGACGGCAGGCCCACCGCCAGCTCGAAGCGGACTTCCTCGCCGACGTTCGGGCGTTCGATCTCCCCGACGGCCCAGAAGGTGAGCGAGGCCACCAGCAGCAGGTGCAGCAGGGCGCTGATGGCCAGCGCCGCCGCCAGCAGTTCCGGTTTACGACGGTAGCGGGAAAAGGCCAGCAGCAGGAGGCCTGCCACGAGGACACCTGAGCAAAGCACGAAAAGCGGTGCGCCGATACGAGCGATCGACCATTCCACGTACCAGCCCCACGCGGAAGGCCGGTGGAGGCAAAGCACGGCCAGGGAAAGCGCCGCCACCGCGCCGCATCCCGCCAACCTGAGCTGTTGCCGCGTGACCGCCATGTTACCGTCCTTCGGGCTGCCGCGTTGTCAGGTAGGTTCGCGCAATGCCATGCCGTTCGCAAAGGTCGAGAACATTGACGGCATACTGCAGCACGGCCTGCTTGTCGCCGCGGATGACAACCGCCTGCTGCGGATTGCGGGCGACCGCGGCGGCCAGCAACCGGTCGAGGTCCTCCATGCCGTAAGGGGTCCCCGCAATCATCAGTGCCCCGTCCGCCGCGACGTTGATCACCATTTCCTGCGGCACGGCTGTAACCGGGCGGGCGCTGCGGCTGGACGGCGGATCGACCCGTACATCGCGCTCAAGATCCGAGAACTTCGTCGCCACCAGGAAGAAAATCAGCAGCAGGAAGACCATATCGATAATCGGCGTGAGGTTGATATCGACATCTTCATCCACCTTGTGTTTGATTCTCACGCGGCATCTCCTCCGGTCTTCAGTGTCTCGACCAGATCAATGGAGATTTCATCCATCTCCGAAACCAGACGATCCACCCTGTCGGTGAAGAAATAGTACAGGACGAGCGCTGGAATCGCGATGCAAAGGCCGGTCGCGGTAGTCACGAGGGCCTGGTAGATACCGGCGGCGAGCAGTTCGGTGCGCCCCAGCGCCTCCTCGCGGGCGGCGACGGTCATGAACGCCTTGATCATGCCCATGACGGTGCCAAGCAGCCCCAGCAGGGGCGAGACGCTGGAGACGATCGACAGCACCCGGCATCCCCGGCGCAGGGTGTCGGCCTCGCGCTGCCCGGCATCCTCGATCGCCTTTTCAAGCTCGACCAGCGGGCGGTCCGCCCGGCGCAGGCCGGCGGTGATGACGTGCGCGACCGGGCTGGGATGATACTTCAGTTCGTCGAGCAGTGCCTGCGGGCTGAGGCGGTTCTCCCCGGTGCTGAGGCGACGGACCTTGGCCACGACGTCGGCGGGGACGATGGCTGAACGGCGCAGCCGCACCGCCCGCTCGATCGCGAAGGCGATCATGATGATGCTGCACAGGTAGAGCGGATACATCAGCGGGCCGCCGCGGTTCAGCAGATCGACCAGCGAAGGGCCTTCGCCGTCCTGCACCAGCCCGGCCACTTCACTGCCTCCGATACCGGCCTCCACGGGCACCTGCTGCTGCGCCCACAGCACCGCATAGCCCAGGCACACCATTGCCATCACCGCCATGATCACCACATTCTTCATCCTGTTCATGCCACTCCTCTTTTGCCTGTCCTGCATTACTTGATCCGTTCGCGCGCCAGCGCCGCCCACTGCGTATCCTTGAATTCCTGCGCCACCTTCCGGAAGGTCTTCTGCGCCTCCTCGGGACGGCCAAGCGCCTCCTGGCACTTGCCCGTCTCAAGCAGCGCCCCGGCGACCCATTCGGGATACGCGGCATAAATCGCCTGCACGCGCAGATAGGCGACCATCGCCTGCTCGAATTTGTTCTGCGCCTGCTCGATCTGGCCAAGGTAGAATTGCGCCTCGGCGGCCAGCGCGGCGCGCGAACGCCGGGTCACCGCACCGAAGCTTTCCGCAGCGGCGGCGTAGCGTCCGAGCTGGTAGAGCGTCTTGCCGGTCAGGAAATGCGCCCGCGTGGCGGACATACCCTCGCCACCGGATTCAATCGCCTTGCCCAGCGGCTTCAGCGCCTCCTCCGCCCTACCGGTGGCGATCAGGCCTTCGCCCAGGGCGACCTGCGCCTCCGGCAGGTACTGGAAGCCGACATAGGCGCTATTGCCGATCAAGGCCTCATAACGCCGGATCGCCTCCGGCATATTGCCGGCCTGTGCCAGTGCCTGGCCGGACTGGAAAATCGCGTCGGCGGCCAGATCGCTTTTCTTATACTGATCAGCCAGCGCATCGAAGGCTTCCGCCGCTTCGGCGTATTGCCCGAGCGACCACCGGCACCAGCCCAGGCGATACCAGGCCTTGTCCGCCAGCCTGGCGTCCTTGGTGAGATCAAGGACGTTGCGGTACAGGACGGCGGCCTCCTGCAACGCGCCCCGGGCCTTCTCGTCAGGCGTTGCCCCGGCGGCTCCCGCCTCCTTGTATTTGGCTTCGGCCAGATGGAAGCTGGCGTCCGCCGTCAGCGGATCCTTCGGAAAGGCCTTGGCCAGGTCGCGGAAGGCCTGCAGCGACTCCGCCTCACGTCCGGCCTCGCGGTGCGACCATGCCAGCTCGTAGAGCACGCGCGGTTGATCCTCGCCAGCACCAGTCTGCACGGCCTGCGCGAAAGCCGCCGCGGCTTCACCCCATGCACCGCGCTGCTGCCGGCTGGTGCCGACCGCCACCCAGGACGGCCGAGCCAGTTCGTGTTTCGCGTACTGGGCGGTCAGCGCCAGGAAGGCGGCTTCGGCCTCCTCCGGGCGTTTATCCTTCAACAGCGCCTGCCCCTGCCGGTAAAGCGCCTGGGGCCGCAGCTCCGACTGCGCATACGTGCTGGCAAGCTCCCCGAACCGCTCGGCTGCGGCCTTCCACTGGCCCTGCTCATGGGCGCAAAGCCCCAGCCCCAGCAGAGCGAACGGCTGCAACGCGGCGGCCTCCTCCTTCTGCTCCAGCACCTCGGCATAACGCACCGCCGCCTTGTCGTAGCGCTTCAGCTCGAAAAGCCCCTCCGCCAACTGGTAGCGGGTCTGCGCGGCCAGTTCGCTTTTCGGGTAAAGCGTGAGGAATCGCTCGAATCCCGCCACCGCGCGCGTCTTGTCACCGGTGCGCGACTGGGCGACCGACATCTTGAGAATGGCGTCGTCGCCGAAGCGTCCACGCTCGTCGGCTTTCACATACGCCGCCAGCGCCTTCTCGGCCTCGGCATAGCGTTCGAGATCAAACAGGCATGCCCCGCGTACATACAGCGCCTCGTCGGCAATCGCCTTGCCTGCCGCCTTGAGGTCGGTCTGGTCCAGCTCGGCCAGTGCCTCGGCCGAGCGTCCGGCGTAACGGTGGCACCACGCCAGCCGGAAATGCGCCCGCGCCAGCCGGTCCGGTGCCTCGTTTTTGCCTTCCAGGAATTCGCGGTAGCGTTGCGCGGCATCATCGTACTGCTTGCGCAGGAAACGGTTCTCACCGCTCAGGAACAGCACCTGCGGTGCCTGCGCATCCGTCTTGAACCGCTTCAGGAAGTCCGTGCAGCGCGCCTCGGATTCCTCGTATTTCCCGGCCCGGTGCAAGGCGATACAGGCGGAATAGAGCGCCTGCGGCGCGGCTTCGGTCTTGCCGAACTTTTCGGCATAGTCGGCAAAGGCCTCGGCGGCCCCCCCCATGTTCTCCTGCGCCAGGCGCGCATCGGCCAGCCCCAGCTGCATGTCGCCGGCAAATGCCGATTTTGGATGATCCTTGAGCGCCTGAGAAAAAACAGGCTCGGCCTCGGCCGGTTTGCCACCCTTGAGCATGCTCATGCCCAGCCAGTAGGCGGCCTCGTCGGCGAAGGGTAGTTTTCTTTCCGCCCGCTCGCGCAGACGTTCCGCCGCGCCAGCGTAGTCCCCGCCCTCGTACAGGAAGGTACCGGCATGCAGCGCCGCCCGGCCGGCGTTGGTGTCCGCCGGAAAGCGTGCGGCCATTTTCGCCAGGACATCGGCGGCATCCTTGAATTTCCTGGCCTTGTACAGGGCCAGTCCGCGTTCGTAGGCCGCCGTGGCGGCAAACGGGCTGTCACCGTCGGCCACCGGTACAAACGCGGCTGCCGCCGGCTCGAACTGCTCGGTCCGGTAAAGGCACTGCGCCAGCCGGAAACGGGCCTCCGTGGCCAGGTCAGATGAGGCATAAAGCGCCAGATAGCGTTCGAACAGGTCGCGTGCCTCGTTGAACTTGTCGGCGTTGAACCGGGCGATTCCCAGGTAGAAGACGCTGCGTTCGATCAGTCCGAGGAAGGCATCCTGGGCGTTGACGCCGCCCTCGTTCATCCGTTTCATCGCCTGACGCACGGCGTCGGATTTCGTGGGCGGTTTGCTGTCGGGGGCGTAACGGGCGACAAATTCCCCGAGCAGTTTATCGGCGTCGTCATAGCGGTCGAGGCTGAGCAGGCACGCGCCCTGCCGAGCCAGGGCCCAGTCGGCGAGGTAGTGTCCGGCGTGTGCGGCCCGGAGTTCCCCGAAAAGGCCTTCGGCCCGAGCGAAGTCCTTTTTGGCCACGCAGGTCTGCCCGAGCTGGAAGAAGACTTCCGCCATCTGCGCGAACGCCGGATGGTCCTTGCGCAGGGCCTCGTAGGCCACCATGGCTTCGTCGAAGCGGTTAAGGTGGAAGAGCGACTGCGCCAGTCCGAAGCGAGCATCCGGCACTTTCTCGTGCGTGGCGTGGTTTTTCAGGAACGTCTCGTAGGAGCCGACCGCCACATCGTACTTGCCGTTATTGTAAAGCCAGGCCGCAAAATTGTAGTCGTCCACGGCCACATCCGCGACGGCCGCCGGGACACGCACCAGCGTGCCGCAAAGCATCAGTGCAGCCAGCACCGGCATGGTTCGTACGTTCAGCAAATTCTTCATTTCAGCATCCTTTCAGTATACACAGGGACCGCAACCACGCGCGTAAGTTCCAAAGCATCACGTATCGGCTTGTTTTTGAAAGATAGAGCATCCCCGCCCGTGCGTCAATCCACGATTCTGCTTGGAGGACCTGTACAATAGACATTGACAGCAAGAAGGGGAAGGTGGCAGAGTATCAAGTATGCCAAGGCCCTGGAGAATTCGATATGCAGGAGCGAAGTATCACCTGACCCAGCGGGGGAATGGGGCGCAGGGGGTGTTTTTATGCGATGAGGACTACGAGCGCTTCATCGAGCAACTGGATTACTGCCTGGAGAAGAGCGAGGTGGTGTTGTATGCCTATTGCCTGATGCCGAACCATTACCATTTGTTTGTGGAGACGCCAATGGGGAATGTGCAGAGGTTCATGCAGACCCTGAACACGGCATATGCAGGGTAGAGTTGATTACAAGTGGCTGGAATTGATGGGGCGCTCAACGGCAGGACGGAGAAGAAAGGCATACAGAGAGTATTTGGAGACAATGGTCAGCGCAAAGGACGAGAGGTTTCTGGAAGATATCGCGGCAAGCCGTTATGCCGTAGGTGACGAGAATTACAGGGAAGAGGTAAAGCGCGAAATCAAGGGCAAGCTGCTGGAGAGAGCAGTGACAGGGGATGTCAAATTGCCCGAGGATAATTTGCCCGGGATAGAAGCGGTGGAGCAAGTTGTGTTAGCTGAATTCGGGATCAGCAGAGATGATTTGCACAGTCATGGTGGGCATGCCGGTGCGGCGAAGTCGCTGGCTGTGGAATTAAGTTGCCGGTTCAGCGGTAAGACGCAGAGAGAGGTGGGGAAGTATTATGGCTACACCGGCGACGGTGGCGTAAGCAAGCAGAGAAAGAGGCTGGCATTGAAGATGTCCGCCGACAAGGAGCTGTCAGTGCGTTTCAATAAATTGACCCGCTCGCTTTCAAAGTACATTGTACAGGCCTGACCCTGCAATACCCCACGAATATAATTACACGGATACATGAAGCGACGTTTCCAGGGCTGATTGGGGCAACGCATATTGCAGTCCTGTTGGTGGGTCATCTTCAATGGGATGCTGATGAATATGTGTATTACCTATTCCGTGGTTCACACCCTGATTCGCAAAGAGAAAAACAATACATTTTTAGTTCAAAATCATTTCGAAAGGATCCGACCAATAACTGCTATTGGCAAACAGAAGACCTGAGAGTCTCAAGTATCGACTCATTCTTAACAATAGGTACCCCGCATGATCCCCTTTCCTGTAAGCATTTCGGTACCTATCAGGAAATGTACGATTACTACAAGGACTCCGATGTTCCTGCCCATTTTTATACCTTCGGAGAGTAGCAGAAAGCACCACCCATGACACATAGCAAAAAAGCAACCGTAAAAAAAGGTCTCGCCATCTTCGGCGGTCTCTACCTCACCATCCTCGCCACCCTCTGGCTCGCTACTCCGCGCACCGCCCTCTCCGGCTGCAACCCGCCGGACGCAGAAGAGTGCGTCATGCCTACTGTCTCAATAACCGGGCCTGTTTCCGCCTGTATCTCAGACTCCGTCACCTTTGGAACAGATATTTCAACAGGCCCTGGCATTTGTTCTGGCTACTCCATATTATGGTCCGGTGCTACTGGGTCATCCACAAGTCTGAGTGGCACAACACTGACCACTTCATACGACACACCAGGAGAGAAAACCGTCACCGTAACACTAACCGTCGAAGGCGGAGAGGGCGATTGTACCACTACTGCCTCAAATACATTCACCGTCATTAAAGTCGACTTGGATACGGTATGTGAATTAGATACATCCAGCATAGAGTATCCACATGAGGCAGAGTGGCTTCCAGACAACTATACAAGCCCAGATGTTCTGCCCGCCACCATTCTTGGGCCATCCCCCATTTGGACTGTCAAGCTGTCTCCTGAAGGTTTTGGTCCGATGCAATTGGTCGTTACCGTTCAGAGACCTTCCGGCGAGGTAGTCTTTGATGAAGGTCCTAGAACAGGAGGGACGCATACAGGGCCACCGCTTGCGTATGGCTATATTCCTGGGGACGCAACATCGATAAGCGCTTCTTGGGGCTGCGCCTCTGCATCCGTGAATTTGACGCCAGGAGGTACACGCATACAATTGCCTCATTTTGCCCCATTCTCTAGGCATGAGAACTCAGTGAGTTTCTTATCGGAACAGCTTAATGCTGCAATAAGCACGGCACAAGGGTGGACAGAATCGGTCGGCATAAAACTGCCATTACACGTAATAACACCGACATTTCAGACGGAACGATGGCGAAACCACGGAGTAAGCGTCGGCAGAGATTGTTGTGAGCTATTTGAGGATGATCGTAAGTTCAAGCGCACTCGTGCATCAGGCTCACTCGCTATTAACACTGATATGAGTAGTTTTTTAGATTCTGTAGCAGACTCTATTTTAGCATGGACGCACGTAAGTGACATAATTGATAACTGGCTTCCTACCACTCTTGTAACCATCCCCGTTGACCCACCCGTAACGCTTAATGCTAATGGTGTCAAGAACGTCTTTAAAAACGCGATTAAGGCCGTGTTTCCTGAAATAGGAACTCAGGGTTTTGGCATAAATGGTGGCGTAATATATAAAGCTATGGTGGAAGAAGAATTCCAATACGATGAGCGTGTAGGTGTCCTAGAATCTATACAAGAGTGGGCTCAGTCGGGGCACTCTGAAGTCACATTTGGAAGAGATGTCACTATTAGCCTTGGTAGTCTCAAAGAGGTTTTGAATGCAGTGCCAGAGCCAAGGGCTAAGGCAATCGTATTATTCTGCTATAACATCGTATATATTGCTAAGGGTGGTAATGACTGGGGATGGCAGAGTCTTGATCTGAAAGAGGGAGCGTTCTTTCATAAGGGGTGGCAAGGTCATGCCGTTGGGTATGATGCGTCAGCAATTCCTTTTCCGTTACAAACGTATTCAAGCACGAGTGATTCACGAATGAAGTATTACATGGGGTACGAGATCGGCTTCTACGACGACGATAAAGAGGTTCGCTATGTTTATCTTGATAGCTCAAACAACTATCAAACAACGACAGATGAAAATTTTATATTTCCTTGGGTGACAATCAGTTCAACACCAGTCATAAAGAATATCAAAGGCGGTATACTTGGTTTTGACCCATGTACCGACTACCCTTAAGTAGTCTTCGCGTTATGGTATTGTAACAAAAATAAATGGAGGAAATTGTGTTACCTATTATTAGTACATGTCATTGCCGCACTCTGTGGCTTGTGTTTTATGTTGCAGCACTAATATTGCCCATATCATCGTATGGTGCGGCGTCAATAGATTGGGTGACGAACAGCATCCAGATTCGGGCTTTTGTAGAGGCATCCGGTGCAGATATTGTTCCTACTGTGGAAACGCCATCTCATACGGTGTATCAGGCATTGAAATGCGCTTACAGCAATGACTACACTGGTTTTCTTTCTCACTATGATGAAGCATCTCATTCCGACTGTGTTAGTGAGTTTTCAAAGTGGCGAGAAGTATGTAATGATTGGAGTGAACTTTTATCAGTCGGCGGTGCTATTTCGCGTGATAATACTCTTGCTTACGTAGGCATAGCAGGCAGAGGGCGAAGTTTGCTTAGTACAAATCCGAGTTTAGGGTTCGTTGATGTAGTATTTCTGACTGTAAGTAATGGAGTATGGGTGATTACACTGGAAGTTCCTGATCAACAGATTCAAGCAGAAGTCATGCTAGATCTCCGCCGGGAATATGACCCTTCATATGATCATTCCGTCGATCAAGAAGCGAGTAGTATAGCATGGATGGCGCAAATAGATAAAGATCGCAGGGAAAGTGTGCTGGCATCGGCGCGTGACGATGCTGAGCGCAGCCTGATGATTGCCGGGAGGACAGAGAGTGAACGCCTAAGAAGTTTAGGCGTCGCGTTGCCCGTTACATTTTCGGGAATGATGGTAGTCTACGGAGGTGAGTATCTAACCCCGCCATTATCGTTCAGCACCTCGCAACGTTTAATCGCACCTAACTACTCAAATCCGACCAGTGCACTTTACTCGGCGGTCTGTGCTTATGCTGCCTATTCAAATCGAACAGAGAGATTGAATGCTTGGGGCACTGATGGGGGGTGGATGAGTGAGCTTAAAGGTAATCCGCTTCCTGACAATTACACACCTCGTTTCACAAATGCTACACAGTTTCATGCGTTAGCACAAGTTTCATTTTCTTGGCGAGGCAGTGAGTATATCGTGTTCTATGGCAGGTATCAGAACACAATTAATCCATCGGATACTGCTATCAAATCAGTAATATTTCCGTTTAAGTTCGTGAGTGGGCGGTGGCAGCTATCAAGAGATCTTAAGTTCCACCCTGGGTTAGTCACGCAAGTAACTAGTCTCTCTGATGTTTTTGATTTCCTCCATTTCGCTTTTCCTGGAAGGCAGGATTTTGGATGGAAGCAGACTGGGCAAGAACTAGTGGATTTTTTGGCTACTTGTGGTTTCCCATCTCAGATGCTACGGATTTATAACGAAAGCGAATGCCTGCCCTTTCCATAAATGCGGTTGGTAACAGTTTAGCGGATATCGGTTAAGTCACGAGGTGTCTACGGCGGGCGCATTGCTCGGGTGGTAGAGGATGCTTGTCGGTGTGTCCTTTCCGTTCAAGAGGATGGTTTTGGGGGGGCTCGGGGTCACGTCTTCACAATTAACACTTGACAGTTTAGAGGGCATCGGGGTCAAGTCTTCACATTTCACAAACCGGACGGTGACCGTTCCGAGTGACTGAGTTTATTCTATTGATTTAGCTGCCTGCCCTCGCCGCTATCGCGGCTCGGTATCTATGCCAGCCCCCCGCACCTGTCAGGGTTCTTGCTTTGAGGCAAGAACCCCGCCAGGTGCTCCCGTGTACGGCAGAGCCCAGCGCTACTGCGATCCCGGCCGCGTCCACTATGCGGAGTTCGTTCCCGTTGGTCACTCACCTCGACGCTACGCTCCGACAGTACGGGCTACGCTCATCAGAGAAACCGGATGCTATTGGTTGACCAGCGGTCCGCCCCGTCCCCGTGATCTGCTGCCGAGGCGTGCGGGAGCGCGTCGGAATGCCGGTGCAGTTCCGCTACGCTTCACCGCACCGTCACCGGATCAGCATCGCATAATGTGCACATTAGAATCTAAGGGGTCACGTCTCGACAATCTCCAAATGAGTTGACAACGGGATTGGGTTGTGGTTTTCTTCGACCATGGCAAGGCCTTTACGCATAGATGTCGAGGGTGGCTGG
The DNA here is from genome assembly GCA_964609395.1 of uncultured Victivallales bacterium. Lineage (GTDB taxonomy): Bacteria > Verrucomicrobiota > Kiritimatiellia > UBA8416 > UBA8416 > UBA8416. The sequence continues at coordinate 18,897 of CAZSRU010000053.1, forward strand.
TATCATGTGATGTCGCGCGGGATCGAAAAACGCACGATCTTCTTGGATGATACCTTCCGCCTGCATTTCCTCGATCTGCTCGGAGAGATGACGGATCGCTTCGGAGTGGAGGTGCATGCGTATGTACTGATGGACAATCACTATCACCTGGTCATGCGCACCCCCGGAGCGAATGCAAGCCAGGCGATGCAGGATTATCGAGACGTGACCCCAAAAGCCTATCAGATTATAAGGAATACGACTGCCACTCCGTTGACCCCGTAGTTGGGTTACGGTTACTAATGTAGAAAGGAACGATA
>CAZSRU010000054.1:0-19040 GCA_964609395.1 uncultured Victivallales bacterium
GGTTATTGGAAGCAGGGCGTTTGCGGACACGTTGAAAATGGAGCGCGGCCGGCATCGGATAAAGCGCGGACGGCCCTGTGGTAAGTGTGCCAATTAGTGTGTAACTAATTAATGATCAGCATATTATCTAGAACGTCCCCGTTTCTACGTTTCCGTCTAGAACGTCCCCGTTTCCGTCAAGATGACCGTCTCGAAGGCACTCGCGCTGCTGCGCTCATGAACATAACCCCGACATACGTAACCAGAAGCGACTCATGGTTGGCTCGGCGGGGGCGCTACTATGGCGCCCGCGTGCGACCGCCAGTGCTCTGATGACCGGAAACAGGGGACGGAAGGCTTCCCCGGCGCCGACGTGATCGACGATTCGGCACGCCTCTACGCCTGACCGATGATGTGTTGCCTATACGGCGATTGCTCACCACTCCGGCCATAGCAGATGAAATGTCCCTGAATTATTAATGCGGTTACCCTGATTATTCGCTTGACGTTGGCCGCTGTAATCCGCAAAGTGGCGAGAAGTTTTTCCGGCGATGGTAGTCATCAGGGATGGGAGTGTCTCCGCTATGTGGAGCAGATTTGCTAGTTTATTCTCGAACGATATCGGTATTGACCTTGGCACGGCGAATACGCTGGTCTATGTGAAGGATCGCGGGATCGTGTTGCGCGAGCCGTCCGTCGTGGCGATCCAGGAAGGGACGCGGAAGGTCCTGGCGGTCGGTGACGAGGCGAAGCGCATGCTTGGCCGTACACCCGGCAATATCATCGCCATCCGCCCGATGAAGGCTGGTGTGATCGCGGATTTCGAGATTACCGAGGCGATGCTGCGGTATTTCATCAAGAAGATCCACGTTCGCCGCAAGATGGTCCGTCCGCGGATCATTATCGCCGTCCCGAGTGATATCACAGAGGTGGAGAAGCGGGCGGTGAAGGATTCGGCGACGCATGCGGGGGCGAGGGAAGTCTTCCTGATCGAGGAACCGATGGCGGCGGCTATCGGCGTGGGGCTGCCGGTGCAGGAACCGGCGGGTAACATGGTGGTGGATATCGGCGGTGGCACGACGGAAGTGGCGCTGATTTCACTGGCGGGGATTGTCTATAGTCGCACCGTCAGGGTCGGTGGCGACGAGATGGATGAGTGTATCGTCCAGTACATGAAGCGGGTTTATAATTTGATGATAGGGGAACGAACAGCCGAAGAGATCAAGATAACCATGGGGTCAGCTTATCCGACTGGCGAGGAAACGAGCACTGAGGTGAAAGGACGCGATCTGGTGGCGGGGCTTCCAAAAACGCTGACGATCACGTCCGAAGAGATTCGCGAGGCATTGCAGGAACCGGTGTCTTCCATTATCGATGCCGTGCGTGTGACGCTTGAACGGTGTCCGCCGGAGTTGTCTGCCGATCTCGTGGACCGTGGCATGGTGCTTGCCGGTGGCGGGGCTCTGTTGCGCGGGCTCGATAAGCTGATTGCCGAGCAGACCGGTTTGCCTGTGCATGTTGCCGACGACCCGCTTAGTGCGGTTGCCGAAGGCACCGGCGTGGTGCTGAACGAGCTGAATTTCCTTCGCCGTGCCGTCGGATGACGGTTTGTGTGGCTTCTTCTGTTTTCTCCCCCTGTCTAGTCCGCATCGCGGGCGGGTTTGCATCGCGTGTGCTGCGGTGAACCGTCTGGCTGCATAGGGATTCGGGGTTGTGAGAGAAAAACGATTATTATTCTGGGTGATCATGCTGGCGGTCGTGGTTCTGCTGAACCTGCCGCCACCGGCTGTCTTGCGTACGGCGGCTGAAGTCCGCGACGGTATGGAGCCTTTCCAGAACACCCTTTCGCTGGTGGTGATGCGGGTGCGCCGGGTGTTTTCCGGGATCGGCCGTACGGGGCGTATCAGCGAGGAAAAGCAGGCGCTTGAAATCAAGGTTGCCGAATTGCATCACCGCCTGCGCCAGCTTGAGCAATTCAAGACCGAGAACGAGGTCCTGCGCCGCCAGCTTGGCTTCTCCATCCTCTCGCCCCATAAACTCCTGCTTTGCGAAGTCATCGCACGCGGGGACATGAGCGGGTGGTGGCAGACCGTGCGGCTGAACAAGGGCTTGTCCTCGGGGATCGCTTCGGGAATGGCGGTGATGACGGCGGACGGTCTCATCGGGCGGACTATCGAGGTGTCGGAGCGGACCTGCGACGTGTTGCTCATTACCGATCCGAACTGCAAGGTTGCCTGCCGTACGGTCCGCAACGGCGCCTTTGGCATCATGCGGGGGGTGGGGGTTCGCCTGGGAGGGCGGCCCGCCATGGAAATGCTGGCATCCGCCCGCCCGGCCGAGATGAACTATATCTCGAACGAGCATGACATACAGGAGGGGGATGTCGTGTTGACCTCGGGACTGGGCGGAGTGTTCCCGGAAGGGCTGCCGGTCGGAAGGGTTGGGAAGGTCCGCATGCATTCCTCGGGCCTTTACCGCCAGGCGGATGTCATCCCCGCAGCCCGTATGGATTCATTCCCGTATGTCTTTATCGTCATGGAGCAGGGGGAATGATGTTCTGGATGCTCATGACTCTGGTCTTGTTATCGGCGTTGCTGCTGCAGGCGCAATTACCCGGGATCGCTCTGCTCGGCGGTGCGAGGTGGCCGGTCCTGTCCTGTGTGGTGCTCTATTATGCCCTGAACCATCGACGCACGGCCGGATTGATGGCCGGCCTGGCGGGTGGACTGCTGCTGGATATGCTGAGCTTTGTGCCGGCCGGGTATTCTGTTCTCGTGTTCTGTGTGATGGCGATGGTCGCCGGGCGCTACCGGCGCCTGGTATTGCCTGAGGCGTCGGTAACGGCGGCCTTCTTCGGTGCGCTTTCCGGGCTGCTTTACTCCGCCTTGCTTTATGCGCTCCTGGCGACAGGCGGCCTGCGGGGCTGCCCGCCGGTGCTGGTTCTGGCTCGGATCCTGGGTTCATTACTCATGGGAGGGGTAACCGGCCCGGTTGTGTTCCTGGTGCTGTCGGGGCTCCATCGGGGCCTGAATCTGGAAGACAAGGAGGAGCAGGGCCGTGTCAACGCGTGAACGAGTTGAGAGTACCCGCCTCCGCATGCACCTCCTGCTGGTGGGGATGCTGGCGGCATTCGGTTTCCTGATCGTCAACCTCTGGCAGATCCAGGTCCTGCGCGCCTCGGAATTCAGCAGCAGCCTCGACCGCCAGAGCATGCGCCGTGTGCGTCTGCCGGGCATCCGGGGGCGTGTTTTCGATCGTAACGGCAAATGCCTGGCCGAGAATCGCCCGCTGTATTGCCTGGCGATCTACACCGAGGAACTGCGGCAGCGGGGGCGCTGGGCAAGGACCGTGGACAAGGTGGACGAGGTCGTCGATGACCTGTCGCTTGTGCTGGGCATTCCCCGGCAGGTGACACGGGAGGATATACGCATTCACGTCCAGCGGCGCCTGCCGCTGCCCTTCCTGGCCTGGCGTGATATCGACGAGCGTGCGCTGGCGCGCTGGGCCGAGAGCGACCGTGTCTTTGCCGGTGTGGATGTCTACGTGGAACCTGAGCGGGTCTACCCGTTCGGCCTGGCTGCCTCGCACGTCATCGGCTATGTCGGGCGTGCGGATACAGCGAATAAGGAGGAAGACCCGTATCACTACTACCTGCCTGAAATGGAAGGCAAGGGCGGGATCGAGAAGACGGTGGACGACCGTCTGCGGGGGCGCGCGGGCGGACGGCTGATCCGGGTGGATGCCTCCGGATTCAAGTATGAGGAGAAAGGCGACCGCGAGCCGGTCCCCGGTACGGATATCACGCTGGCCCTGGATATGGACATCCAGTTGATGGCGGAAAACACCCTGAGCAACAAGCCTGGCGCGATCGTGGTGATGGATCCTCGCAATGGCGACTTGCTGGCGCTGGCCAGCGCCCCCGCCTTCGATGTCCGTGCGCTCTCGTCGCAAGCATCCTGGCAGGCGCTGCTGGATGATCCGGGGCGTCCCTTGATCAACCGGGCGATTGCCGGGCAGTACCCGCCGGGAAGCATCTTCAAGCCTCTGGTGGCACTGGCGGCGCTGGTGAGCGGGCGGGTTACTCCTGCGACGGTGGTTCCCTGTCCAGGGTACATCATGCTCGGCAATCTGCCGTTCCGCTGCTGGTTGCGCCACGGCCATGGCGACCTTTCCATGCGCAAGGCGCTGGAGCAGTCCTGCAATCCGTTCTTTATCGATATTGCCCTGCGCATGGAGTACAAGCGGCTTTACCACATGGCGGCATCGACAGGCTTCGGCCTGCCGACCGGGATTGAACTGGAAGGCGAGTCCGCCGGTCTGCTGCCCGATGACGAGTGGAAGCGGCGGACGCGGCGCGACGCCTGGCGTCCCGGTGACACGGCCAATGTTTCCATCGGCCAGGGCGCGTTGCTGGTGACGCCGCTGCAGATGGCGATGTTCACCAGTGCGCTGGCCAATGGCGGCACGATCTACCGGCCGCGCCTGGTGCTGGGTAAACGCAGAGGCCGCGAGGACGGTGATTTTGTCAAGCGTATGGCCTGGACGCCGGAACAGCTCGATATCGTCCGCGGTGGCATGCATGACGTGGTGCATGGGGAACAGGGGACTGGCAAACGGGTCCGGGTTGACGGCGTGGAAATGGCGGCCAAGACGGGGACGGCACAGTACGGCAACGGGCTGAAGCATGCCTGGATGATCCTGTTCGCCCCGTATGACTCGCCCCGCTATGCCGTGGTGATCATGATCGAAGACGCGGTCTCGGGTGGCCTCAGTGCCGCCCCGCGGCTGCGTGAGCTGATGCAGGCACTGCTGGTGCGCGATGGCACGCTGGTGGCTCCACCCGCCATACCGGCGGAAATGGACCTGGACCTGATCGAAGGGGAGGCCGATGCAGGATAAAGGCATACTTGCGACATTCAGGCTATTGCGGAAGTCGAACTGGCTGCTGAGCGCGGCCGTCGGGCTGCTGCTGCTGTTGGGCGTGCTGTTTGTCTACAGCGCCTGCTATGTAGGCGAGGAGGCAGAGATGCGTCCGCTGTACCTGCGGCAATTGCTGTGGATCGCCGTAGGCCTGGCCTGCTATGCCGGGTTTGCTCTGACAGACTACCGCCACCTGAAGAAGATCGAGTGGGGTATCTACGGCGGTGCCCTCTGTCTGCTGGTTCTCGTGCTGCTGTTCGGCACGACTATCTACGGGGCGAAACGCTGGCTGATGCTGTTCGGCGAGATTGGCATCCAGCCCTCGGAAGTGGCGAAACTGGCCACGATCATCCTGCTTGCCGGACGTTTGAGCGAGCAGGGGCGTGCGCTGCATAGTCCGCTGCAGATGGTCGAGATACTGTTGCTGGCGGCGGTGCCGGCGGGACTTATCATGGTGCAGCCAGATCTAGGAACCTCCATGGTGTTCCTGCCGTCGGCAATGGTCCTGATGTTCGTGGCCGGAGTGCCGTTCCGCTATGTCGGGGGCCTGGCTGGCATCGGGGCGGTGCTGGTCGGTCTCGTGCTGGCGGGACTGTTCCTGCCGGCCATGCTGGGGGCCGGTGAGGCCACGCAGGACCGTTTTGCCGCGATGACGGGGCTGACTGATTACCAGCGAGGACGGATCGAGGTCTTTTTCTCGCCGGATAAAGACCCGCTCGGTGGCGGATGGAACAAGCGGCAGTCCGAGATTGCCGTGGGGTCGGGAGGGTTGAAGGGGAAAGGCTATCTGCGGGGAACCCAGAATATTCTCGGGTTCCTGCCGCGTTCGGTGTCACCGACGGATTTCATCTTCTCGGTGATTGCCGAGGAGACGGGGTTTGTCGGGTCCTTGACGGTCCTGGTGCTTTTCGCAACGCTGATCGGCAGTGGCGTATGGACGGGCTTGTGTACGCTCGACCCGCTGGGCCGCTTGCTTTGCACCGGCATCACGTCGCTGATATTCTTTCATGTGTTCATCAATATCGCAATGACAGTCGGGTTGATGCCGATTACCGGCCTGCCGCTGCCCTTGTTGAGCTATGGTGGCACGTTCATGGTCGTGATGATGTCAGCACTTGGCATCATCCAGAGTGTCTGTATCCGCAGTGACCGGCGCGAAACGTACCGGTAACCGGATGTGTATGTAAGTAAACGAAAGGGGAGTCATGTTTGGATTCGGAAAAAAAATATTGCAACGGAGCAAGAGCGAGATTGTCATCAACTCGGAGTATCTGGAAACACGCGTAGCGGTGCTGGATAACGGGGTGCTGGAGGAGTTTCATGTCGAGCACCCGACCGAGCAGCGGATCGTGGGCAGCATCTTCAAGGGTCGCATCCAGAACCTTGAGAACGAGCTGCAGGCGGCCTTTGTCGATATCGGCATGCAGAAGAATGCGTTCCTGCACTACTGGGACATGATCCCCGACGATGACGCCCGTCTCGCGGCGGAGGAGGGTGGCGGCGGACCGCGCGGCCAGCAGGCCAGCCGGAATGTCCCGAGACGCAAGCGGTTCTCGAACGAGGAGATCGCGAAGCGCTTTCCCCCGGGATCAGAGATTGTGGTGCAGGTGACCAAGGCTGCCATCGGGACCAAAGGGCCGCGCGTGACCGCCAGCCTGAGCATTCCCGGCCGCTATCTCGTGCTGATGCCGGGCTCCTCGATGACGGGGGTGTCGCGCAAGATCGCCGACGCCAAGGAGCGTGCGCGGCTGAAGAAGATCCTCGAGCGGCTGCCGTTGCCCGCCGGTTGCGGGCTGATCGTGCGAACCGTGGCGGCTGAGGCCAGCAAGCGCAGTTTCGTGCCCGATCTGCGCGGACTGGCGATCTCGTGGCAGGATCTGCAGAAAGGCATGGTTGAAAAACCCGCGCCCTGCTGCCTCTACCAGGAACCCGACCTCGTGGAACGGGTTGTCCGCGATAGCCTGACCGAGGAAATCGACCGCATTATCGTGGATAACCGCGAGAAATTCGAGCGGCTGCGGACGATCGCCTCCGAGATATCGCGCCGGGCAAAGGCGAAGATCCAGCTCTACGAGGGCGATATGCCCTTGCTGGAACATTACGACGTTGAACGCCAGGTCGAGCAGGCGTTCCGCCGCCAGGTCCCGCTGAAGTCGGGCGGCTGCCTGGTGATCGACGAGACCGAGGCGATGATCGCGATCGACGTCAACACGGGGCGTCACAAGGGCAAGGGCAACCAGGAGGATGTCATTCTCGAGGTGAACCTCGAGGCGGTCGACGAGGTGGCCCGCCAGCTCCGCTTGCGCAACATCGGCGGCCTGGTTGTGATCGACCTGATCGACATGAAGTCCCGCAAGTGCCAGAACACCGTCTACCGGGCCATGAAGACGGCCTTGAAGAAGGATCGCGCCAGGACCAATGTCCTTGCGATCTCCGAGCTTGGCCTGATGGAAATGACGCGGCAGCGTGTGGAGGAAAGCCTGCTGTCCTCGTCGGTGATCGACTGCCCTTACTGTCATGGTCGTGGCAATGTGCGCTCACCACTGGGGGTCAGCGTGGAGATCCAGCGCCAGCTTGCCGCCGTGTTGCGGCGGTATCGCGGTCGCAACGAGATCCCCAACTTGCAGGTGGTCGTGCATCCCACGGTGCTGGACCGGCTGCGGCGCGAGGATGAAGCCTTCCTGGTGGAACTGGAAAAACGCTTCAACGGCCGCCTGGTGTTCCGCTCCGATCCCTCTCGGCATGTCGAATTCTTCGCCATCCTGAATGCGGGCGATGGCAGCGTCCTCTACTCGCGCAAGGAGGAGTAGTGGCGGTTACCGGCTTTGCGGTTGTCAATCGCGCCGCAAGCCGGTATGGTGCCTGGCGGATCCCTGGAAAAGGAAAAGACAAATGACAAAGCAGTTTCGCACCATACATTCCTGTTGCCTGATTCTGGCCATCCTGTCTGCATTCTCCGCTCTGGCGGCGGGGCAGGCGTCTGGACTGGGCGGCCTCGATTCGTTCACGGTACCCGATGCGGATACCCCCATCGAAGTGGATGCCGAAGGGGCGATCGATTACGACAAGACCAGTGGACGGATCACTGCCTCCGACAACGTGGTGATTACCTGCGGCAAGGATGTGCTGCGGGCGGACCGGGTGCTGGTGGACATCAACAGCGGGGACGCCTACGCGCTGGGCAATGTCATGCTCATGCGCGGGGCGGAAAAGATGACTGGCGCCAAGCTGCATTACAACTTCCGGACGCGGGTGTCGAGCATGGATGCTCCGACGGTCGAGTCGGCCCCGTTCCAGATCCTGGCAGACAAGGTGGAGCGGACGTCCGATAATACGTATGCGCTGCACAATGCCAAGGTCACGACCTGCATCTACAAGCATCCGCATAGCCACTATCACGTCCGGGCGAAAAACATCAAGGTGGTGCCCAATGAGAGTTTGACGGCAAAGGGGGCCGTCTGGTATTTCGGACGCGTGCCCTGTTTCTACATGCCGTACTGGTATCAGAGTCTCGATGAGCAATCGGGTTTCCGCTTCTATCCCGGGTATCGCAGCCAGTGGGGGGCCTACCTGTTGTCCTCCTATCGGCACCGGCTCTCCCCGCACCTTCAGGCGGAACACCGGCTGGACTACCGCACCGAACGCGGCTTGGCCGTCGGCGAGGATTTGAAATGGAAGGTGGAAGACGGTTTCGGTGATCTCTCGCTCTACTATCTGGATGATGACAAGCCGATGCCCGACGACCGGCCGCTGGATGCGGCGCTGATCGAGAGCGAGCGCTACCGGATGCGGCTGCGCCATACGCAGGGCTTTGACGAACGCACGCAGATGCGGCTGCAGTTGGAGTATGTCAGCGACCTGACGGTGCGCCGCGATTTCTTCGAGCGCGAGTACCGTCGCGCCCGCCAGCCGGAGAACTACCTGGCGCTGGCGCACCGGCGGGAGGATTTCACGGTCACCGCTCTGGCTAACATGCGCCTCAATGACTTCTACAGCAATGTCAACCGCCTGCCGGAAGTTTCGCTGGACGTGTTCCGGCGGCAGCTTGCCAATAGCTCGGTCTACTATGAGAGTGAAAGTTCGGTATCCGGGCTTGAACGCGTCTGGCCGGAGGACTCCGGCGATGAGGATTATTCCGCGTTTCGCCTGGACACCTCGCACATGCTCTACCAGCCGCGGCAACTGGACGGTTGGCTGAATCTCATCCCGCGGGCAGGCTACCGCGCGACCTACTACACCGAGGCACCCGAGACGCGTACAACCGGTCCGACAACGAACCTGGTGACGACCCAGGTGGCGGGCGATGCCTTGCTGCGCCATGCCTTCGAGGTCGGTTCGGAAGTGTCCTACAAGGCCTTCAAGACGCTCGTGCCGGCGGGCGACGGGCAGCCGCCGTGGCGGCACGTTGTTGAACCCTATGCGAATTACTCCCTGCGCTTCGAGCCCAATGTGCTGCCGGGCGAACTCTACCAGTTCGACAGTGTCGATACACTCGGCGAGCTTCACCTGTTCCGCCTGGGCGTGCGCAATAAATTCCAGACCAAGCGTGACAGCCGGGCGGTCGATGCGGCGGATGTCAACCTGTACACGACACTGCAGTTGAATGCCGATGATGACGATCCCGTGCTGGATTTCATCATGCTGGATTCCGAGTTCCGCCCGGCCGCGTGGATGCTGCTGGAAATCGATGGGGCCTATAGTCTTGAGGATTCCTTGCTGGCAAGGTTGAATTCGCGCTTCTCGCTGATCCGCAAGGACCTCTGGCGGATCGGGGTCGAGCACCGCTTCCGCGATTCCGAAAGCAATCTGCTGGCGGCCGATGCCACCTTGAATCCGAACCGGGAATGGGGATTCAACGTGTTCGGACGCTACGAGTTCGAGGAAAGCCGCCTCGAGGAGCAGGGCGGCTACGTGCAACGCAAGCTCGATTGCCTCGGCATCCGGGTGGGTGGCAGCGTGTTGCCCGGCTACACGCGCACGGACGGGACCGAGCGCGACGACGAGTATCGCGTCCTACTGGAGATCTGGCTGACGGCCTTCCCCGAGGTAGGCCTGGGTTCGGGGGGCTACCGTTGATAAGCCAGCCGCCCGAGGCTCCGGGCGATAATGAATTGGTAACGTCGGGGAGTGTGTGGGTGCGTGAGTATGTGGGTTTGTGAGTAGGAATTCCACACACACTCACCCCCCCACATACTCACAATCACTCTTTGGAGGTAAGGGGATTTGTGAATAAGCCTGTATTGAATAATGATCCGCTGCTTTTCGGCGCATCGAAAACCCTGGGTATCGTCGCGGTCGAGGAAAAGGGTGACGCGATCCTCGTTTACCGACGTGAGCCGGACGGGACGCTGAAGCAGCAGGAGACACCCTTCCATCCGTTCGCCCTGATGAAGGCGGCCTTGGCGGATGCCTGTCCGGTTGCGTCTGACCGCAAGGCGCTGGATGGCGATTCCGCGATCAATTCGCTGCTCACGTTCCACGACGTTGCCGGATGGCAGGAGGCGCGGCGCTGGCTGAAGGCGGAATCCGGGGAATCGGCTGGCGCACCGGGTGCGCCGTACCTGATCGTATCCGACCGCGTGCAGCAGTATCTGCTCCAAAGCGGGTGTACCTTGTTCAAGGGGATGGCCTTCGACCAGGTCCACCGCATGCAGGTGGATATTGAATGCGTGACCACCCGTGGCTACGACTTCTGCAGTGCCGAGCGCGAGGGCGACCGCATCGTGGCGATTGCCTTGGCCGACCAGAGCGGCTGGGTGGAGGTGCTCGACGGATCTGAACTCGATGAGAAGACCCTCCTCGAACGGTTTGTCGCCCTGGTGCGGGAGCGCGATCCGGATGTGATCGAGGGGCATAACCTTTTTAATTTCGATCTTCCCTACATCGCTGCGCGGGCGGCCCGCCACGGCGTGAAACTGGCGCTGGGGCGCGACGGCAGCGTACCGACGCAGCGGCCAAGCCAGTTCAGTGCCGGCGAGCGTACCGTTCCCTATACGCGCTTCGACATGTTCGGACGGCATGTGATCGACACGATGTTCCTGGCGCAGGCCTACGACGTCTCGCATCGGGACCTCGACAGTTTCGGCCTCAAGTCCGTTGCCGTGCATTTCGGGGTGGCCGCTCCCGAGCGCACCTATGTCGCCGGCGGCGATATCAGCGAGGTGTTTGCCAACGATCCGGCACGCCTGATGGATTATGTCCGCGATGACGTCACCGAGACGCGCAGCGTCGCGGCGCTGCTCTCGCGCAGCATCTTCGCGCAGGCCCAGATGCTGCCGTTCACCTACCAGAATGTCTCCCTGCGCGGCAACGCGGTCAAGATCGATGCGCTGATGCTGCGCGAATACCTACGGCAGGGCAGGGCCCTGCCATTGCCGCAGGTCGGTCGCCCGTTCTCCGGCGGCTATACCGACCTGTTTGCCGAGGGCGTGCTGCGCAATGTCCACCACTGCGATATCCGCTCGTTGTACCCCTCGCTGATGCTGAACCACAAGCTCGGTCCGGCAACGGACGCGGCGCATGTCTTCCTCAAGCTGCTGGAGACCCTCCGCACGTTCCGCCTCAACGCCAAGAGTGCCATGCGCCAGGCTTCCGGCGAGAATGAACGGCTGGAACTGGATGCCCTGCAGACCACGTTCAAGATCCTGATCAACTCCTTCTATGGCTATCTGGGGTTCTCACAGGCTCGGTTCAACGATTTCGACATCGCCGACCGCATCACCCGCGAAGGGCGTGAGCTGCTCACGCGGATGGTGATGTGGCTGGAGGATAACGGGGCAAAGCCGGTGGAGATCGATACCGATGGCATCTATTACGTGCCGCCTGCGGATGGCACGGATGCAGCCCGGCAGGAGGACTTCCGCCGTCGTTTTGCCGAATCCCTGCCCGATGGCATCGAGATCGAGTTCGACGGCGAGTATACCGCCATGTTCAGCTACAAGATGAAAAACTACGCCCTGCTACAGCACGACGGCGAAATGATCATCAAGGGCGCCGCGCTCAAGTCGCGCGGGCTGGAAGTGTACCAGCGGGACTTCATGCGGCAGTTCATCCGCATGCGCCTGGAAGGACGCGACAATGAATTGCCTGCCTTGAAAACCAAATTCGACGATGCCATCTCGCGCCGTAAACTGCCGGTCGAATCGCTTGCCCGCATGGAAACGCTCTCCGATTCGCTTGTGACCTACAGCCGCAAGCTTGCAGAGGGGGGGGCGCGGCGCGCGCCTTACGAACTGGCGCTGGCAGCAGGCCGGGAGTACAAGGCGGGAGACCAGGTCGCCTACTACATCACCGGCACCCGCAAGAACGTGGCCGTCCATGAGAACAGCAAGCTAGTGTCCGACTGGGATCCGCGGAACCGGGATGAGAATGTCGCGTTCTACCAGTCGCGGCTGGATGCGCTTTACGAGAAGCTTGGCGGACCCAAACAGGATACACGGCAAGGCGAGTTGTTTTAAAGGAGGTTGACGATGCAAATGAAACGGAATGGCGGGTTCACGTTGATCGAGCTGCTGGTGGTGATCCTCATCATCACCATCCTTGGGACGGTGGTCGGCGTCAACCTGGCGGACAAGCCGCACGAGGCGCGCCATGCCGCCGCTATGGCCCAATTGCAGAACTTCAGGCAGGCACTCAAGTTCTACCAGATGGACAACGGGGCCTACCCGACGCAGCGGCAGGGCCTGCAGGCGCTAGTGGCCCCGACCAAGCTTGACCCTCAGCTACGCAAGTTCCCGGTGGACGGATACCTCGAGCGGCGCGAGCTGCCGCTCGATCCCTGGGGTAACCCCTACGTCTATCTCATCCCCGGCACTCGTGGCGAAACCTACGAGGTCCTCTCCTACGGTGCGGACGGGCAGCCCGGCGGCGACGGCAAGGCGTCCGACATCTCGACCGCCACGCTGTAGAAAAAGTCCACGCTCTTTGACTGGATGACGACATAAAGAAAAGCCCCTGTTTCCGTGAGGAAACAGGGGCTTTTTCGCTTATGTTCTGGCGTCTCAGCCCAGGATCGCCTTGAGGTCGGCTTCCGGCGTGCTGATGGGCATGAGGTTGAAGTTGTCCACCAGGACCTGCAGCACCGCCGGCGTGATGAACGCGGGCAGGCTTGGCCCGATCCGGATGTTCCGGATGCCTAGGTGCAGCAGTGTCAGCAGGATGCAACAGGCCTTCTGCTCGTACCACGAGAGAATCAGCGACAGCGGCAGGCTGTTGACATCCGTGCCGAAGGCGTTGGCCAGGGCCACGGCGATCTGCACGGCCGAGTAGGCGTCGTTGCACTGTCCCACATCCAGCAGGCGGGGAATGCCACCTATATCGCCGAAGGGCAGCTTGTTGAAGCGGAACTTGCCGCACGCCAGCGTCAGGATCACGCAATCCTGCGGGACCTGCTCGGCCAGCTCGGTGTAGTAGTTGCGCCCGGATTTGGCCCCGTCGCAGCCGCCGATGAGGAAGAAGTGCCGGATCTGCCCGCCCTTGACCGCCTCGATCACTTTGTCAGCCACGCCCAGCACGGCGTGATGCCCGAAGCCCACCAGGATGGTGTCATCCGGTCCGTCTTCCGCGAAGCCCTCTGCGGTCTGCGCGGCCGCGATGACCGGCGCGAAGTCGCCGTTGGCCACATGCGTGACGCCGGGCCAGGCCACCAGGCCGGTCGTGAAGATGCGCGCCTTGTAGGTCTCGCGCGGCTTCTGGATGCAGTTGGTGGTCATCAGGATCGCGCCTGGGAAGGCGTCGAACTCCTTCTGCTGGTCCTGCCAGGCTCCGCCGTAGTTGCCGGCGAGGTGCTTGTGTTTCTTGAGCCCCGGATACCCGTGGCAAGGCAGCATCTCCCCGTGCGTGTAGACGTTGATGCCGGTGCCTTCGGTCTGCTCCAACAGCTCGGCCAGGTCCTTGAGGTCGTGACCGGATACCAGGATCGCCTTGCCCTTGAGCGGGTGGATGCGTACCGGTGTCGGTACCGGATTGCCGTAGGCCCCGGTGTTGGCGGCATCGAGCAGTCCCATGACCGTGAGGTTGACCTCGCCCGCCTTGAGGTTCAAGGCCACCAGTGCGCCGATGTCGCTGAGCCCGCTGGCCAGTTTTGCCATGGTCTCGATGAAGAACGCGTAGACCTCGTCGCTTTCCTGCCCGAGTACCCGAGCATGGTCCGCGTAAGCCGCCATGCCCTTGAGTCCGTAGGTCAACAGCTCCTGCAGCGCGGTGACGTCTGCCCCCTGCTTGCCCATGCGCTGGGCGATACCGATTGCGGCGGCTTCGGCCACCATGTTCGCGCGGTCCGACGGTTTCCAGTCCGCCACGCCGCCGCTGACGGCAGGCTTTGCGCCTGCCTTGCGGCAGAGCGCCTCGGTCTTGGCCTTGACCTCGCCAGCTTCCTGCAGCAGGCCGGTCATGCGCACGGCGTCGAAGTTAACGTTCGTCACCGTCGTAAAGAGCGCCTTGACGATAAAGCGCCCGCTCTCCTTCACATCGGCCCCGGCCTTGGCGGCGGGGTCCGCATAGACGGCGATGCCCTTGGCCGCGTAGACCAACAGATCCTGCAGCGCGGCAACCTCGGGATCCTTGCCGCAGACGCCGAAGCTGGTGCAGCCTTCGCCCTTGACTGTTTGTTCACACTGGTAGCAGAACATGCTCATATCTCTCTCCTTCTTTCTGTGTTGTGGTCGTTGTGTTGTTTGTCGATTCTATGGATGGGGCTAGCGGATCATGATCAGCAGCATCTTGAAGCGCTCCTCGGCCTTGAGTGCATGCGGCACGTTGGCCGGCATGATCACCAGGTTGCCGGTGCTCACTTCCTGCGTTTTTCCGTCGATGGTGATGGTCGCCTTGCCCTCCAGGATCTGGACGGTGGCGTCGAACGGCGCGGTGTGCTCGCTCAGTCCCTGGCCTGCGTCGAACGAGAATAACGTCAGGGTTCCCGTCGGCTTGTCCAGCAGGGTCTTGCTGATGACCGCGTCGTCGGCATAGCCGACCGCATCGGCCATGTTGATCGCGATACCCTTGTTCGCTACTGCCTTGCTCATGATTGCCTCCTTTGTTATCGGTTGCGTACCGTGTGTCTGATTGCTCATCAACACGGGCAAGACTACACGACAAGCGTGGCCTCCGCCTTGACATAAGTCAACCCGCGAAAAAATAGTCGTTTTTTTTTTGGTAGATGGCCTGCGGCTTCGTGACGGGTTGACTTCGTGACGCCAAGTGGGGTCCCTCTCCCGGCGTCACGAAGTCACCGAGTCACGAGATCCTTCCCCTGCCTCAATCGGGGAAAGGCGACGTTATTCGGGAGGGGCTTTTGCCCGGGGAGTCCACGCTCTGGCTACCTACTGGCCTGCAACGACGTTGCGGGTCTTCTGCGCGCGCATGGCGTCGGACGCCGCGCGCTCGCGCTGGGCCGCCGGCACGTCCGGCTCGCTCTTCTTGGCGGCGGTCTGCAAGGCCTCGTCCTTCTCGCGCGTGTCCTCGGCCCGTACGGAAAGCCGGTTCGGTGCCGATTTGCTGGTGATGCGGTTCGTCGAAAGACGGCTATCAATGCGGGCACCGATGGCGTCGGCCGCAGCATGGCGCGCTAGAGTCAACCCCGGCACCATCAGCAGTGCGATCAGGCTATATCTGTAAAAGCTCATTTAGGCCAGTCTAGAGGAGTCGTCAGAAAATGCAAGATCGTAATCCTTTTATTGACTTGAAAAATACAGACGAAATCGCGCACGATAGGGGCACATGGTCGTGTAAAGCAATGAAAGGGTCATGATGATTGCGGAGAAACGCAGTGGGGAGTGGTCGCCGGGGTTGACGGCGGCGGAGCGGGAGACGGTGTTCGCGATTGCCGTCGATACCCTCGCGTGGTGCACGGCTGGCGGCAGCGGTGAGTTCGATTTTTCGGCTTACGTGCTGACGGCAGCGCTTGAAAAACCGCGCGCCACGTTTGTCACGCTGCATGAGCGGGGGATGCTGCGCGGCTGCATCGGCTCGCTCGAGCCGCAGGCACCCCTCTACCGGTCGGTGCATGAGAATGCTGTCGGGGCGGCATTGCGCGATCCGCGCTTCCCGCCGGTCAGCGCGCGGGAACTGCCCCGGTTGGGGGTGGATGTGTCGATTCTCAGCCCGATCGAACCGATTGCCAGCCCCGAGGCGTTCCGTCTTGGCGAGCATGGCATTATCCTGGAGAAGGGCTTGCACCGGGCCGTGTACCTGCCGGAAGTCGCCCCGGAGCAGGGCTGGACCGTCGAGGAAACGCTCTGCTCGCTAAGCGAGAAGGCCGGCCTGCCGCCGGATGCCTGGCGCACGGGAACTTCCTTCAAGGTCTTCTCGAGCGTCGTGCTTTCGGTCGGTCGGGGTGACGATAACGGTCGACGATAACGGATTACGAGATCACTCCCAATCGTGTACCGATCTCGTCGCCGTTGACCGAAATAGAGGGGAAACGGGACTCTTTATCTTTCTCATTCCCTTGCATTCCGGCTGAGGCCGGTACTACAAACACGGCGACCCCGTTCCAAAGGGGTTTGTAGTTCCGCCTTCAGGCGGCTGCGGAGCAAAAGCCGCGCGGGGCTTCCATTCCCGCAATGACTGTGAAAGCCTGACATAATGACCAGGTTATAGCCACCCGGCCCCCCGTGTGGCTGGGTGAGAACGAATAGGGGACGTGTATGAAGAGTCTGTTTAAGCGGGTGTTGTGGCTGGCGATGGCGGCTGTGTGCGGGCTGATCGGGGTCTTCTTCGTGCGTGTGGCCTTTGAGCGTGTGCAGCAGATGCGCACCATCGAACGGATCCCGCGGGTCTCGGTCCCGGCACTGATCCCCGGCGAGGCGAACCTTTCCGGCCAGGCCGTGGTGCATGCGGGCAAGGTGCTCAAGGGGCCCGATACCGGGGCTTCCTGCGTCTACTTCCATTATACTGTCGAACGCAAGACGCGTGACTCGGATGGCGACACCAAATGGGAGACGATCGAAAGCCGGTACGAGTACGTTCCGTTTGTCCTCGATGACGGTAACGGCACGATCATCATTCACCCTGAGCATTCCAACGATATGACCGTCAGTCTGGCTTCGATGCATAACCGCACCTCCGGTGACCTGCGCTATAGCGAAAGCCGCATCGATCCGGGGATGACCGTCTTTGCCATGGGGCTTGCCAAGCCGGTCGATCGCCAGGCGGGGGGGCGGCTGGAATTGCATTTCAAGGGCGCGGGCCATTTTGTGCCGATTCTTTCGGTACGCGGGGAGGACAAGGAACGCGGCACGGTCGGGCTCTACAGCCTGCTGCTGACCGGACTCGGCCTGCTGTGCCTGTCGCTGGCGATCTATGCGTTGACGCGGGTCGTGGGGATCCACATGACGCTGGTGTACCTGCTGCTGGTGGCCTTGACGGTATCGGTCACCTTGACCGTGCAAGCCAACCGCATGATCGCGGCGGATCTGCGCCGCGCCTTCGATCGGCTTGACCATGAGCGCGAGGTGCGCTCGGGCGAGTTGCGCGAGCGGTTGGCGTCGCACGGTGTGCTCTGGGATGGCGACTGGGACGCGCTGGGGCCGATGCTGGAAGGCTCCGTCGCGCATCCGTCGCCGGACCGCGAGACGGCCGCGGCGGTCTCGATGCATCGCGTCAACCTGATGCGCTCCATGCGGCGTGCCGAACGGATCCGCCGCGGTTTTCTCGAGCGGTTGATCGCCCGGCGCATGGGCCTGGAGCCGATCCGTGAATTCGGGTTGACCGATGACGAGACCACCATGCTGCTGGGACTGGAACGGGACTTCAAGCCCAGCCGCATCTCGGCGGTGGCGGCAGGCATTCTCGGTGGCGGCGGGTGTTTGCTGGCCCTGCTTTTCGGGGCACTGGGCATGCGGCGCATCCGCGTCAAGCGCTGGATCGAGAACATTCCAACGGTCAAGGCCAAGGGCGTGGTCTACGGATTGAACGAAGTCAAGGGCACGGTGGAGATGCCCGGGGGCGAGGAGGCGTTGATCGGTCCGCTCAGCGGCAAGCCATGTGCCTGTTACCGGTATGTCATCAAGGAGAAACGCACGTCCGGCAAGAAAACGGAATGGGTCACCATCAAGGACGAGACAAGGCGGAAGTTGTTCCTGTGCCGGGATGCGACCGGGGCGCTGCCCGTCGATCCGGATGGCGCCGAGGTGGTGTTAAAGGCCCGTACGCGCAAGCGGGAAGGCCGGCAGCAGCATGAGGAAACCCGGCTGGAGATCGGTGGTCCGGTATACGCGCTCGGTTGCGCGGGGATCGACCCGGAGACGCATGATCGACTGCTGATGACCCGCGGCGGGGAGAAAACGCTGCCGTTCCTGCTCAGCGACCGCACGGAAGGCGAACTGGTTGCCCGCAAGGCGGCGGTCGGCTTCCTGCTGCTGAACCTTGGCCTGAATGCATTCAGCATGGCCGGGTTGAGCCTGGCGGGTTGGAAGGGCGGCTTCGGGGTCTTGCAGTACCAGGCGGCGGCGCTGGCCCCGCTGGTGTACATGGTTTTGTTCTTCCTGGTCGTGCTGTTCAACGACCTGGTCTTCCTGCGAAAGCGCTGCGATGCCATGTGGGCGAATATCGACGTGGCCCTGAAAAAACGCTTTGAACTGCTGCCGCGGCTGGCGACGACCGCGCAAGCCTATGCGTCGCATGAGCAGTCGCTGCAGTCACTGCTGGCATCGGGACGCGCGGGGGGCGGCGTGCTGGCTCCGGGCGAGGCGGCTGGCATGGAGGCCGAGGCGGCGGCCGCCGTGCGCCAGGTAAAGGGGCTGTTCGAGGCCTATCCCGATCTCAAGGCCGATACGGTGATGCGGGACCTGATGTGGCGCATCCGCGACCTGGAAGACGAGGTCGCGCTGATGCGCGAGGGTTATAACCAGGCCGTGGAGGTCTACAACACGCGCACACACCGGATTCCCGACATGCTGCTGGCCCGCCTGGGCGGTTTCCGCGAACGCGAGTTCTTCTCGGCGTGATTTCACCTTGCCGCGGGTGGGGATTCTGCTTTGCGCCGCCGCGATAACGTGGTATGGATGGATGCCATTCAGGAGGGTATATGACCGAAGAGACAGGGCACAGTTTGAAACATCGGGTGGAATACGCGGTATTCCGCTTCTGGGGGTGGGCGTTCGCGACCGTGCCCTACCGGGTGGCGCTGGCGCTGGGCTGGG
>CAZSRU010000055.1:0-18707 GCA_964609395.1 uncultured Victivallales bacterium
GGCTCACCGGTGCGGACACCTCGACCGCAGGTTCCGCGCCGGCGGCCTCCTCCTGGGCCGTTACCGGCAAGACCGCCCACAGCGCCACCGCCACCAGGCACGCCATTGCCCGCCATCTGGATATCGCTTTCATAACCATCCTCTTTTTCAACTCGTTATCCGTTCTCGTCGCCGTTCTCGTTAACCGATTTCCCCTTTGAATCCCCTGTTTATTTCGGATCCTGCACTGGAAACGCGGCCAGCAGCAGGCCGGCCAGATGCTCGGCACCGTTGCGGCTCAGGTGGATACCGTCCTCGGAACGTACATCCAGCGGCATGCCGTTCTCCAGGATGATATAGGCCTTGTAGCCGGATGCCGGCGACAAGAGCCCCTCCGTCCTGAAATAGGTCACGCGCTCACGGGCCTCGGCCTGCTGGACCACGATCTGCTCAATCGCCCGGATGTCGGCATCCAGTTTCGTCTCGCGCATCCGCGGCAACCCGATCCAGACCACGCGGCGCCCGCCGCCCTCCAGCAGCAGATCCATCAGCTTGCCGACGCGACGGCCATACTCCACATTCCAGCCCGGCGTGCCGAACGGCAGGTCCCCGCCGCCCGTGCGCATCGCCTGGTTGTCGTTCGCGCCCATCATGACAAAGACCGTTCCCGGCGTTTGCGCCGCCACCAGGGAGGCGGACTGCGCGTGCCAGTCGAACAAATCCAGCCTGGCCAACCCCGACCCGATGGAAGTGACCACCTCGACCTCGGCACCGGCATCGGCGTACTGTTTGCGGATCGCCCGCCCCACCGATTTCATCATCGAATCGCCCAGCGCGACGATATCCGCCGCCGGTGCGGCGGACGGTAGAAGCATCCCGGTACCCAGCACCCATGCCGCCATGACGTGTCTTGCAGAAAAAGTCATCCTGTTGTTCCTTTCGTTCCCCCGGTCATCCATTGCTCGATTCCCGAACGCAGCCTTGTCATCCCCATCCGGCGCGCCAGGCCGGCCACGGGCGCGCTCAGCGCGATGCCTTGCTCGCGGCACACCCCGTGGGGCAGGTGCTGCGCGCTGCGCAGCAAGCCTTCCGCATTCAGCAGCAGGGCGGCGGCATAGAACACCGCAAGCGCCCCGGCGGCTTTTGCCGGCAGCCTGTCCTGTGTCTTGCCCTGTCTATTGTCACACATACGCAATCCTAGAACTGGAAGTAGATAAACGGCGCGACTCCCTGCGGGCCAAGGCCCAGTACGACGGTGATTATGAGGGCGGCAATCAGCCCTTGCAACAGAAAATTCCGGCGATTGTACCAGCGCCAGACCGGCGCGAGCCGGTCGCCATCGGCCAACTGGATGGCAAAGCCACCCGCCAGCAGCACCAGCGTACCGACGCCCAGGTGCTCGGACGGCTTCCAGCGCCCGAGGTTGCCGATCAGCATCCAGGCATCTTCAAAGGTCTCCGCGCGGAAGAAGAACCATGACAGGCAAACCCCGTGGAAGACCAGCAGCAGGGCCGCCAGGCGGGTGGCAAGGGCCGCCAGGCGCCCTGGCGGCGTGGCGCGGGCGGGCCGCCAGCCGGCGAGGATGCGCTCCGCCACCAGGAACACCCCGTGCAGCGCCCCCCAGACGACAAAGCGCCACTGCGCCCCGTGCCACAGCCCGCCGAGCAGGAAGGTGAGCAGCAGGTTGCGCCGTGTCCGCCAGGCCCCGCCGCGCGACCCGCCGAGCGGGATGTAGAGGTAATCGCGCAGCCAGGTGGAAAGCGAGATATGCCAGCGCTGCCAGAATTCACGGAAGCTGGTCGCCACGTACGGCGCGTTGAAATTGACCGGGAAGTGGATACCCAGCAGCAGGGCCACGCCGATGGCGATATCGGAATAGGCCGAGAAGTCGCAGTAGATCTGGGCGGCATAGCCGTAGACGCCCAGCAGCACATCCACCGTGCCGTAATCCCCGGGATAGTCGAACACCGGGTCGACCAGCCGGACGGCCAGCAGGTTGGCGAGCACCACTTTCTTGAACAGGCCGGTCAGGATCAGGGTAGCCGCCCGGCCCGTGTCCACGACACGCCCCTTGCCGGCTTGACCGAGCTGGGGCAGGAACACGCTGGCCCGCACGATCGGCCCCGCCACAAGCTGCGGGAAGAACGCCAGGTAGGTGGCGAAGTCCAGGACGCTCCGCGCCGGGGGGATCTCGCGCCGGTAGACATCGATCACGTAGCTCATGGCCTGGAAGGTGAAGAACGAGATGCCGACCGGAAGCACGATATCGAGCAGCGGCAGGGAACAGGCGATACCGAGACGCCCGCATAGCGCGTAGGCCGAAAGGACGAAGAACCGGTAGTACTTGAAGAACCCGAGGACCCCCAGGTTGACCACCACGGAGGCCGCCAGCACCCAGGTGCGCCCGCCGGACCAGCCCTGTCCCGGCAGCCGCTCCAGCAACCGGGCGAAGGCCTGGTTAACCAGCGTGCAGAAGATGATCAACCCGAGAAAGCGCCAGTCCCACCAGCCGTAGAACACGTAACTGGCGGCCAGCATGAACAGCGCCCACAGGCGGCGGTGGCGGCACAGCAGCCAGCCGCCGGTGAAGACGAGAAGGAAGAAGAGCGCAAAAACGGTAGTTGGGAAAAGCATATCGCGCGTCCTCTGTAATCATCCTCCGGTAACTCACCACACCTCGCCGAGCGCGTCGGGCGGACGCCGCGCAGGATCGGCCCCCTGCCCGCCGTGCTGCCCAGGGGACGAGGGTGTGCTGTTGATATAGTAGCTCACGTTCTTGCCGCCGCCCAATCGGCCGAGGTGCAGGCGCCAGCGCACCCCGCTGCTCGACATGCTGTTCGGCAGTTCGGTTCCCAGCGTCATGGACTCCAGGTCCAGGCGGCGCTGCACCGACGGCATCTCGACATTCACGATGATATCCTTGACCGGATCGGTCCAGGTGTTGCTGATCTTCAGCGAGGTCCGCCGCGGCGAGACATAGCGGGTGGCGATGCGGATGCTGTCCCATCCCTCCCAGAACTGCACCACATCCTCGACCGCCAGAACCGGCACCTGCTGCTTCTTGGCCGTCTCGATCAGCACGCCCAGGCGCCGCGGGAAGTCCCCGTCCAGGGTCGACGGCGTGAAGGACAGGCTGTAAAGCCCGCCCAGCGCGACGATCTGCGCGAGGTGGACCGGCATCGTGTTCTCCACATCCACCGAGGGCCGGCCGCTCTTGAGATAGGGCGTCTCCGGCACTTTCCAGAGCATGCGGGGGCGCGTCACCAGCGCGACCGGCCGGTAGCTGCGGGTCGCCTTCGGCACCATCCGGTCCATCTCGCGCACCGAGAAATAGCGGAACCCGGCACGCACGAGCGCATCCTGGGTATGATCGCTGAACGGCTGCCCGCCAGAGAGACGGAAGCCGCGCGGCGCGCGCCCTGCCAGCTCCCCGAGGCGCCGGGCCGAGGCCTCGAACTCCTTCTGCTGCTCGGCCAGGGAACGGCCTTCGTAGTCCGCCGCGGGATCGCCGAGCAGCCCGATCTCCCCCGCCGCGAGAAGCTGCTCCAGCAATTCCGGATGCGCGGCCAGGGCCTCGGGCCTGACGAACGAGGTGAAGGGAACCCGGTGCTTGCGGGCGATATCGATGATGCGGGAATCGACATCCCCGGGGCCGAAGATATCCTGCGTGATCGAGAGCACGCCGGGGCGTCCTTCCGGCCATACCGGCTTGAAGGCCTGCACCTGGTGCCCGGCCCAGAGCAAAGCACTGCGCAGCAGCATATGGAAGGCGTCGCGCTGCTCCTGTAGGTTCTGCCCGGCCCCGATCGTGAATCCGGTCCAGACAAAACGACCCGCGCCGTAGTTGCCGTGCACGACCGCCGCCCGGTCCCGCACGCTGTGCAGCTCGAAGGTCGGATCGTCGGGATCCGTCCAGACGCCGTCGACCGAGGTGCGGTCCTCGCGCACATGGCAGGAGACCGGCTGGTCGAACGCGGTCACGTTCAGGCGGAATCCGGGATAGAGGTTCGCGGTGATCGGGTACCCGCCCGAGACCATGACCGTGCTCAGGTTCTGGCGGGTTGCCGGCGGCGGCCCGGTCACTTCCATGCCGCCGATCTCGTGCAGCAGCGAGTAGGGTTCCCACTGGCCGAACTCATTGCGCGTGCCGGTCGCCCAGGTCATCATCACGCCCTTGCCAGAGCGCAGGAAGCGCTTCACCGCCTCGCGATCCTGGTGGCTCATGCAGCGGGTGGCGGGCAGCAACAGCAGGTTGAAGGGTTCGGCCGCCTCGCCGTCGGGAACCGCGTCCACCACCTGGAACCCGAAGCCCTCGTTCACAAGCAGCCGCTGCCACAGGGCGATCAGGTTGTAGTAGCCCGTCTTGTTCTCGCCGAACGAGAAGGCGGTCGCCTCGGACTGCAGCAGCGCCACCTTCAGCGGGCGCGCGCCCTCCATCCCCCCGCGCCCGAAGGGCGAGAGCACATGCCGGTAGAGGTCGGCGGCCGCGCCGTCGGACACCTCCACGATCAGCCGGTGATACTGCCAGAGGCCGGCGATCAGCACGATGTTCACGATCAGCAGCAGCCAGAGGAAGCGCAGGCGCCCCCCCGATTTCTTTTCCTGTGTTATTTCCATTGGTATTCGTCATCCATGCTGGCGGCAGCCGTCTGCGGGGCGGGGCCCGCACCGGGCTGTGCACGTTTGAACAAGGCCGACGTCGACGCCTGCGACGCCGCCGAGCGAGGGAACTGGTCCTGCACATCCTCGCCGGGCATGGCTTCACTCATCGTCCCGACGCCGTTGCGGCCCTTGCGTGATATCACGTAGGCCCCGACCGCGAAAATAAGCGTACAAACCGTGCTCACGAGGATCACGGTCGACAACACACCTATCAGACTGCCCATTTCATCTTCTCCTTGCTACGTTTTCTCCAGCGTCTCGCCCATCCGCCCGGTGCGGTCCAGCTTGCCCCAGCTCATCCGGATCTGGAGCAGTTCCTCCACGGAGGCAATCACCTTGCACACATCGGTCAGCACCACGAAATAGATCCGGTAGAGGATCGAGTACGGGACCAGCTTCATGGACTCGCGCTCCATGCTCAGGCAGAACATCGCCACCACGATATCAAGCACCGTCAACTGCCCCCACCAGAAGATCACGAACTTGGCCAGGTCGAAGAAGATGACCACGTAGAGGAAATAGACCTGGGCGAAGATGTTCATGATCGGCCAGACCAGCGATTCGAAGGCCATGTACCAGAGCACGAACGTGTTCACGAACCCAACCCCCTTGAAGAGGCTGCCGGCGTGCTTGCGCAGCGACTGGAGGATGCCGCGCGTCCAGCGGTAGCGCTGGCGGAAGAAGTCGCGGATCGTCTCC
This sequence comes from uncultured Victivallales bacterium, assembly GCA_964609395.1. Taxonomy (GTDB): domain Bacteria; phylum Verrucomicrobiota; class Kiritimatiellia; order UBA8416; family UBA8416; genus UBA8416. Next base: position 5,341 of record CAZSRU010000055.1, read on the forward strand.
GGTGCCTCCGTCCAGGTGATCGCGAAGGGCTCGTACTCGATCTTCCAGCCATGGATCAGGATCTTGATCGTGATGTCGCAGTCCTCGGCGAAGGTGTCGAGGTCGTAGCAGCCGACCTCGTCGAGCACGGTCCGGCGGAAAAGCCCGAGCGGGCCGGGGATGATGTTGACGGCGCTGAAGTAGCCCTGGCTGCGGCGCACCATGTTCAACCCCTCGATGTATTCGAGCGCCTGCATCTTGGTGATCAGCTTGTGCCGGTTGCCGACCTTGACATTGCCGGCGACCGCCCCGACACGCGGGTTCTTGAAATGCTGCACGGCATACAGCAGCGAGGCCGGCTCCAGCCGCGAATCCGCGTCCACGGTCAGCACGAACTCCCCCTTGGAGGCCGCGATCCCGAAGTTCAGCGCGTCCCCCTTGCCACCGTTCTCCTTGCGGAAGACGCGCACCACCGTGCGCCCGTTGCGCCCCTCGAAGCGTTTGGCGCGGGCGAACGTGTCGTCCCTGGACCCGTCGTCGATCACTAGGATCTCGAGATCGGGATACTGCAGGTTCAGGAGCGAGCGGATGGAGCTCTCGATCACGACCCCCTCGTTGTAGGCGGGGACGATGATCGAGACCGGCGGCAGGGTCATCGTCTCGGGGCGGGCCAGGTACTCGGCGAGGTAGTCCGGCGTGCGGCTGCGGTCGAGGTGGTGGAGGTAGGAGAGATAGATCAGGATGAAGAAGCGGATGATCAGCAGCACCAGGAAGGAGAACAGCACCACCATGGAGACGTTCACGAACGTGGACGTCACCTGGTAGTCGGTCCGCAGCACGGCGACATACGTGACAAAGACGAACGCCAGCAGCGTCGCGATCAACAGGAACAGGATCAACTTGCGTGTCATGGGGTCCCCGCGGTTAAGGGTTCAGCCAGTGTCGCCTCGTTCGGCGGCTGCAGGCGTTCGGCAAGCAGCAACTGCGTCCGGTAAAGGGTCTGATCAATGTGGGCGTTGCCGGGTGCCGCCGCCTGCAGCCATTCCAGATGGACGACGGCCTCGGCGTAGTTCCCGCCGTCGGCATATAGCTCGGCGAGGCGCAGGCGGCCCTTCATGTCGCCCGCGTTCTGCCCGAGCCATCGCTCGATGCGCGCGATCTCGCGCTGGCGTTCGGCATCGCGCATGCTCCTGAACGCATCGACCTGCGCCATGACCCGGCGCATCTCCTCGGCACGCACGGCACGCAGGCGTTTCATCACCGCCAGGTCGTCCGGCACGGCCTCGCGGATCATGTTCAACTGGTAGAGCGCGTCGCCATGGCGGTGCGCCGTGATGTACAGGTCGGCAAGCTTGCGCCGGGACTCCACCTCGGCCGGCGCCTCCTCCAGGCGCCTGAGCAGGCGGGCCTCGTCGAGCAGGCTGCCCTGCTCCAGGACGGCAATCCGCGCCAGCGCCTCCGCATGGGCGGGAACCATCACCAGGACCTGCTGCAGGAGGGCATGCTCGTCGAGCACGCGGTTGCGGATGCGGGCGATCGACGCCAGCAGCAGCAGCGGGACCTCGCCGCCGACCTGCTTGCGCTCCATGGTCCGCAGCCGTTCCTCCGCCTCGGCCTCGCGCCCGGACCAGATCAGCGCTCGCGCCAGGTCGAACGATGCCGCCACATGCTCGGGCTGCACCGCCAGGCAGCGCTCGAAAACCGCCACCGCCTGCGTGAACAGGCCGGATGCATTGTAGACCCGGCCCAGTTCCAGCAGCGCATCGGTATTCGCGGGGTTCGACTTCAGGAAACGCTCGTAGTGGAGGGACGATTCCGCATAGCGGCCCGCCCACGAGAGCATCCGGGCGAACTCCAGGTGCACGGCCACATCATCGCCCAGTTCCAGCGCCAGCCGGTAATAGTCCGCCGACCGGTCGTAGCTCTCGGGAATCGCGCAAAGCCGTGCGTAGCGCAGCACCGCGTCGCGGTCGCGACGGTCCAGACGCTGTCCGATCTCCACCCGCAGCCGTGTCAGCAGCCGCTGCGCCTCCATGTTCCCCGGATTCAGGCGGATCACGTGCGAAAGCTCCTCGGCTGCCCGCGCATCGCGCCGGACCTGGCGCAGCGAGCGCGCCAGCAGCATGCGCGCGTCCTCGTGGTCCGGGTGGGCCCGCGTATAGCGCTCCAGCTCGTTGATCGCCTCGAAGACGATGCCCTCCTGAAGGAGTTTCACCGCTTGCGTATAGCCGTCAGTCACCGGCGCGTCTTCCGCCCGCCCACCCGGCACGAGGCCGCCGGCCAGCCCCGCCAGCACCAGTACCATGGTCGTCAGCCATCTCATCTTGCCGCCTCCCCTTGCAAAGCCAGGCCGCCGGACAGATCCGCGGCCACGCGCTCCACGATGCGGGCATCGACCCGTACCGAATTCTCCTTCATTCCCAGATAAAGCGCCATATCCGCCGTGTTGTTGAGCACGCGCGCCGTGCCGCCGCTGAACGCGTGCAGCACCTCTACCGCCGAATCCTCGAATATCCAGCCGTTCCCGCCCGCCACCCCCAGCCGGTGGTTCACATAGTCGCGCACCTGCTCGCGCGTCAGCGCCGCGAGATGCCACCGGGTGGTGATGCGCTGCATCAACCCGGGAGAGCGCGCGAACACCCGCAGCAGATCCTCCTGCCCGATAAAGACCAGCGTCAGCAGCGGATTCCCCCTGCCATCCGACAGGTTCATCAGCAGCCGCAACTGCTCAAGCGGTTCGAGCCGGGTGAGAAGCTGCGCATCCTCGATCACCACAAGGTTCCGGAACCCGTGTTCCTGCCGGTCCTCAAGCGCGGCGGAAAGCTCCCGGAACCCTGTGCCCGCGAAGCCGGACGCCGCCGGCTTCCGGCTTATCTGTTCATGGATGTCCCGCATGATCGCCTCCGGTTCCGCCAGCGGATTCTCGACCAGTGCCACCGCGAAATTGCCGATCGTTTCCAGCTTCGACAGGAACATCTTCCGCACCAGCGTCTTCCCCGTCCCGTAGCCCCCCGTCAGCAGGGCCCCTTCCTTGCGCTGCCGTACCGCGTACAGCAGCCTGGCCACCCCCTCGCTGTGCTGCGGCGTCCGATGCAGGAACCGCAGGTCCAGCGCGTTATTGAACGGCTCTTCCTTCAACCGCCAGTAATCCAGATACATGCAAACCTTTCCGGGTACCCCTATTCCCCCTCCGGCGGGGTCGCCACCCCGGGGCCGGTCAGCCGGTCCAGGGCCTGATCGTAAAGCCCCATGTCAAACAGGGTCATCACCAGCTTCCGTTCGGCGTAGAGATCGCCGGGGTTGCGTTCCACCAGCTTCTCGAAAAGAGCACGGGCGGCCGCGTGATTCCCCTCGTCGCGATAAAGGTTCCCCATGGCCTTGAGCACCGGGGCCGGAATGTCGGGCGTCGGCGGCAACGCCTCGAAACGGGCGATCGCGCCGGCCTTGTCGCCGGGGATCATGTCCAGGATCGAACCGAAGACCGTATCGCGCAGGGAGGCCCCGTCACGGGCGTCAGCCGCGGCGGACTCGGTATCCGGCAGCGCGAACGCGGCTTCCAGCTCGCGGATCCGCGCGGTAAGGGTCGCCTCGGTCTCGCGCGCCACGTCCAGCACCCGCGCCGTGCTGTCGCGCTCCGCCTTCAGATCCTCCTCCAGCATCCCGATGGCGCGGTCGCGGGCTTCCATCGCTTTCCTCAATCCGTCAAGCTCGCCCTTCAGTCCCGCGATGCGCAGGTCATGTGCCTCCGTCATGGCCACCAGCGCGGACGCATGCGCCGCTTCCATCTCGGCGGCGCGGGCAGAGGCTTCTTCCGAGATCGCCTGCACCCGCTGCTGCATCGCCACCATCTCCGCCCGCACGACCGACAGCTCGGCGTCCTTCTCCACCGCGGCCGCCGCGAAAAGGGCGCGCTCGCGCTCAAGCTGCTCGCGCAGCGCCTTGACATCGGCCATCGCCGTGGCGGTGGCCGCTTCCAGTTGACCGATCAGGGGAACCAGGTCCGGCGACAGCGTGACCAGCGTCTCCGCCTTGCCCTCGGCCTCCTCCCCCCCCGTCACGCCGTCCTCCAGGCGCATCGTCACCCCCGCCTGCACTTGCTCCCGGATGGCGTCGTACTGCCGCGCCAGGGCCGCCTTGGCCTCGGCGAGCATCGCGCCAGTCTCCTCGAGTGCTTTCGCCTGCTCCTGGGATCGCGCTTCCAGATCGAACCGCGCCCGCCGCTCCTCCTCGAGTTCGCGGCCGACGGCAGCCAGCGACTCGCCTGACACCTCGGCCTGCTTCTGCAGCGTCTCGATCCGCTCCAGCAACAGGGCCTGCTGCCGCACAACCGCCGCGTCTCCCGCCGCCTGCTCCAGCTCCAGGCGCTCGACCTCGTCAAGCGCCAGTTCCAGGGAGGCCCGGTCGACACGGTCTACCTCCTGCGCCATCTCCAGGTCGCGCACCGCCAACTGCGCCGTCACCGCATCAAGCTGGCCCCGGAGCTGCTCCAGCGTCTGCTCCAGCGAGGACACCTGCAGTTGAGCATCCTCCCCCGCCGCCATCACCTGCTCGACGCGCGCCCGCAGATCGGCCTCGCGCAACTGCTGCTGCACCGACGCCTCCTCGGCCAGGCGGCGTTCCTCCGCCAGCTTCGCCGTCGCCTCCTCGATCTGCCGCTGCAACCCGGCCGAGGTTTCGGCCGCCGATGCCTTCTGCGCTTCCAGTGCTGCCGTCGCCGACTGCAACTGGACCTCGGCTTCCGCCTGGCGCGCCTTGTCCGTCTCAATCGCGTCCAGCAGGTCGTTGATCTTGAGTTCCGCCTCCGCCTGAAGGGCCTCGCGCGATTTGTTGGCAGCCTGCACCTCCATCTCCAGCGAACCGATACGCACCTTCAGTTCAGACGTCCAGGACTCGGCCTCGCGCCGTTCCTCCAACGACTCTGCAGCAGTCGCCGCCGCCGTGGCTGCGGCTTCCGCCAATTGCGTGCGCAGCGCGTCCAGCTCGCCCGCCCGCTCGCCCGCCGCCGCCGTCAAGGCGGCAATGCGGGCATCGGCATCCTGGCGCTGGGACTCGCGTTCCGCCTCCAGGGCCTGGTATTGCGCCTTGATCGCTTGCAGTTCCTGCGCCAGCGCCGCCCCTTGCACCGACTTGCCATCCCCGGCAGGGGGCTCCACCGATTTGGCCGCCGGAACCTCCGGCTTCAAAACCGCACTGTCCATCGTATCCGCTGTGTCCGCCGCCGGCAGCTCACGCCCCAGTAACGCACTAAGCTGGTCGCTGTCACCCAGCGCGTTGAGATTCGACTGCCGATCGAGAATGCGCCGGTAAAGTCCGCGAGCCTCCTCGAAACGCCGCTCGCGCCAGTAGCAGCCCGCCGCCGCCCGCAGCACCGCGATATCCGCCTCGTCGCGATCCGGCATCGCCTCGAAGGATTCGATCGCCTCGGCGTTCCGCCCCGACCGGGCAAGCTGCAGGATCTGCATCTGCGCTTCCTCGCCGCCAACACAAGCCGCCGACACACCAAAGAACATGCCGATTCCCGCCAATACGCTGTAAAGCCTTGCCACGCGCTCCATCACTGATCACCCCGCTGTTTACTTATAGTGCAACACCATGCCGTAACCGCCCGCTCCCCGCAAGTGTTTTCTGTCCCCGTCCTACAAATTGCTCAATGCCATCCTGCCGATCCCGCACACGTTGAACCCGATCTCGTAGAGAGCCTGTTGGTTTAGGCGGTTGCGCCCGTCGAAGATGAAAGCCGGCTTCATCATGCCCGCGTAGATCCGCCGGTAGTCCAGTGCCGCGTAGCAGTCCCATTCGGTCATCAGCGCGATCGCGTGCGCCCCTGCCGCCGCCGCGTAGGGATCCGGCTCGAAGATGACTCGGTCGCCCAGATCGCGCAGATCCGAGGCCGCGTTCTTCAGCGCTTTCGGGTCGGTGATCACGACGTGCGCACGCTCCTCGACAAGCTGCCGCGCCACGCGAATGGCCGGGCTCTCGCGCGTGTCGCCCGTGTCCTTCTTGAAGGCGAAGCCGAACAGCGCGATCCGCTTGCCCGAAACCGTGTTGAACATCCGTCCGACCATGTTACGGACGAAACGGTCCTGCTGCCAGTCGTTCATCGAGACGACCTGCTGCCAGTAGGCCGCCGATTCCGCCAGCCCGTAGGACTCGCACAGGTAGACGAGGTTCAGGATGTCCTTCTTGAAGCAGGAACCGCCGAACCCGACGCTCGCGTTCAGGAATTTCGGCCCGATGCGCGAATCCATGCCGATCGCCCGAGCCACCTCGCCCACATCGGCCTCGGTCGCCTCGCACAGCGCGGAGAGCGCATTGATGGAGCTGACCCGCTGGGCCAGGAACGCGTTGGCGGCCAGCTTCGAGAGCTCCGCCGACCAGACATTCGTCGTCAGGATCCGCTCGCGCGGCACCCAGTGCGCATACAGGTCCACCAGCGCGGCCACGGCCCGGCGGCCCGCCTCCGTCGCGTGCCCGCCGATCAATACGCGGTCCGGATCCTGGAGGTCCGCGATGGCGGTGCCCTCCGCCAGGAACTCGGGATTGGAGAGCACCTCGAACTTGACCGTGCCGGGTCCGGAATCCAGGATACGCTGCATCGCGGCGGCCGTGCGTACCGGCAGCGTGCTCTTCTCCACCACGATCTTGTCCGATGCCGAATTGGCCAGGATCTGCCGGGCGGTCTTCTCCCAGTACTGCAGGTCCGCCGCCCGGCCCGCCCCCTGGCCGAAGGTCTTGGTCGGCGTATTGACGCTCACGAAGATCATGTCCGCCTCGGCGATCGCGCGGTCGACTTCCGTGCTGAAGAACAGGTTGCGGTTGAGACACTCGTCCACCACCTCCTTGAGCCCCGGCTCGTAGATCGGCAGGCTGCCCGACTGCCATTGGGCAATCCGGTCCGCGTTGATATCCACCACCGTGACCCTGACCTCCGGGCATTTCCTGGCGATCATCGCCATCGTCGGCCCGCCTACGTACCCCGCCCCTATGCACAAAACATTCATTACCCGCCCCGGTTACCATCAAGCCTGCCACACCACATAATCCAGACGGATACCATCGAGGTCACCGCCCAGCCCACCGAACAACGCCTTACGATATACACCGTAAACAGAAAAATCAAGCCTTCCGCCACACGCCTGATCACCCGCATATTCCATTTGCGTACGCTCGGGAGAACCGTTATCATCCCCGCCGTTGTTTATGTGTATTCCTGAGTGTCTGGCGCAAGGCGTTCCGCGCGAAAGGTGGCGCAACGCCGGAAAAGGTGGATGGTGTATCATGAGAACTGGCATTCATTCATTAACCCGGCCGTTGCTGGCCATGGGAGCCTTGCTGGCGAGTTCGCTTCTCTGGACCGGCTGCGAGGATGATGACAAGAAGACCACAGAACCAGGCAACGAGCTTCCGGGGCGCTACTACGTCACCGTGTATTATACGCCGGTCGAGGTCTACCACGGCGGCCTGTCGCAGCCCGTCTGGGGCTTCACGACCATCGGCGGAGAATCGGGCCGCGTGCTGCTCGGATCGTACCCCGAGGGCTTTATCGCCGCCGTGCGGATGCAAGGTTCGGGAAGAATCACCTCGGGCACGTATGCCGGCAAGTACCTCAACGGATCCTTCGGAGGTGGATTCTGGCTCAGCGAGTTCGCCCCCGACGCCTATGGAGCCCCCCTGCAGCCGTTCCGCACCGCCGCCTGCGATGACAGCGTGCTCGCGCCCGGAACCCGGTTCAAGCTGAAGAAACCCCTGCTCGAGAGCGGCGGCGTCGCGGTCAGTTCCGCCGCATCCAGGAAGCTGCTGGCCTCCACCTGGGAGGTCCAGGACCATTTCGAGGCGGGCTATGGTGGCGATTTCCACATTGATCTCTATATCGGGGAGGAGGACCGCGCCGGCTTCACCACCGACAACCCCTTTTACGTGGCACTCGAAAACGTGATCATCGCCACCGAATGAAACCTTCTACGCCCGGGATTAAATGATACACGCCACACACACGTCACATGGCGGTATCGGGCAGGTCCTGCGCGTGGCCTTACCGCTGATCATGGCCTCCTCGGGGCATGCGTTCCGCCTCTTTGCCGACCGGGTCATGCTGGCCCGCTACTCGCAGGAGGCGATCGCGGCCGCCATGCCCGCCGGCCTGACCTGCTTCTGCCTGATGTGCTTCTTCCTGGGCACGGCTGGCTACGCGGGCACGTTTGTCGCCCAGTACGCGGGTGCGGACCAGAAGGAGCGCACCGGACTGGCGGTCTGGCAGGGGATCTATATCGCCCTGGCCGGGGGGATCGTCGTGGGGCTGAGCACACCGGCCGCCCGCATGATCTTCGAATGGATGGGTCACGGCGAGGGGGTCATCGAACAGCAGATCATCTACTTCCAGTCGCTGGCCAGGCTCAGTTTCGCCCCGATCCTGCTGACCGCCCTGAACAGCTTCTGGAGCGGACGGGGAAAAACGGCCGTGGTCATGCTGATCGAACTGGTGTGTGCCGCCGCCAACATCATCCTCAACTACATGCTCATCTTCGGCAACTGGGGTTGCCCCGAACTGGGGATTCTCGGGGCCGGGCTGGCAACCGGCCTGAGCACCATGCTGGGGCTGACGATCGCGCTGGCCCTGTTCTTCAGCCCGGCCAACCGCCGTTGCTACGGAACCTTCCCGCACCGGACACTGGATCTGCCCCTCCTGCGCCGCCTGCTGCACTTCGGCAGCCCGAACGGCGTCCAGTTCGCACTCGACCTGATGGCCTTCAACCTCTTCGTGATCCTGCTGGGACGGCTGGGAACCGTCGAGCTGGAAGCCGCCAACATGGCCTTCGCGATCAACGGCATGGTGTATCTCCCGATGATCGGACTGGGCATGACCGTGTCGATCCTGGTCGGCCAGGGCATCGGGGGCAAGCGCCTGGGCGAAGCCCGCCGAGCGGTTCGCAGCGCCTTGATCCTGGCGCTGATGTGCAATGCGGCCGTCGGGTTCGGGATGCTGGTGTTCCCGCGTACCCTGCTGGCCCTGTTCGCCCGCCCGGGCGACCCCTCGCAGCTCCAGGCCCTGGAAACCGCCATCGTCTACATGCGCTATATCACCGCCTACCTCGTCTTCGACGGCTTCTGCATCGTCTACAGCCATGCCATACGCGGTGCGGGCGACACCCGTTTCGCGATGCGGGCCAGCCTGGCGATCTCCTGGGGCACACTGGTGCTGCCCACCTTCATCGCCCATTACGCGGGGGCATCCGACCATGTCTTCTGGGCCATCCTGGTCTGCCATGTGCTCATCGCCAGCACGGTCTTCCTCTCCCGCTACCGCGCCGGCCACTGGATGAGCATGCAGGTGATCGAGGAAGTCCCGACCGCCGAGCTCGAGATCCAAGCCGACCGCGGGATCTAGGGGGACGGGAGTGAGGAGTGAGACGGAAGGCTGAAGACCGAAGCCGGTGGGTCTTCGGTCTTCCATCTTGAGACTTCCACACCGTTCGTTTCATGGCTGACGTTGGGCATGAAAAAAACCACACTGGACTTTCCTGATACTGAGTAATATAGTTTTGCAATGAAAGTAACGCAGTACTTCCTGTCAACACGAAGCCGACCCGACCGCCAAGCGATCCACGATCTCTGGATTGAGGCTACCATCTTGAATCCCGATGCCGTTCATGCACAGGGCGATGGTCGAATCCGGGGGTCTTCCGCAGAATCTGTGGGTAGATAAAATCACGGGGCGGTGCCAATCAGGCCTGTTGGCGTAGATATCGTGGCAATTGTAATGTAGAATGGGCGGAATTATGTTGTATCAGGATTATGTGGGCTGCCGGGAACGATAAAGACAGTGGTTTAAGCGTAACCAACTAAGGGTGTAATTAAGTCTGGGAATAAGTGTGCGATGAAGTGTTGGAACAGAACACTTAGTCCCACACTTGAACGCACACTTAAACTCACTCTTACTTGGTTACGCTTAATCCACCCGCTTCGTCGGTCATACATGGACAGGGGAAGCCACCCACAGATTCTGCGGAAGACCCGAATCCGGAAATGGAAACAGATCAAGGCGGCGGGAAACCGATACCTGCGCGTTGTGTTGCTTGAGGACGGCGAGACCGTGCACAACGCATTCTTTGACCGACGATTTCAGGAGAAAGAGACATGAAAGCAAAGTATTTCCGAGACACCGACACGCTGTTGCTGACGTTCAGTGATCAGGACATCGTCGAGACGTACGATCTCAACGAGGATGTGCTCGTTGAGACCGACAAGGACGGACACGTTGTCAGCATGACTGTCGAGCACGCCAAGCAACAGACCGACGTCAACGAGTTCTCGTATCAATTCGCGGCAATCGCGTAGTGGGGGAGGCCTGCGGGGGCTCGCGCGAGAAGGTCAATGTCGTCGCTACTCTAGCGGGGTTTGATTGACAACAGGTACGGAGGGAGAACACGATGATGCTCGATACGGAAAAGACGCTGCTGGTCCTGATTGATGTGCAGGAGAAACTGACGGCCGTGATGCATGAGCGCGAGGGGCTGGTCGCTAATCTCACAAAACTGCTGAAAGGCATGAACGTGCTCGGGATCCCCGTGATCCAGGTCGAGCAGAACCCGGCCAAGATGGGTCCGACGATTCCCGAACTGCTGCCGCTGCTGCCAGGCAACCAGCCGTTGATCAAGACCTGCTTCAGTTGCTGCGGCAGCGACGCCTTCAACGCGGCCGTAAAGGCCAGCGGGCGCCGGCAGATCCTGATCGCCGGCATCGAGACGCACGTCTGCGTCTACCAGACCGCCGTCGCGCTGATCCGCGACAGCTACGCGGTCGAGGTCGTGGTCGACGCCGTCTCCTCGCGCCATCCTCAGGACCATGCCGTCGGCCTGGAGAAGATCCGCGAGGCGGGCCGCCACTCGAACGGTTCGGGCCAGGGGCATGTCACGACGGTCGAGACAGCACTGTTCGAACTGCTGCGCACGGCCGACCACAACGCGTTCCGCGAGATCCTCAAGATCGTGAAATGAGGCCGCCGCCGGTATTGCTGCTGTTCGTCGACGGCATCGGGCTGCCGTCCGACCCGCAAGCCCCCACGCCCCTGCGTCCGGATGTCTGCCCCCGGTTGATGCAGCTACTGGCGGAGGATACCGTGCCTGCCGACGCCACGCTCGGCGTGCCGGGCCTGCCCCAGAGCGCCACGGGGCAGACGGCCATCCTGACGGGCATCAACGCCCCCGCGCGCGCCGGTCGCCACATCGAGGGATTCCCAGGGAGCCTGCTGCGCGACATCATCACCGAGCACAATATCTACCAGCAGCTTGCCGCCTTCGGCCGCCCCTCCACGTTCGCCAACGGCTATCTGCTGCCCACGCTCGAAGCCGTCAAGGCCATGCGCACCAAATCGGTCACCACCGTGGCAGCCCTGAGCGCCTTCGGCGATGTGCGCCGCCTCGAACGCCTGCTGAGCGGCGAGGCCGTCGCGCATGACCTGACCCGCGAGTCGCTCGCCCCGCGCGGCTACACCGGGCCCTGCATCTCCGTCGGGCAGGCCGCCGCCGACCTGGCCGGTATCGCCGCGACCCAGGCGTTCACGCTCTTTGAATTCTTCCAGACCGACCACGCCGGCCACCGGGCCGACATGGCCGCTGCCGAAACCGTGCTGCGTAAATTAGACTGCCTGCTGGCGGCCCTCTGCCCGCTGGCGGAGCAGGCGGGAATCCTGCTGGTGCTGACCAGCGACCACGGCAACATCGAGGATCTCTCCACCCGCAGCCACACCGCCAACCCCGTCCCCTTCGCCGCCAGGGGCCCCGGTGCGGAAGCCCTCCGCAACGCCATCCACAACCTGACCGACATCACCCCCGCGATCGTGAACATGCAGTGCGGGTAAAGGGGTAAGCCAGCCAACCGGGGTACCGGGCGAAAACAGCTTGGTAACTTTTGAACTACGGAACACGCGGAATACACAGAAAACAGATGCGTCTCCGACGGGGAGGCAAAGATAAGATTTGCCACAAAATGCGTTTCTCGTTCAGCGTATTGCTAGTTTCCGTGTATTCTGCGTATTCCGTAGTTGAAAAAAGGGTCTTCCGCAGAATCTGTGGGTATGTATGTTCGCGGGGTTCTGTCAAACTGGCCTGCTGGCAGTGGGATTGCGTGAATTGGCGGCGTAGAATTGGCGGAATGATCTCGTACCAGAATTGTTTGGGCTGCAAAGATCGATAAAGAGAGTGGTTTAAGCGTAACCAAGTAAGGGTGGGGATTAAGTCGAGGTATAAGTGTTCGATGAAGTGTTGGCGAAATAACCGTCGACAGGCTGAACATGACGCTTAATCCCACACTTGACCGTACCCTTAAACTCACACTTACCTGGTTACGCTTAATCCACCCGCTTCGTCGGTCAACCATGGACAGGAAAAACGGGAAGCCACCCACAGATTCTGCGGAAGACCCTGAAAAAATGATGTTGCATGGTTGAAGTTGGATAAAGTCGAAAGTCGAAAACTGAAAGTCGAAATCCACAATCATTGCAGCCATACCGGTTGCAGAATGGCTACCCGGATCGGGTTCCGGCTTGCATCCCGGGCGGGAGTTGGTCTATATTCGCGCACATGAAAACTATCCTGCATTTTGTCACGTTTCTGGCAGGGGCGATTCTCTTGCTGGCCGTTGGCGTTGCTGTCGTACTCGGCATCGGGGCGTTGCTCGCCTCCCTGCTGCCGTTGTCCTTGTATCAGGCATCGCTGCTGACCATCTTTACCGCCCTGGTGCTTGTGTTCATCGCGTTTGCGATGTCGTTTGTCACTCGTTTCCCGATCGGGGGATACGCCGGTGATGACGAGGACGACTGGGAGGATGAGGACGACTGGGAGGATGAAGAGGAAGATGATGAGGAAGACTGGGGCGACGATGGCCGTCCGCTCGTCCTGCATCCGACTTTGCGGCGAGAGGGGCCGAAAGTTGGCCGGAATGCGCCCTGTCCCTGCGGCAGCGGCAAGAAACACAAGAACTGCTGCGGCCGCGTATCCGCCCCTGCCGACAACGATTCCGACTCGATACCATTCTGAGAGCCTGCCCCTGATGCCGGTTGACCACCTACGCCTTTGTGTACGGAGGGGTCAATCCTTTGAACATTGGGTAGTGCTTTGCCATGATATCAGTTCCTGTCCCAGGTTCGCCGAGCTGCATGAAAGTCAGGTAAATCGTCGCGATCTTGCCACATGCCTGCTGCACGGTTAAGTATGGTTTTCCGGCGACTCCCGCTGGTTAGTTCGATAAAGCGGTCTACAGCCTCGCGAATAAGTTGCGCCTGATTCTTACCCGTGGATGCCGCCAGAGCAGTCAGTCCGCCTCGCTCTTCCTCTGTTGAGGCTCTTGCAAAACCCCTCGCCGTGCCCGCTTGAAGCCGGGCACGGCGAGGG
>CAZSRU010000056.1:0-18274 GCA_964609395.1 uncultured Victivallales bacterium
AAAGATTTTCGTGTTTTCGGGTTGCGAATGGCGGCGGAATCCGCCTAAATACAAAAACATGTTTTCCAGAGCGGGCGGGCAACTGCGTTTCTGCGTATGGGCGTGTGTGAGTGAGTGCGGTAGTTCGGTCTGTAGCCTACAGCCTGCAGCCTGTAGTCTGATTTTAAAAGGAGTGTTACCAATGGCGGATGAGAAGAAGCTGTTCCTCGGGCTGGATTCCAGCACGCAGGGGTTGAAGTGCACGATCATCGACGAGGCCTTGAACACGGTCTACGAGCGGGCGATCAATTTCGACCGCGACCTACCTCGTTTCGGCACCAAGGGCGGCGTAAAGGTTGCCGCAGATGGACTGACGGTGACCTCCCCCGCCCTGATGTGGGTGGCGGCGCTGGATCTGCTGCTGGAGCAGATGCGCGCGGACGGTGCCCCGCTGGCGCAGGTACGGGCGATCTCGGGCTCCGGCCAGCAGCACGGCAGCGTCTGGCTGAATGCCAAGGCCGAAGGCAAGCTGCGGAACCTGCAGGCGGACCAGTCGCTGGAGGCGCAACTGGCGGATATTTTCTCGATCGCGGACTCCCCGGTCTGGATGGACTCGAGCACCGGTACGCAATGCGCGGCGCGGGAAAAGGCGCTGGGCGGAGCCCAGGCCGTGGCGGACCTGACCGGCTCGCGGGCCTATGAACGCTTTACCGGGAACCAGATCGCCAAGATCCACGAGCACCAGCCGGCAGCCTATGCCGCCACGTCCCGCATCGCCCTGGTCAGCTCGTTCATCCCCTCGCTGCTGATCGGCGGTTTTGCGCCGATCGACGCCAGCGACGGTTCGGGCATGAACCTGATGGACATCCGAAGCAAGACCTGGTCGACGGCGGCACTGGATTGCACCGCCCCCGGGCTGGCGGCCAAACTGGGGCACATCGTCGCCTCGCACGAGCGGGCGGGTATGCTTCATAACTCGTTCAGCCAGCGCTACGGGTTTGCCGCGGATGTGCAGGTGATCGCCTTCTCCGGCGACAACCCGAACAGCCTGGCAGGACTGCGCCTGCAGGATCCGGGCGATGTCGCGATCAGCCTCGGCACCAGCGACACGGTCTTCGGCTTCCTGGCCGAGGCCAGGCCCTCGGCCAGCGAAGGCCATATCTTCGCCAACCCGGTGGCGCCGAATGCCTACATGGCGATGCTGTGCTACAAGAACGGCTCGCTGACCCGCGAATTCATCCGCGACCAGTCGGCAAACGGCTCATGGAAGACGTATGCGCAGCATCTGGCGGCCTCGCCCGTCGGCAACGGTGGCTGCATCGGCTTCTATATCTGCGATCCGGAAATCACACCGCCAATCCTCAAGACCGGCATCTGGCGTTTCGATGCCGCGGGCAAGCCGGTGAACCGCTTCGAGCCGGCGCAGGATTGCCGCGCGGTCTATGAGGGACAATTCCTCTCGATGCGCCTGCACGGGCGCAATGTCGGGTTCAAGCCGCACCGCATCCTGGCCACCGGCGGGGCGTCGGTTGACATGAGCCTGATCCGCGTAATGGCCGACGTGCTCGGCGCACCGGTCTTCGTCGCCGAGAAAGCCGATTCGGCCTCGCTGGGGGCGGCGTATCGCGCGCTGCACGGCTGGCGCTGCCTGAAGGCCGGAGGCTTCGTTCCTTACGGCGAGATCCTCAAGACCGCCGCCCCGTTCAAGCAGGTCGCCACGCCGGATGCCGGTGCGCACGCGATCTATACCGCCATGCTGGAACGCTACGCGGTGCTGGAAAAGCAGGTTGTGAAGGGAGAATAATAATGGAAACGATTACATTCAATGGATGGGATAATTGCGTCCGGCTGTCTAACGGGACGATTGAAGTGGTGGTGACGACGGCGGTCGGACCGCGCATCGCGCGGCTGGGCTACATCGGCGAGCGTAACCTGTTCGCCGAGTACGAGGGCCAGCAAGGCGGCCGCGGCGAGGCGGAGTGGATGATCCGCGGCGGTCACCGTTTCTGGATCGCCCCGGAAGTCAAGCCCATGACCTACGAGCTGGACAATTCGCCGATCCGCGTGGAGGCGATTCCCGGCGGCGTGCGGACCCTGCAGCCGACCGGGCCGCTTTCCGGCTGCACCAAGACGATGGAGATCACGCTGGCAACCGACCGCAACCGCGTCACCGTCCGGCACACGCTGACCAACCAGGGCAGCAAGCCGATCCGGTTGGCCCCCTGGGCGCTTTCGGTCATGGCCCCTGACGGTATGGCGGTGATTCCCAGACCGGCCTTCGTCGCGCATACCGACCGCGTACTGCACAACCAGGAATGGAGCATCTGGGGCTACACGGACTTTACCGACCCCCGCTGGACGCTGGGTCAGCGCTACATTTTCTTCCGGCAGGACCGCACCAAGGGCCCCAACAAGCTGGGTATCGCCCATCGGGAGGGCTGGGTGGGTTACCTGCTGGGCGAATTCCTGTTCGTCAACCGTTTCGGCTTCGACGAGCAAGCCACGTATCCGGACGGTGGCGTCAACTTCGAGACGTTCTCGAACGAGGACATGCTCGAGATCGAGACGCTGGGCGGGCTGGTGGATCTCGCCCCGGGGGCATCGGTCTCGCTAGTGGAGAACTGGGAGCTGCATCGCGGTGTCGACCAGGTCGAGACCGAGGACGATGCCGACCGGATCGTGAAACCGTTGATATAACTGTACTGCCAATAAATGAAAATCGGAAATACGATCGATTGACGATAGCGGGCGACGATAACGGATCACGATTATGGGTCCCAATCGTCCATCGCTCTCGTCGCCCGTTATCGTCAACCGGAGCGAATGGAGTTACTATGCCGATCTATGAGTATCAATGCGGGAAATGTGGCAAGGGGTTCGAGAAACTGGTGCGCAGCGTGGCGGTTCCCCCGCCTGCCTGTCCGGCGTGCGGATCAAAAAAAGTGACCAAGCAATTCTCCAGTTTCAGCGCGTCGGTGTCGGCGGCAAAGTCCGAGTCCTGCAGCATGGGGCGCTGCCCGTCGGGGTCATGCGCGGGCAGCGGTGGATGTCCAATGGAGCGAGGATAAGATCATGCACAAGCCAGAAGTCAAAGTCACCTTCCAACCCACCGGACGGTCGGTTTTCGTGCTGCCAGGGACGCTGCTGCTGGAGGCCGCCGGACGGGCCGGCATTATCCTGCAAACGCCCTGCGGGGGCAAGGGCACCTGCGGCAAGTGCCGGGTGCTGATCGGCGGCAAGAGCGTACTGGCCTGCCACGAACGCGTGCAGGAGGCCCTGACGGTGGAGGTGCCGGAGACCTCGATGTTCGAGGCAGGGCAGCAGATCCTGACCACCGACAGCGGCGAGAAGGCCGCGGTCAACCCCTTTGTGAGGGTCATCCCCTTCACGCTGGAGGCCCCGACCCATGCGGACCCGCGTTCGGACACGGAGCGCCTGCTGGCCGTCATCGGGACCGACATCCAGATCCCGGTGGACGTCATGCGGGAGCTGCCCGGCTGCCTGCGGGCGCACCAGTGGCGCGGACGGGCGATCGTGGCGGGCCGCCGGCTGCTGGCGCTGGATTGCCGATCGCAAGCATCGGGTGTCTACGGCGTGGCCTTCGATGTCGGCACCACCACGATGGTCGGCACCCTGTTTGATCTCGAGAGCGGCCGCGAATGCGCGGTCGCCTCGCGCATGAACGGGCAGATCGCGCACGGCGACGACGTCATCTCGCGCATCCAGAAAATCCGCGAATCACCAGCCTCGCTCCAGGCCCTGCAGGAGGCGGTGATCGAGACGCTCAACACGATCATCGAGGATCTCTGCCGCCAGGTGCATATCTCAGTGGCGAACATTTACGAACTGGTGCTGGCGGGCAACTCCACCATGCAGCAGATCCTGCTCGGGCTCGATCCCTCCGCGCTCGGCGAGGTGCCGTTCGTACAGGTCTTCGACCAGGCGATCACGCATCCGGCCGTTCGGCTGGGGCTGCACGCCAACGCCGGGGCAGACGCATATGTCTTCCCCCAGATCGGCGGGTTCGTCGGGGGCGACACCGTCGCCGGCATGGTTGCCGCCCGGCTCGACCGCCAGGAAAAACCGGTGCTGCTGATCGACATCGGCACCAATGGCGAGATCGTGCTCGCCGCCGGCAAGTCCTTGTACGCCGCCTCAGCCGCTGCGGGGCCGGCCTTCGAGGGGGCACGGATCCGCCAGGGGATGCGCGCGGCACCGGGGGCGATCGAGAAGGTCATCCTCAACGACGATGTCGAGGTCAACGTGATCGGCAACGCGCGGCCGGCCGGACTCTGCGGCACGGCCCTGATCGATGCCGTGGCCGAACTGCTGCGCACCGGCATCATTGACGAGACCGGGCGCATCGTGGATGCGGATGAACTGCCCGCCAGCGTCAGCGACGCCCTGCGGCAGCGGCTCAAGCCGCTCGAGAACGAGAACTGCTTCGAACTGGTCCCGGTGGAGGAAGCTGCCGGCGGCGAGGCAATCTGCCTCTGGCAGCGGGATGTGCGCGAACTGCAACTGGCCAGCGGGGCGATCCGGGCCGGCATCAACATCCTGCTCAAGCGGGCCGGGCTGCAGGCGCACGAGCTGGGCGAGGTACTGCTAGCGGGCGCGTTCGGGAACTTCATCCGCCGCAACCACGCCCGCCGCATCGGCCTGCTGCCGCCGCTGCCGACCGAGCGGATCCGCTTTATCGGCAACGCCGCCTCACTGGGGGCCAAGATGGCGCTGCTCTCTGCCGATGAGCGGCGCTATGCCGATGAGCTATGCCACCGGACGGAACACATCGACCTGTCGCTGGACGCCGACTTCCAGTTCGAGTTCAGCATGGCCATGATGTTCCCCGGCCCCGAGGCCGACTAACAGCCTGCTTTTTTGGCTTTCCCGCCGGCTACAGTCGTGCGATACTTGCAGTTCGTGCAACTGGAGTCATGATGGACAAAATCGTTTCAAAAGAAAGATCCCGCAAAGCCCGCCAGCGCCAAAGGCAAGCGGTCCGGAACAATACACCCTCCGTGCCTTTGCGCGAGCATACCGCGATCGGCCTCTCCGTCGTACTGCTGGCATGGGCGGCCCTCGCGGTTTTCATGCGCCGTCCGCTGCCACTCAGCGACATCCTGCGTGCGGAGCTGCTGCTGCCGGCCGCCGGGGATGCCGTGCTTGCCCTTTGCGCCATCTTCGTGACCGCCCTATACCTGCATATCGCCGAACCCGCCTGGCTGCGGCGCAATTCACGCATTATCCTGCTCACGTTGATCATCCTGCCCAGCGCTGCGCTCGGGCGGTTCATGCTTTACCTGACCGAGCCGTTCGTCCTGCTGACCCCCCTGACCGCCAATTTCGTGCTGCCTTGCACACTGGCACCACTGCTGGGGACCGTCCTGCTCGGGGCGAATGCTGGAATCGCCGCCGGACTTGCCAGTTCCCTGCTGTTCGCGATCTACACCGGCTACAGCCTGCCCGTGCTCTTCGCCGGATTGATCGCCACGTCCGTCGTCTGCCAGGCACCCAGCCCGATCCGCACCCGTTCACGTGTCGTCCGGCTGGCGGTTGTCGCCGGCGTATCGCAGATACTGGTCGTCACCGCCGCCGCGGCGCTCGCTTGGGAAGAAACCACGGTACTGGCCGCGTTGCACCAGGTGATCGCCTGCCTTGTCGGCGGCGTGCTTTCGGCCGTGATCGCGCTGCTGATCCTGCCGCTGTTCGAGCAACTGTTCGGCATCACCACCGACATCAGCCTGCTCGAGTTCTCCGACCTCGGGCACCCGCTGCTGCAACAGCTGGCCCTGGAGGCCCCCGGCACCTACCATCACAGCCTGGTGGTGGCCAATATAGCCCAGGCCGCAGCCGAGGCGATCGGCGCGAACAGCCTGGAGGCCCGCGTGTCGGCCTACTTCCATGACATCGGCAAGCTCACCAAGCCGAACTTCTTCGCCGAGAACATCCATCTCCAGGAGAACCCGCACGACAACCTGTCACCCAGCATGAGCACACTGATCATCACCGCCCACGTCAAGGAGGGTCTGAGCCTGGCCATGCTGCACAAGCTGCCCGAACCCGTACGGCGGGCCATCCTGGAGCATCATGGCACCAGCATGCTGCAGTGCTTCCATCACAAGGCCGTTTCCCAGCTCGAGCTGGAGATGGGCATCGAGGGCGGGCAGGCCACGCGCATCGACGATCACAATTTCCGCTACACCGGCCCCCGCCCCTCGACCCGTGTCTCCGGGATCATCTGCCTCGCGGACGCCGTCGAGGCGGCCTCCCGCTCGATCGCGAAGCCGACACCTGCCCATATCGAGAACATGGTCAACGAGATCGTGCGTAAACGCCTCGACGACGGGCAGCTCGATGAATGCGAACTCTCGCTCGTGGAACTCTCGAAGATCCGCCGGGCCTTTGTCTTCACCCTCACCACCATGCTGCACGGGCGCGTCGCCTATCCCAAAGATGAACCTACAGATTGACAACCGCCAGCGGCACTCCGGGCTGAACCGGAAAACACTCCGGCACCTGGCGGGTGAGCTTCACCGCCTCGCGTTCCGGCGCGAACCGGCGGGATGCTGGAGCAGCGTCACGGTTGTACTGACCGATGACCGCGGCATCCAGGCATACAAGGAAGCCGCCTTTGGCTACCGCGAGGTCACGGATGTCGTCACCCTGCGTTATGGGCCATCGCCGGCGGATCCGGGTGCGGAGGGGGAGATCTTCGTCAACGTGCAGCGGGCATTCTCCCGTCCGGTGCGGCCGGGATGGTCGCCCGTCCACGAGCTGGCGCTCTACATCGCCCACGGCCTCGACCACTTGACCGGAGCCGACGACCAGACCCCGGAAGAACGCCGGCGCATGCGGCAGCGCGAACTGCGCTGGCTGCGCAGCCCGGCGTGCCGCGATGCGATCACCGCCCTGCTGTCCGCAGGGTAGGATACCCCTAGAATGGATGACAATTCAAGATTGACCCGGTTCGGGCTCACGGGCATACTACCGAGCAAGAACCAGACACTCAGGAGGTACATAATGGCATTCACACTCAGGATCGGTGATCCGGCACCGGATTTCAAGCTTCCCGCCACGGACGGCAAGACCTACACACTGGCCGATTTCGCGGAGGCGACCTATCTGGTGGTTTTCTTCACCTGCAACCACTGCCCGTATGTGACCGGGTCCGACGAGTCAACCCGCGCCAGCGCGGAACGATTCGCGGCGCAAGGGGTCCGGTTCGTCGGCATCAACGCCAACAGCGAGAAAACGTATGCCGAGGACGGCTTTGCCCCCATGGTGGCGCGCATGAAGCAACACCGGTTCCCCTGGGTCTACCTGCGCGACGAAAGCCAGGACAACGCCCGTGCCTACGGGGCCTTGCGCACCCCGCACTTCTTCGTCTTCGACCGTGACCGCCGCCTGGTCTACACCGGGCGGGGAGTCGACACCCCCCGGGATGCATCCAAGGCAACGGCGCACGACCTCGACCGGGCACTGGCGGAGCGGGTGGCCGGCAAACCGGTCAGCGTGCCGGTTACCAACCCGATCGGCTGCAATGTGAAATGGGACGGCAAGGATGCCCATTGGATGCCGGCCGACGCCTGCGACCTGGTATGAGTTGGATTCATTAGCCACAAAAGGCACATAATTCGCAAAACTTATGACTATTCCTTATGCACGAAGATGAAGAAATAGACCCGATGGGCTGGCAGCTTGGCTGTAGTGTCGTACGCGGCGAGATCGATGCCCGGACACGCGACCGCGTGACCGGCAAGATCTGGCTGCTTGATCGTCATTTCCCGATTGAACTCACGCTGAGGGGTAATCCGCTGCGCGATCTCGCAGGCTGCCTGCTGGAGTTCGAGAATCCATCCCCCGAACCCGAGGATAACGAAGGACTCTGTCCCGTGCAGATGGGCAGGACCGGGGATATAACCGCCTCGCGGAAGACTCGCATCTTCAACCTATCACCGCAACAGGTCCGCGAACTGCGCCAGCGCGGGGAGCCGGTTGACTGCCGCATCGGCAACGCGCTAACCATCGAGTGGTACAGCAATGCCAATGGACGGGTAACGGTCGATTCCACGGAATTCCTCACTCGGATCTCCGACTTCACCTGGCGGATGACCGTCGAGGAAGAGGAGGAGCAACTGCGCAAGAACCAGGATGCCTATGAGGACTGGTCCGGCCTCTTCGCCTTCGAGGACGAGGACGATGACGACGACATGGAGGACTTCGAAGACCCGCAAGACTGGGACATGGATGAATTCGCCTGGGAGAGGCAACTCCAGGAATCGGATGCCATGACCCGGCGCTACATGGAGCTGATCGAGGTCTACCTGGACCACCCGGAACGCGAGCAGATCATCGCGCACGAGATGGGCTGGGACGGGTACGACGGGATTTTCGATCACGATGACGATCTCGTCTACAGCGGGGAATCACCTTACGACAGCGATGACGATGATGACGACTACCTGCCGCTGGAACCGCTTGCCCATACCGAAGGCCGGGACTGGATCCGCAGCCGCGACGGCAAGATACGCCACCCGCTATCGGACCGCGCCGCCAGCCTGGCCATGCGGATGTGGCGGATCTGCAAGGAGAACGGCCTGACCGACAGCAACGGCGATGGTGACGCGGACATCCAGACCATGCTTTTCAATGCCCAGACCATCAGCGCGAAACTGGCGGGGGCGCTCGACTCGCTTGCCTACGAGGATGACCCCGACGGTGCCTTTGTCGTCGCCTGCCTCAAGCGCGCACTGAACCACTTCGGGCAGGCCATTACCAGCACCAGTCTCGTCAGCCAGAAGAACCGGCTTTCGCCAGCGGTCATACAGGGGTTCCGCGACGAGATTTTCGCCATCCGCCAGGACGTGCTGGCGTTGATGAAACACTACCGCCAGATCAATTGACGGCACGGTTCTGATTCGCATCTTCGTGAATCATGACGTCTCGCTTGAATCAAATTTGAGACGGGGAGCCAAGCCCCAAGCACTGATATGAGACCGGAACAGTGGCATTCGTTGGAGGGCTGTCTGCAAGTTGTCAAGAGACCGTCAACAAGCCACTCCACCGCCAGTTGGCACGGTGGCTGCTTAATATGCAGGTGTTCTGTACTGAGGTTGGTTTGGATTATAGGACGCTTGCCCTAACTCAAAAACAAGTGGCATATCAGTCGTCCACAGCCTTACTGACCGACTGGCAAGACAACCGCGACCCTCGGGTCAACGTCGAAAGACCGCAGCACTCCTGCTGCGGTCTTTCGTTTTATTGGAAAGGCGGCTGTTAAACGCACGCCACCACCAGCGCAAGGCCGGCAGGCGTCCTTATGCGTTACCCTGCCTAGAAGGCGTAGCGCAGGCCGGCATCAAACGTGACATCCGTCGAATCGGCGCTGTAGCTCCCGCCCGAGTACTTGTAATTGTAAGCCTCGTAGCTGCCCTTGTCGCCGGCCCAGTGCAGCGTGACCGCCGCCGAGATGGAAATCGCATCCGTCAGCGGGTATTTCAGGCCGAAACTGCCGCCCACGTAGGGCACGGTTGGCGAGTTAGGCCCCGTCGGGTCCAGCATACCGACGCGCAGACCGGCATAGGGAACAACCGTGTAACCGCTAAGGATCGCGTATTCGGCAAAACCGCCGACACCGTATACAATATCCACCGCGGCCGGCAAGTCCCGGTCAGAGGTGAAAACCTGACCATACACCCCGACGGTCAACGCCTCGCCGATCCCGACACCGAACGCGCCCAACAACCCGAAGGGCAGGTCACCGGTATCGCCATAGCCAAACTGTGTCTCCACCCGCATTTCCATCGGCGGCAGCTTCTGGAAAACCGGATGCCGCAGATAACGCCCCGAGGCTTCCACCGTTGCCGACACCATCACCACCGCCATCACCACTGTCCATAACCGCTTCATTCCAATCCTCCCTTTCTTACTCGCCACGCTTAAACAGATACCCTTAACCGATTTACTTACCCGCTCCCTGCATGAGTTCCCGGAACCGCGCGAACAGGTAGAAGGGGTCATGCGGACCGGGACCGGCCTCAGGATGGTACTGCACCGAGAAGGCCGGCACCGTCAGACTGCGGAGGCCCTCGACCGTGTTGTCGTTCAGGTTCAGGTGCGTGACCTCCACGCCTGCACCAAGCTTATCCGTATCGATCGCGAAGTTGTGGTTCTGGGACGTGACCTCGACCGCCCGCGTGGCCAGGTTCATCACCGGATGGTTGATGCCGTGATGACCGAACTTCAAGCGGTAGGTCCTGCCCCCCAGGGCGATCCCCAGAAGCTGGTGCCCAAGGCAGATGCCCATCAGCGGAACCTTGCCGAGCAGCGCCCGGATCGAGTCGGCGGCATAGCCGACTGCCGCCGGATCCGCCGGCCCGTTGGAGAGGAACACGCCATCCGGCTTGAGCGCCAGCACATCCGCCGCCGGCGTCTGCGCGGGGACCACCGTCACAGCCATGCCGCATTGGCGCAGGTTGCGCAGGATATTCCACTTGATCCCGAAATCATAAGCGACCACGTTCAGGTCCGCAGGCGGAAGGGTCTCATTGAACCCCCAGGATGCCGTCAGGGCGCCGTCCGGATCCCAGGCGTAGGATTGCGCGCAGGTCACCCGTGAAGCATAATCCTGCCCGTCGAGCCCTTCCCACGCCTTGGCCTTGGCTACCGCGCCGGCCTCGCTGCATTTACCTTCCACCGCCAGGCAGCCCTTGAGCGTGCCGGTGTCGCGCAGCTTGCAGGTCAGTGCGCGCGTGTCGAGCCCGGCCAGAGCCGGGATGCCGCACCTCTCGAGGGCCGCCCGCAGCGATTCATCCGCCCGCCAGTTGCTGGTCTCGTTGACGCTATGCATCAGGAACCCGTTCAGGAACAGGCCGCGTGATTCCATATCCGCCGCATTGATGCCGGTATTACCGATCTCCGGATACGTCATGGTCACGAACTGTCCCGCGTAGGAAGGATCGCTCAGGATCTCCTCGTAACCGCTCATGCCGGTGTTGAACACCACTTCGCCAACCGCATCGGCCGCCGCGCCCACGGAATAACCGCGGAAGACAGACCCGTCCTCCAGCGCCAGAAACGCTTTCCTTTGCCGCTGCGCCTTCCAATCCTGCTTACCCACGATCACTACCTCTTTCCAAATCACATCTTGTCGGACACACTTAGCCCCTACACTTGGTCGGACACTCTTAGTCGAAAATGGCTTGATCCGTCACTATACACATCCACCCCGTCCGAATCAAGACCGATGCGTTCAGCGCCGCGCCCGGAAACGACGGATCAGGGCGTTTGTCGAACCGTCATGGGCCAGACGGGGTTCGTCTGCCGCTTCCAGCTCGGGCAGGATCCGCCCCGCCAGCACTTTCCCCAGTTCCACGCCCCACTGGTCGAACGAGAAGATACTCCAGATCAACCCCTGCACGAAGACCTTGTGCTCATAGAGAGCCGTCAGCGCGCCCAGTACCTCCGGCGTCAGCAGGTCGGCCATGATCGTGTTCGTCGGCCGGTTACCCTCGAAGACCTTGTGGGGGACCACCAGCCCCTCGACCCCCTCGTGCTCGACCTCGTCGCGGGTCTTGCCGAAGGCCAGCGCCTCGGTCTGCGCGAAGAAGTTGGCCATCAGCTTGGCGTGATGGTCTCCGATGGCGTTGTGACTACGGCAGAACCCGATGAAATCCGCCGGGATGAGTTTGGTTCCCTGGTGGATGAGCTGGTAGAAGGCGTGCTGGCCGTTGGTGCCCGGCTCGCCCCAGATCACGGGACCGGTCTGCCATGAGACCGTGTGCCCGTCGCGCCCGACATACTTGCCGCTGCTTTCCATGTCCATCTGCTGCAGGTGCGCGGCGAACCGGTGCAGGTACTGGTCATACGGCAGGATCGCGTGCGTCTGGGCTCCCATGAAGTTGTTGTACCAGACGCCCAGCAGCCCCAGCAGCACCGGCATGTTACGCTCGAGCGGGGCCTCGGCGAAATGCCGGTCCATGGCATGGAACCCGTCCAGCATGCGCCCGAAGTTCTCCGCCCCGATCGCGACCATCAGCGGCAGGCCGACCGCCGAGCACATCGAATAGCGGCCGCCGACCCAGTCCCAGAACCCGAACATGTTGCCGGTATCGATCCCGAACGCGGCGACGCCCTTGGCGTTGGTCGAGACCGCGACAAAATGCCGGGCGACCGCCGACTCGTCGCGCAGTGCCGCCAGCAGCCAGGCACGCGCTGAACCGGCATTGGTCATGGTCTCCTGGGTGGTGAAAGTCTTGGAGGCGACAATGAAGAGCGTCGTTTCCGGATCAAGCTGGCGGCTGGTTTCCGCGAAATGGGTCCCGTCGACATTCGAGACGAACCGCACATCCAGATCGCGCTGCGAATAGGGCTTGAGCGCCTCGACAGCCATGCACGGGCCCAGGTCCGAGCCGCCGATGCCGATGTTGACCACGTGGCGGATGCGCTTGCCCGTATAGCCTTTCCACTCGCCCGAACGCACGGCCTCGGCGAAGCGCCCCATCCGTGCCAGCACCTCGTTGACAGCCGGCATGACATCCTCGCCGTCCACCAGCACCGGGGTGCTGGCCCGGTTGCGCAGGGCGGTGTGCAGCACCGCGCGGTTCTCCGTCTCGTTGATCTTCTTGCCGGCGAACATCCGCTCGATC
This sequence comes from uncultured Victivallales bacterium, assembly GCA_964609395.1. Lineage (GTDB taxonomy): Bacteria > Verrucomicrobiota > Kiritimatiellia > UBA8416 > UBA8416 > UBA8416. The sequence goes on from CAZSRU010000056.1 coordinate 12,627, forward strand.
GCCTTGGGCAGGCCGCGCGCCTCGGCCAGTGCCACCAGCAGGCGCAGCGTGCTGTCCTGCACCCGGTTCTTGGAGTAGTCCAGGAACAGGCCCGCCGCCTCCAGCGTCATCCGCTCGCCGCGCTCCGCATCCCCGGCGAACAGCGCCCGCAGGTGCAACGGGGCGAGCTCCGCCGCATGCGCCGCCAGTGCCCGCCATTCCGCCAGATCCGCCACCTTGTTCTTGTATATATGCTCACTCATTGCGTCCTCGTCCCGTATTATTATTCTTGCTGAAACCCGGTCACCTTAGCGGGTTTCCACCCCGCTGTCGATAAAATCACCGCACCGCGTGAACAGAATCCGCTTTCACGTGAGGGCAGGATTGTGGTATAGGCGGGGTATGCAAATCTGGAATCCATATTCATCCGACCCTATTCGAGACACGCCCCCCCTTGCCAGGCCCCGCGCCACCATCGCGATCTGGCTGCTGTGCTTCAGCATCACCCTGCTGTATATCCTGTCCATGCCACCATGGACCGAATCCGACACCGCCAACCTTATCGTCTATTTCAACATGTTCATCAAGGGACGGCACCTGGCAACCGATGCCGGCACGGTCCCGCAACTGCTCCCGATCCTGGTCGATGGTATACTCTGGAACCTGGCACCCCACGTGCGCGTCCTGCAACTGGCCAGTGCCACTGCGTTTGCCACGGCATTGACCTGCGCGGTTGTCGCCGTATCACGGCTGGCCGGGGCATTGGCGGGCTGCCTCGCCCTGGCCGGGATCCTGTCATCGACACGCATCATGCTGATCGTGATGTGGGGACGCTCTCCCGTCTGGGCTTTCCTGCTGCTGTCCATCGCCCTCCTGCTTTTCCTGCGGCACCCCGCCACCGAGAAACGCATGCACCTTATCCTGCTGCTTTCGCTCGGTGCCGTGTGCTGCCGGACGGATCTGATCGGCTTGCACGGCATGCTGACGGCACTGGCTGTGCTGGACGCCGCCTCCGGACGGCATTGGACGCGCATGCTGAGACTGTCGTTATGGGGCCTTGGCCTGCTGGTGCCGCCCGTCACGGACCTGATCGTGGCCGGGACGCCGTTTTACACGCGGCTTGTCAATGTCTATTTCGGTGAAACCCGGGAGGCCTACCATATGGCCATGCATGGACACGGGGTTCCGATGCCACCCAGGCCTGCATCGCTGGCACTGATCCGCCGTGGCATGCGCGTCCCCGGACATCTTTTCGCATACAGCTACGGGCTGCTGGCGATCCCGGCGCTCGTCGTCTTCTGGCACCGCTCGCGCAAAGCCGCCGGGGCGGTGCTGCTGATCACCTTCAGCATCGCGCTCCCCGGCATCGTTCTGGCGCTAAATGGCTTTTATGCCGCCAGGTCGTTCATCCTGTTGCACGCGGTGCTGGCGCTGCTCAGCGCCATCGGTACGACCACCCTGATCGAGATCCTCTGCCGTAACCGCCGCCGAGCCTTGGCGGCTGGCCTCGCCATCGCCTGCGCAGTCATGCTGCTGCACGCCCCTGCCTGGCGCGATCATGTCAGGAACACCCGGAAACAGGCGGTGGAATTCCACCGCCATGATCGCCTGGCGCAGCGGCTGGCAGCCCTCCCGGAACCGCTGGTCCCGCCGTTGATCGTCGAGCCGCCCTACCTGAGGTTCCTTTACATGCTCCGGCTGGACTTGGAACACGGCGAAGTCATCAGCAAGTATGATCTCGCGCACAGGCTCTACAACGGCGTCCGTCTACCGGAAACCCTGACCTGGATCGCCAGCGAGCCGCCGGAAGCGCGATTGCCGTTTGTCGAGATCAAAGCCGCCGACAAGCTCCTGGAGCACGAAGGTATCATGGTGACGACCTGCCACCTGGGTGCAATCAAGGCAAAATGAGAACCCCCAGCCGCCTGCCTAGCGGGCATGGGCAGCGTGCCGGGCAGCGAGCCCGCGGGCCACATCGGGAACCGCCGCGATCAGCTTGGCGGTGTAGGGGTGCGCGGGATGCGCGAACAGGGTGTCGCTCAGGCCCTCTTCCACGATAGCCCCGCCGACCATCACATACGTGCGCCGGCACATGTAGCGCACGACCGCCAGATCATGCGCGATGAACAGGCAGGCCACCCCGAGCTGTTCGCTGATATCCTTGAGCAGGTTCAATATCTGCACCTGCACAGAGACATCCAGCGCGGACACCGGTTCATCGGCCACCAGCAGCCGCGGCCCGACCGCCAGCGCCCGTGCAATGCCGATCCGCTGGCGCTGGCCGCCGCTGAGCTCATGGGGATAGCGCGCACCCATCACCGCGTCGTCCATCCCGACCTGAGCCAGCAGCTCCCGCCGCCGCGCCCGCCGCCCCGGTGCGGTTTCCAACCCCGGCTGCGTGCGATGCACGGAGAGGGTTTCCTCGATCGCGGCCCCGGCCGTCAGGCGGGGGTTCAGCGCCCCCATCGGGTCCTGGAACACCATCTGCACGCGACGCCGGTACGCACGCATCCACGCCTGGTTGTCCCGGTCCATGCGCTCGCCCTGGAAAAGAATATCCCCGCCAGCCAGCGGGAGCATGCCCATCACCGCCCCGCCGAGCGAGGTCTTGCCGCAACCGCTCTCGCCGACCAGGCCGACCACCTCGCCGGGGGCGATGTGCAGTGACACGCCCTTGACCGCCCGCACCCCGTCGCGACCGTGCCGTCCCGGATACGCGACGGTCACGCCGCGCACGTCCAGCAGCCTGTGATCAGCGCTCATACCGAATCCCCCTCGCGTAGCGGGTGGAAGCAGCGCACGCGGTGGTGGTCCGCCCCGCCGGCAACCGCCTCCGTCCCCGGAACCGCTGTGCGGCAATGCGCGTCCGCCCGCCGGCAGCGCGCGGCAAAGGGGCAGCCGGGCGGCAGCCGCCCCGCCACCGGCACCGTGCCGGGAATCCCGACGAGCCGGCCGCCGGAGCTTTCCAGCCGCGGCACGACATCGAGCAGGCCTCGCGTATAGGGATGCGCCGGACGCGTCAGCACGGTTTCGGTATCGCCCCCCTCGACGAGCATCCCGGCATACATCACATTCACCCGGTGCGCCGCCTCCGCCACCAGGCCGAGGTTGTGCGTGATCAGCAGCACGGCCATGCCGAACTCCTGCTGCAGGTGCTTGAGCAGCGCCAGGATCTGCGTCTGGATGGTCACATCCAGCGCGGTGGTGGGCTCGTCGGCCACCAGCAGGCCGGGACGGCGGGCGACCGCCATCGCGATGACCACCCGCTGCTGCATCCCGCCGCTCAATTCGTAGGGATAGGCATCCAGGCAGGCCGGCGGCGATGGCAGGCCGACCCGTTCGAGCAACGCCGCGGCCTGCTCGCGCCGCTGCCGCCGCCCGCCTTGCAGCAGCTCCTCAAGCTGGAAGCCGACGCGGAACACCGGGTTGAGTGCCGTCGCCGGGTCCTGGAACACATACCCGATCCCGCCGCCGCGCAGCACCCGCAAGTCCCGCCGCGTCATCGCCAGCGTATCGGCACCCCGGAAACGGATCGTGCCCGACGGGTAGGAGACCGGCGGCGAGGGGATCAGCCGGGCCAGCGAGAGGGCGGTCACGCTCTTGCCGCACCCGCTCTCGCCGACGAGCGCGACGGTCTCGTGTTCGGCAATGGAGAAGCTCACATCGCGCACGACATCCACACGCCCACCCTCGGCGCGGAAGCCGATGGTCAGCCCCCGCACATCCAGGACTGGCTGGCGTGTGAAGCCATCCGCCGGACGCGGACCGGCTTCAGCATGGCGGGCTGGCGCTTTCAGCATCCCCCCCGTCCCCGGCCGCCGGATCGCGATCGTCTGGTTTCACCCGGCGACCGCCCCGCGGCTTGAACCGCCAGTCGATCCCCCGCTGGTCCAGCCACGCCTCCAGTGCCGCCGCCGTCTTGAAACGCCTCTTGTAGGGCTCGGTCGCGCCGTGGAACTCGCAATCGGTATCGCCGATGCCGTGCTTGCGGCAGATGTCCGGGCGGGTCTCGTAACCGGTGCAGCGATGGTCCTCGCCAAGCTGCTCGCAGGGCGTCTCGAACTCGATGAACCACCCGCCGCCATGATCGATGAAGACGTTGACATGACGGTGCAGGAGATACCAGCGCAGATAATCGTAATCGCGCTTGGATGTGGGCGTGTCGATCTGCGTGGCCACGTAGCGGCAGCAGCGCGCGCCACAGGCCTCGCACGAGACCGCCGGTTCCACCTGCCTTTGCCGCGTCGTCGCCATCCGCCTACTCCCGCCGGCCAAGAAGATCCTTGACGTACTGCGCCCGCGCGAAGCCGCGGCCGGTGCCCTCCGCGGGCTCGGCCAGACTGCCGCGGAAGTCCGCGATGCAGCCGAAACCGTGACGATCCATCCACGCACTCATGCCCTTGAGCATGTCGCCGATCACGCCTGCACCGGCAGGCGTGTAGAGTGCCGAGCAGACCTGAACCGCGTTAGCCCCCGCCAGCAGCCCCTTGATCGCGCCCTCGGCCCCGTGCACACCCGTGGTCATCGCGATATCGCAGGGTATGAGACCGCGCAGCAAGGCGATCCAGCGAACCGGCAGTCCGCTGTCCTCGGCATGCGACAGGTTGATGCCCGACTTGAGCGTGAGTTTCTCGATATCGATTCCAGGCTGGAAGAACCGGTTGAACATCACCACGGCCTGCACATCCAGTGCCGTCAGCCGCTTGATGAAATTCGCCAGCGAGGTGTAGTGCGGCCCGATCTTGACCGCCACCGGGATCCGCAGCTCGCCCGAGACCCCGGCCACCAGGTTCAGATGACGAGCCTCGACGGCGGCGGCATCCTCGGCGGGATCATGCGGGATATCATACACATTCAGTTCCAGCGCATCCGCGCCCGCCTGCTCGATCTTCCTGGCATACGAGATCCAGTGGTCCCGCGTCGTGCAGTTCAGGCTGGCGATCACGGGGATCCGCAGCAGGCTCTTGGCCTGCCGGATGGTGTCGAGGTATTTCTCGGGCCCGATCTGCATCGGGTAATCCGCCCGGATGTAATCATAGGCCTCGGGATTGTCCTGGGCCTCGAGCACGGCGATCATGTCGCTGACCTCCGCGCGAACCTGCTCCTCGAAAATCGAGCCCAGCACCACCGCACCGGCACCGGCATCCTCAAGTGCCTTCAGCTTCCTGACGATCCCGGTGATGGTCGAACTGCCCGCCATCAGCGGGCTGACCAGCTTCAATCCCATGTACGTCGTACTCAGATCCGGCATCACGACCTCATTTCCACAAACAAAAACGCCCCGCGAACCGACCGGTTTGCGGGGTCTGAAAACTGGAGGCGCGAACCGGAATCGAACCGGTATACACGGTTTTGCAGACCGTTGCCTAACCACTCGGCCATCGCGCCCTTGCAATCACTAAACACCTGCAAACAGGAAAACGCCTATTTCGCAGCGGCTTTCGCCGCCACCTTCTGACGTTTTTCCTGCCGTGCACGGCGCTTGCGTTTGACTCTAACTCTTAGTTGCTGTCCCATAACGGCAAGTACTCATATCATCACCGGCCTGCGTTTGTCAAACGCGATATTGTTTTTTGATGAAATAAATGACGTGCGCCCCGGTTCACTCTTTTTTGGGTCTTCCGCAGAATCTGTGGGTGGCTTCCCGTTTTTCCTGTTCATGTATGACC
>CAZSRU010000057.1:0-18271 GCA_964609395.1 uncultured Victivallales bacterium
GGTGCAGTTGCGCTATCGCTCCACCGCACCGGCACCGGATCAGCATCGCATAATGGTGCTCATTATGCGACGTTGATCCTTTCCGGCGCACACCCGCATGGCCTTCCGCCTTCGCCAAAGGCTACGGCGGGACAAGCCGTTCCAAAATGTCCGGCTCGCGCACTCGCCACACATTTTGGAACTACGGCCACCCTTCGGGCTTTGACAGAAGGGCTTTTGGGGTCACGATAATCGACAATTCGTTTTGACACTGTTCATAGGCCTCTCTTAGGAGTGGATCCACCTTCAGTCTGGCCTGGAACCGCTTGACCTGCGCAAACACCGTCTTGTAGGCCATGCCGCCAGCCGCTTCGCCGATCTGCGGCAGCGTCAACCCGCTTCGCTGCCGCGACAGGAAAAGCACCATCGCCAGCCCCCAGTCGCCATGACGATTCCGGAAATCCGCGAAGGCCTCCCCCTTTACCGCCTCGACAACCGACACGATTTTCCCAAAGGGGACCCGGCGGGTCAGGAAGGAGCGATCCGGCTGCTCCGATGAGACCGCATGAACCCAGGAGCGGGCCCGGTCCAGGAACTCCCGGCTCCCGAGCGCAACCCGTTCAGTAAGCCCCGTGAATTCAGCCGGATCCATGCCGCGTTTCACGTATGACTGCACGTGACGGCGATACCGCTCCCTGCCCCCCGCCCGGTCGAGAAGCTCGCGGGTCACCAGCCACTCTGGAGAAGCGGTGTAATTGCCATAAGCCCGGTAGGAGGACCAGCGGTGCTCGCGCAATACACGCAACCGCTCGCGCACAGGTTCGACAGCGGGCTTGCGTGACCCCGCAGCCCATCGTCCGGGGATAGTAGGTTACTTGCCGAGCGGAACCGTACCTGGGCCGCCGAACGTTGTCTTCAGGAAGCGGCCGCCGCTCTGCATGATGTACCATGCGCCGGGGTCGGCATGGCCGGGAATCCCGTTGGGATCGTAACAGCCGAAGTCCGCGCGTCCATCGCCATCATAATCCCCGATGATAGGGACCGTTCCACGATAGCCAAACGTCTCGGTACGGAATCGTCCGCCACTTTGCATGATGTACCACGAGCCGGGCGAGACATGGCCGGGGATGCCGTCGGGGTCGTAGCAGCCGAAGTCGGCCTGACCATCACCGTCGAAATCGCCGACGATCGGGATCGTGCCGGGATAACCGAATGTGGCGGTACGGAAGCCGCGTCGACTCTGCATGATGTACCACGAGCCGGGCGAGGCATAACCGGGGATGCCGTTCGGATCGTAGCAGCCGAAGTCGGTCTGACCATCACCGTCGAAATCGCCGACGATCGGGATCGTGCCAGGATAACCGAATGTGGCGGTACGGAAACCGCGTCGACTCTGCATGATGTACCACGAGCCGGGCGAGACATGGCCGGGGATGCCGTCGGGGTCGTAGCAGCCGAAGTCGGCCTGACCATCACCGTCGAAATCGCCGACGATCGGGATCGTGCCGGGATAACCGAAGGTGGCGGTCCGGAAGCCGCGACGGCTCTGCATGATGTACCACGAGCCGGGCGAGGCATGACCAGGAATGCCGTTGGGATCATAGCAGCCGTAGTCCGTGATGCCATCGCCATCAAAATCGCCCGTGAATGGAACCGTGCCCGCGTAGCCGAAGAGATTCGTCCGGACGCCGCCACCGCTCAGGTTCAGCATCCATCGGCCCTGGACAGGATTGTAGTACCCGCGGTCGCTGCGGCCATCACCATCGAAATCGTTCTGGACGGGGTGCCGGTAGGCGGCTTGCTCAATATGGCAGATGTTTGTCAGTCCTCCGCCCGTGACGGTTATCGTGCCACTCCGCGCTGCTGATATATTCCTGGACAGTCCATAGGTGATGTTGGCGTTTGTACTACCTGAACTCCCCGCGATCACGGTGAGCCAGCCCTGCCCCGAGGTGGCCGTCCAACTTACATTTGCCGTCACCGCAATCATCTGGTCGCTGATCGCATCACTCCCGTACGTTCGGTTTGTCGGGCTGATTGCCAACACCGGAGCCGCTCCCTGTGTGATGGCAAATACTCGCGTGAGTCCGCCTCCCGTGACCGTAATCGAACCACTGCGCGCGGCGCTGGCGTTCCTGGCGATGCCATAGGTAACGGTTCCGTTGGTATTGCCCGATCCGCCGGCGGTCACCGTGATCCATGCCTGATTCGGGGTCGCCATCCAAAGTATGTTCGCCGTCACCGCCACGGTTTGGCCGTTGATTGCAGCGCTCCCGTGCACGCGGCTGGCCGGGCTGATCGTCAGCGCGGGGGGAGGCTCCTGGTAGACGGAGAAGACATTGGTAATGCCTGCCCCGCTGACGCGGATCGCCCCTTGGCGAGCACTCCCGGCATTCTTGTCGATGCGGTAGGTGACCACGCCATTCGTGGCCCCCGCATGACCTGCCGTCACAACCAGCCATGCCCTATCCGAAACGCCAGTCCAGTTCGTATTGGCTATAACGCTGATCAACTGGCCGGTGGTGGCTGTACTGGTGTGCACCCGGTTCGTCGGGCTGATTAACAGTACCGCTGCGGGGGCTTGTTCAACGGTGAAAAGGCGGAAGTTATAACCATCCGTCACGTTGATAAAGCCCTGTCGCGGGCCGCCCGGATTCTCCGTCACGCGGTACATGACGGTGCCATTGGTCGTGCCAGATGCTCCCGAGGTGATTGTAATCCATTCCTCGGACGCCGCTGCAGTCCATGCCACATTGGCCGTGACCGAGACTGACTGTTTTATGGCTGCAGCCGCCGTATGCTGGCGGTTTGTCGGATTGATGGTCAACACCACCGGAGTCAACGCCAGATCAACGCCCCAGCGATTGCCGACATTTCCTGAACCAGCGCCCATGACAAGGCTTCCTGTCAATGGATCGTAGGTCCACGGCCGGGATCGGCTGGCCGTTATGTTGGTCACGACAAAGGCGCTGGAATCATTATATCGAGCAGAGAGCGCGTAATTTACTGGGTTTCCATCCGGCGGACGTGGAACCTTGACCGCATAGATCCCCCGCGGATTGGTCGTCACAAACGGCAGGTCGATGCCAGTGGCTGTGTTTTCCGCCGTCACATGCGCACCGGCAACGGGATTTCCGCCAGTATCCAGAACCCTGCCGCTGATGATCTCGATGGTTTGGGTGGGAAATACATTGAAAACCAAGCGGTGGAAAATATCATAGGCGGGAATGCTATCGATATCCGGCAGATTGTACCACGCGTCCTGTCCACCGGACCAGCCCATGTTGATATGCACGTACAACAAACCACCCGAATATCCATAACCATCACCAACGACGGCGTGCCCCCCGTCATCACCTTCACGGCGGACTCCGAGTACAACCGGGAATCCTGCGTCCAGGTTTGAAAGGATTGCATTCGGGATCTGCGCATCAAGACCACTCAAATCCTGGAGGCCAATGGCACTGGCATAATGAAAGGTCCCCGTGTAGGCTGGTGCCAGCATTACGGTGAATGCTGCGGAATCCGCAGCCGAGTAATCCATATACACCGAAACGCCCACATCATATGTCAATTTGCCGATAGACTGACGCTGCGCGAGTGTGATAGCGGCGGTCGGTACCGGCGGCATACTGGCCCAGTTGTACGTCCCGCCCCTCATCGCCAGATTGCTGTTGACGCCATCCACAACGCATATGTTCGTAACCGAAGCGACGGATCCGATAGGATACTGGTGATACCGCATCAACTGAGCCCCGGCAGTTGCCACGCAACCGCAGACAGAATTGTTCGGTGTGTAGTAGTTGTATGTATTCAGCCCCGCAACTGTCGACTGACCCCAGCGCGAGGCGACAAGTGCCGGTACGCGGATGTCATCGACCGACTCCAGCGCACTTTTCATCGGCCACGCGGTCTCATCCAGAAGTGACGCCCATTCCGCTTCCGGCGAGCGAGCGCTCCCCGCCGGCAATACCTTCATGCGCCCTATTGCGGCTGCGGAAAGGCGTCTCGGTATATCCTCTTTCAGTAGCGCGAACAGAGGATTACCGGGCGACTCATCCAGGTCGCTCCCACCCGAAAAGGCGATGACCGGGTGCACCCGGTCGTCGGCGGCGGTAACGACAAAGCCGCCTTCGGCCAGCCGCACGACATGGAAAAGCGGTCCCATGCGATCATCGACATGCGTCCTTGCAGAGGCGACCGCGGAACCGACCGGCATTTCCATCGGCCGGCTATTCTTGCGCTGAACCCAGTTCGATACGGCCTTCATGGCCTGATCGGCCGTGACGGGAGCGGCTTTCGCGTCAAGCCCTCCCCATAGAGCCAGGCTAATAGCAAGGAGAGAAGACCACACGGAAAAAGGCAGTGTAACGCCACTTCCCGCAGCCTTGCGTATGCCGTCAATTGCCATGATGGGCAGGATCCTATACACAAACAGGAATAGGGTAAAGCCAAAATGGCCATTCAGGTAATATTCATGGGGGCGGCGGGGCCGGAACCCCGTCACGCTCCTGTCTGCGGTTCCGCCACCTGCACGACCAGTTGCGGGTCGTACTGGTCGCGCAGCATGTTCTGGATGGCGGCGAGGGTCATCCCCAGTGAACTCGGGCAGGTGCCGCACGCGCCCTCGTAGGCGATCGTGAGCCGGTGCGTCTCCGTGTCGAAGGCCACCAGTTCGACCGCACCGCCGTGCGACTGGATGTAGGGGGTGATCGTGCTGTCGAGTATCTCGCGGATGACCTCAAGTTGCGGCGAGGGCTGGGTGTCGGTGCGCGGCTTGGTCGCCGGTTTTCCGGCCGCCGGCGGCGCGTAGGCCGGATCGTGCGCGACAATCCCGGCACGGATGATGCCGCTGATGATATCCTCCAGCAGGTACCAGCTTCCGGAACCGTCCTGGGTGACGGTCAGCACGTTGTCGCGCAGGTAAAGGTCGGTGATGTGCGGGATGTCGAGCAACGCCTCGATCATCGGTCCGCCATCGAAGGCACCGGTGGCCTGCTGGTAGGCGATGGGGGCACCAATGCGCAGGGTCTGGTCCAGCACGACCTTGCGTGACCGCGGGTTGGGGGTTGTCTCGAAAGTGATCGGGAGTTCCGTGGAGAGGTTGCTGCTCATGCCTGCCCCTCCTTCAGTGCGTTCTTCACTCCGTGCCAGGCCAGCATGGCGCACTTGACGCGTGCCGGGAATTTCCAGATGCCGGAAAAGGCCGCCAGCTTGCCCATCGTTTCCGCCTGCGGGGCTTCCGGACCACCCAGCACGAGCGCGTGGAACCGCGCAAAGATCGTCTCGAATTCAGCCAGGGTTTTTCCGGTGATGGTGTCGGTCATCAGTGAGGCCGATGCCTTGGAGATCGCGCAGCCGGCCCCCTCGAAGGCGGTTTGCCGTATCATGCCATCTTCCACCTGCAGGTAGATCGTGTAGCTGTCGCCGCAAAGCGGGTTGTCGGCCTTGTAGGCGTGCGTGGCGCCTGGCAGGGGTCCGTAGTGGCGCGGCTGGCGGCTGTGGTGCAGGATGATTTCCTGGTAGAGGTCGGTGGCGCTGCTCATGCGAAGATCCTGGTAATACGGTTGATGCTCGCGGCAAGCTGTTCGATATCCTGCCGGTTGTTGTAGATCGAGAACGAGGCGCGCACCGTCGCGGGCACGCCGAGACGGGTTAGCAGCGGCTGGGCGCAGTGGTGACCGGCTCGCACGGCCACCCCGTCCTCGTCGAGCAGGGTACCTGCATCGTGCGGGTGGACGCCGTCGATGACGAATGAAATGATGTTGCGCCGCTTTCCAGGCTGGCCGATGATCGTGACGCCGTCAATCGTGCTCAACCGTTCCAGCGCCTGGGCCACAAGCGTCGCCTCGTGCCCCATGATCGCGTCAAAACCGATGTCCTCGATAAACGCGATGGCGCGGCCCAGCCCGATCGCCCCGGCGATGTTGGGTGTCCCGGCCTCGAATTTATAGGGCAGGTCGTTGTAGAGGGTCTTCTCGAAGCTGACTGAGCGGATCATGTCGCCGCCGCCCTTGACTGGCGGCAGCTCCTCCAGCAGCGCCTGCTTGCCGTACAGGACGCCGATGCCGGTCGGACCGAAGAGCTTGTGACCGGAAAAGACCAGGAAATCGCAATCGAGCGCCTGGACGTCGAACGGCATGCATGCGGCGGCCTGGGCGGCATCGACCAGGACCTTGGCACCGGACGCATGCGCGAGCCGGGTCAGCGCGGCCACGGGCAGTTCGGTGCCGATGGCGTTGGAGACCGCGGTGAAAGCCACCAGCCGTGTGCGCGGCGTCAGCTCGCGCTGGAAGGCTTCGGGCGTGATGTCGCCGCTGTCGGTGACGGGTACGACGCGCAGCGTGATGCCGATACGGTCGCGCAGCATCTGCCACGGCACGATGTTGGCGTGGTGTTCCAGTTCGGTGACCAGCACCTCATCGCCTGCCCGCAGCCATTGCAGGCCGGCGGCCATCGCCACGGTGTTGATGCTGTCGGTAGTTCCCGAGGTGAAGACGATCTCGGCAGGGGAGGCGGCATTGATAAACCGCTGCACGGTCTGGCGGCTGTCCTCGAAAAGGGCGGTGGCGGTCTCGCCGAGCGCATGCACGCTGCGATGGATATTGGCGGGACTGTTCCGGTCGTAATCGCTGACGGCCTTCGTCACGCAGTCGGGCTTCAGGGCCGTCGAGGCGGTATCCAGCCAAGCCAGGCGTTTGCCGTTGACCGGGACGTCAAGGCAGGGGAACTGGCGGCGGATGGCGTCGATATCCAGGGTCGGTTTCATGATTCCCTATTGAAGTGGGTGTTGAGGCAGCGGTCAAGCGCTTCCCGCTGGCGCGGCGAGTCGATGGCGAAGAGCAGATCCTCCACGAATGCGCGGGCGAGGATGTCGCGGGCCTGCTGCGGACCGATGCCGCGGCTTTGCAGGTAGAAAAGCTGGCGCGGGTCGAGCTGGCCCACGGAGGCCCCGTGCGTGCAGCGGACGTCATCGTTGTCGATCCGCAGTTCCGGCTTGGTGAAGACGCGTGTCTGCGGGCTGCGTAGCAGCGTGCGGTTGAGCTGGTAGCCGTCCGTGCCGCTGGCACCGGGAGCGACCTGCACGGCCCCGTTGAAGACGGCGGTGGCGCGCTCGTCCAGGATTCCCTTGTATACCTGGCGGCTGCGGCAGTTCGGCTGGCGGTGCACAATCGCCGTATGGAAGTCGCACAGCCGGTCGCCGTCGAGGGTGTAGATGCCGTTGAGCGTGGCCTCGCCACCGGGGGCATTGAAGGTCACCGTTAGGTTCTGCCGCGCGAGGGCGGCTCCGAAGGCGGCCTCGAACGATTTTAGCGAGCTATCGCGGCCGAGCGTGACGCGCAAGGCTCCGGCATGGTAGGAGGCGTTGTTGAGCGATTGGGTCTGGTAGAGCTGCAGGCGGGCGCCGTCGGCGATGTCGACATCGATGCAGGGCACGCTCAGGCAGGTTGCGCGGGAGCACGAGGCGTGCGTGATGGCGACGGTCGCGTCCGATCCCGCCCCGGCGCGGATCACGAGGCGCGGTGTGATCAAGGCGTTCTGCGTGTCGCCATCATGCAGCAGCAGGAAATGGATGCGCGCGGGAGGGTGCTTGCCGGGGGCAATTGTCAGGGCAATGCCGTCCCGCCAGCCGGCCCGGTTGAGCGTACTGAAGGGCAGCTCCATCGGTGCGTCCGACTGCGCCAGGGCGGCTTCCAGCAGGGGTTCGGCCAGCGGGCTGCGCAAGGGTAACAGCTCGATCGTGTCCTCGTTGCCGATGTTCGACAGCGCCGGGCAGAAAATGCCGTTCACCAGCACGATGTTGAGCTCATCGGCGTGCAGCATCTCCGGGGGATGCCTCTGCCCTGTCACCATGCCATCCTCGTCCAGCGGCGGGTAATTCCATTCCCGGTCGGTGATGGCGCTGGTGTCGGTGTACTTCCAGTCCTCGGTCTTGCGTGTCGGCAGGCCGTTGCGCAGCAGCAGCTCGAGCGCCGCCCGTCGCTGGCCAAGCAGCCATTCCGGACCGGCATGGCCGGAGTCGATCCAGTTGCCGAGCCGGTTGGCCAGTGGCCCCGGTATTGCTTTTGCAGGCATGTTCATCGGAGGATCCATTCGTATCCGCGGTTCTCGACCTCGTCGGCGAGCGTGTGGTCGCCCGTCTTGAGGATCCTGCCGTCGGCGAGGACATGCACCACATCCGGGGTGATGTACTTGAGCATCCGCTGGTAGTGCGTGATCATCAGGGTCGCGTTCTGCGGCGACGCCAGTTTGCGTACGCTTTCTGCGACGATCCGCAGCGAGTCCACGTCGAGCCCCGAATCGGTCTCGTCGAGGATCGCCAGTCGCGGCGCGAGGACCGCCATCTGCAGGATCTCGTTGCGCTTCTTCTCGCCGCCCGAGAAGTCGAGGTTGACCGGGCGCTCGAGATACGACGGGTCCATCCCGATCAGCTCGAGCTTCCCGGTCAGCAGTTCGCGGAAATCGAAGGCATCGGTCTCGGGAATCCCCTGTGCGCGGCAGACCGCGTTGAAGGCGGTATGCAGGAAAAGCTCGTTGCTTACGCCGGGGACATCCACCGGATACTGGAACGCCAGGAAAATCCCCGCGCAGGCGCGCTCGTGCGGTGCCATCGCCAGGACGTCGGTCCAGCGCCCGTTCGTGTAGTACTCGATGCTCCCGCCGGTGACCTCGTAGTCCGGATGTCCGGCGATCACCCTCGCCAGCGTGCTCTTGCCGGACCCGTTGGGTCCCATGACGGCATGGATCTGGCCGGCGGCGATCTCCAGGTCGACCCCTTGCAGGATCGCCGGACCGTCAACCACCTTTGCCCTTAAATCGTGAATCCGAAGTATACTCATTGCCCTTACCCCACGCTATGTTCCAGTTTCATTTCCAGCAGCTTGACCGCCTCCACCGAGAATTCCAGCGGCAGCGTCTTGAAGACCTCACGGCAGAACCCGTTGACCAGCAGCGAGACGGCCTGCTCGCTGTCCAGCCCGCGCGACTGGAGGTAGAAGAGTTGGTCGTCGGAGATGCGCGAGGTGGTCGCCTCGTGCTCGACGACGGACGAATCGTTCTGCACCTCGATATAGGGGAACGTGTTGGCGCTGCACGCGTCCCCGACCAGCATCGAGTCGCACTGCGAGTAGTTGCGGGCGTTCTGCGCCCCCGGGGTGATGCGCACCAGGCCGCGGTAGCTGTTGCTGGAGCGGTCGCAGGAGATCCCCTTCGAGACGATCGTGCTGCTGGTGTTCTTGCCGATGTGGATCATTTTGGTGCCGGTGTCGGCCTGCATGCGGTTGTTGGTCAGCGCCACGGAGTAGAACTCGCCGACCGAGTCGTCGCCTTTGAGGATCACGCTGGGATACTTCCAGGTGATCGCCGCGCCGGCCTCGACCTGCGTCCAGGAGATTCGCGAGCGCTTGCCTTCGCAGCGTCCGCGCTTGATTACGAAATTATAGATCCCGCCGCGGCCTTCCTCGTCGCCCCCGTACCAGTTCTGCACGGTGGAATACTTGATGGAGGCATCGTCGAGCGCGATCAGTTCCACGATCGCGGCGTGAAGCTGGTTCTCGTCGCGCATCGGTGCCGTGCAGCCCTCCACGTAGGAAACGCTGGCCCCTTCCTCGGCGATGATCAGCGTGCGCTCGAACTGGCCGATATTGCCCGCGTTGATCCGGAAATAGGTGGAGAGGTCCACCGGGCACTTAACGCCCTTGGGAATGAAGACGAACGACCCGTCCGAGAACACCGCCGAGTTCAGCGCCGCGTAGAAATTGTCCGTCGGGGGCACCACCGAGCCAAGGTAGCGCCTGACCAGATCCGGGTGCTCGCGGGCGGCTTCCGAGAACGAGCAGAAGATGACCCCGTGCTCCGCGAGCATCTCCTGGTGCGTCGTGCCCACGGACACGCTATCGAACACCGCATCCACCGCCACCCCGGCCAGTCGCCCGCGCTCGTGCAGCGGCACGCCCAGCCGTTCGAAGGTCCGCAGCAGCTCGGGGTCGACGTCGTCAAGGCTCTTGGGGGCATCCGCAAAAGACTTCGGCGCGGAGAAATAGCTGATCTCGTTGAAATCGATCGGCGGGAAATGCACCGCCGCCCATGTCGGCGGGGTCTGTTCCTTCCACCAGCGATACGCCTTCAGGCGGAACTCCAGCAGGAAGTCCGGTTCCTGCTTGCGCTGCGAGATCTGGCGGACGACCTCCTCGCTGAGTCCTTTCGGAAAGGTGTCCTGCTCGATATCGGTCACAAAGCCGTGTTTGTACTCGCGCTTTTGCTGTATTGGATCGTTCATCATCATCCATCCTGCCGTTACTTTAGGCAACCATGCACCCGATTATACAATATGTCAAACAAGAACCCGTTTCCTTACACACCTGTTGCAGGTAAGAAAAACATTATGCTCGCAAACATTATGTCGCCGTGCATAATTATAAGAACCATTTGGAGGCAAGATGAAATTCATCGACCGTAAACAGGAAATGTCGCGACTGATGCGAGCGACCAGCACCGAGGGCGCGGGACTGGTAATCGTCTGGGGACGCCGGCGACTGGGAAAAAGCCGGCTGCTCACCGAATGGAGCAAGCAAACCAACGGCATCTACTGGGTGGCGGATGAATCCGCCCCACCCATCCAGCGCCAGTATCTGGCGGAAGCCTTACATACCGCCTTCCCTGGTTTCGCTGACGTCCCCTATCCCGACTGGACAACCCTGCTGAACCGCTTGTCACGCGATGCCCGCCAGTCCAATTGGCGCGGACCGCTTATCCTTGACGAGTTTCCGTACCTGGTATCCGGAGCCCCGGAACTGCCAAGCGTTCTACAGAAATGGGTTGACCGCGAGAAACGAGAGGGCGGTATCCTTCTGGCATTGTCCGGTTCTAGCCAGCGGATGATGATGGATAGTATCCTTAACGCCGAAGCCCCGCTCTACGGACGCGCGGAACAGGTCTTGAAGCTGGATCCGCTCCTGCCCGGATATATAGGCGATGCATCGGGCATGACTTCACCGCAGGCCCTGCTTGACTTCTACACCTGCTGGGGTGGTGTTCCGCGCTACTGGGAGCTTGCGACTCCTTTTCAAGACCGCCATCGGGAGGCGCTTGACGAGCTTGTGCTCTCGCCGCTAGGCGTATTGCATGATGAAGTCGAGCGCCTGCTACGTCAGGAAATGCCCTCCGCCATCCCGCTGCGTCCCATCCTCGATGCCATTGGCCTGGGGGCTCGCAAATCATCCGAGATCGCGGCACGACTGCAGACCCATGCCACATCGTTGACCCGCAGCCTTCATCAGTTGCAGCAACTCGGCTATGTGCATCGTGAGGTTCCATATGGTGAAAATGAAAAACGCAGCAAAAAGGCACTCTACCAATTGGCGGATCCTTTCCTCCGGCTCTGGTTCAAGGCGGTTGCGCCACACCGGGGAAGCCTCCGGACTGCTCCCAAGGCCGCCCGCCTGAAGCTACTGGATAACGACTGGGCGCACCTCCGGGCCGAAGCCTGGGAAGATCTGTGCCGCCTGGCGATTCCGCGCCTGGGTCTATTCAATCGCGAGTGGCACACAGCAGGCCGCTACTGGCAAGGCAACCAGAGCGAGTGGGATGTTGCAAGTACCTCCCTCGACCAGGCGGCCATCATCCTGGGCGAATGCAAAAGCCTCGCGCGGCCTGCCGGACAGGTGGACATTGAACGGATCGTCAGGGACTTGATGGCCAAAAGACCACCGTCAACCCTCGATGGCGGAAACCAGATACTGGAATATGTCATCTTCGTGCCGGAACTAGGCAAGACCGCAGTTTCCCTCCCGGCAAACATTACGATAGTCGACGGCAACCGCATATTCACCGCCCTCAAGGAAACCGAGGAATAAGCCCAGCGAATCCATTATTAACCCACCCCTCCATCAATTCAAAGGCGATCACGGCCTGAGTTTCAACAATAACCGCCGGCATAATTGACAATTGACAGGGGTATAACCAGTATTATACCTTGATGCCATGAAGACAGCCATATCCGTACCTGATGATGTGTTCGCGCGGGTCGAGAGTTTTGCTCATCGTCGCAAGATGACACGCAGCTCCTTGTTCACGGTGGCAGTGGACGAGTACCTCCTGCACCACCGTAACGATGATGTAACGCGGCGGCTGAACGAAGTGTATGCCAATGAGGATTCTTCGCTCGACCCTGTATTTGCTCGTCTCCAATCCTTGTCACTTCCGAAGGAGGATTGGTAATGCAACGGGGAGATATCTGGTGGGCCGCGTTGCCGGACCCATTGGGTTCCGAGCCGGGCTACCGCCGCCCTGTCCTGGTCGTTCAGTCAGACGCCTTTACGCGTAGCGCAATCAGGACTGTACTTTGTGCTGCCGTCACCTCCAACCTTAAGCTTGGCGCTGCTCCCGGTAACGTCCGTATTGCCGCACGCTCATCCGGTCTTTCGAAACCCTCAGTGGTCAACGTCTCGCAAGTTGCAGCCATCGACCGAACGTTCCTGAGGGAACGGATCAAGACCCTCGACGCGGAGACGATGCGTCAGGTTGATGAAGGTCTTCGCCTGGTGCTCAATCTATAGAATCGACGATCTCAAGGAGAAGGAGAAGTATATGGATATGTTGACTGGAGTGATGCTGGGGTTCGCGGCTTGGTTCATCCTGCGTGTCGGGTTGACTGGCTGGTACACGGTTGGTCCGAACCAGCGGGCGGTGAAGACGGTCTTCGGGCGCGCCCAGCGGTTGGGCAACCTGACAAGCCTTGATGACGTGATCGCCGATTCCCTGAGGGAAACAGAGAAGGAGCGGTACTGTTATCCGCAAGTCCGGGTCATTATGCCGGGTGGTCCGTATTTCAAGTGGCCGTGGGAACACATACACAAGGTCTCGGTCGCCACGGAAACGGCCAATATGGCGTTTGATCCGGAGTCGCCCTCGGCGAATCGCAACGGCACGGTCCTCGATGCGGTGACGAAGGACCAGTTGAACACGGGTCTGACGGGACAGATCCGGTTCCAGGTGTCTGATCGGAACCTGTATGCCTACATCTTCGGCGTGACCAACCCGATCGCGCATGTGATGGGGTACTTCGTGTCCGTGCTGCGGGAACGGATCGCCACCTTCGAGGCGCCGCGGCAGGCGGAGGCGTCCGGGGTGCCGGACGCGGTGCTGGTCGAGGGCATCTCGATCAACGACCTGCGCAAGAACCTGCGGGACCTGAATGAGCACATGGACAAGGAATGCCAGTGTTCGCAAGCCCGCTATGGGATTCTGCTCGACGCTTCTCTCATTACGGGAATAGACCCGCCGCAAGAGGTGGAATCGGCGTTGGCGGCGATTAACACGGCGCACAATCAGGTGTCCTCGGACATCAGCCTGGCGACGGCCGCCGCGGACCAACGCATCGTCGAATCCAGGCGGGCGGTGGAAATCGAGACGCTCAAGGCGGAAGCGGAGGTCGAGCCGCTGCGGCGTCTGGCCGACCAATTGACGTTGCTCAAGCAGCACGGCGAGGCGGCGATGCACGCGTATGTGCGGAACGTGAAGCTGGCCCTGTTCTCTTGCGCCAAGCGGGTTATTGCGGAGGTGAAACCGTGAATCTAATCGTGATGTCTGCCGTTGTTTCCTTTTTCGTTTTTATGATCGGTTTGCCCGTGGCGCTGGGTGTGGCGCGCATCCTTGGTGTCTACGCCATCGTGCGCGAGCGCCAGTGCCGCGTGTATGTGCTGTTCGGCAAGGTGATCGGGACGCTTGACGATCCGGGGTTCTATTTCCTATGGCCGCGGTTGGGCTGGAAGGCGCTGTTTGTGGGGTGGCTGGGGCGTTGTCATGTGACCGACATGCGCCTGGACCAGGCGTACCTGCGCAGTCAGCCGGTCAACTCCGAGGAAGGCGCGCCGATGGGTATCGGGATCTGGTACGAGATGTTCATCAGCGACCCGGTGGCCTATCTTTTCAAGAATGCGGATCCACGCGGGTCGCTGGCGGCCAACGTGGGTAATTCCACCGTGCGATGCCTGAGCAATCTGCCATTGGCCAAGATGCTGGTGGACCGGCACCCCATGAGTCGAACAGTGCGCGAGGAGGTCACGCCCAAGTCGAACGAATGGGGCTACAAGCTGGGGTCCATCTACATCCGCAAGGTGCATTTCCGTGATCCGGAGATGATACGGCAGATCGAAAGCAAGGTGGTGAACCGGCTGCGGCAGGTTACCTCGGCCATCCGGCAGGATGGGGCCAACCAGGTCAGCATCATAAGGAGCACGGCAGAGCGCCAGGCGGCGATCGAGTTCGGCAAGGCCTCCGCGGTACGACCGGCCATAGTCGGCAAGGCGATGGCGAACATCTGCAGTGACCCCGAGGTGGCGCAGACGGTATTCGAGATTCTTGAAACACAGCGGATTGTGGACGGTGAATGCAATCTCACGCTGGTTCGCATGCCCGCACATGGCATGCTTGCCGATATGCTGACCGCGGAGCCGGGCATCACCGAGGCCAGTTGCAACCCCTCGCCCAACCTGCTTGCTCCAAGGCGGAAAATTGAATGATTAATCTTGAGAAGTATTTGGGTAGATGATAGCGTTCACGATGTGATTGATAGTACGAAAAAGACAGTTCGATTCATAGACCTCTTCTGCGGAATCGGCGGCTTCCGCTATGCCATTGAAGGTGTAGCGGCAAAGCTTGATGTCCAAGCCGAGTGCGTCTTGTCCAGCGATATTGATCCTGACTGCCAAAAGGCTTATGAGACAAACTTTGGTGAGGCACCGGCTGGCGACATTCACGCTATTGATGCCGATTCAATCCCTGACCATGACATTTTGCTTGCAGGTTTTCCATGCCAGCCGTTCAGTATAATCGGACACCGGAAGGGGTTTGAGGACGCCAGAGGGACTCTGTTTTTTGAGATAGCTCGTATTATCGAAGCGAAGAAACCGCAAGCGTTCGTTCTGGAAAACGTTAAACTTCTGGCGGGACATAATGGAGGAAAGACGCTTGCCAGAATTATGGAAGTTCTGCGCAGTTTGGGGTATCAGACAGACCGCAGGATTTTCAACGCCCTGGATTTTGGCCTTCCTCAGAAGCGAGAACGCGTGTTTATTGTCGGATTCAGAAATCCAAGTGCGTTTGAGTGGCCCAAGGGAGGAATTCCAATGAGACCGCTTAGCGATCTGTTGGAAAAGCGGGTTCCAAAAGAGTTCTACGCGTCTGATTACATTCGCGAAAGACGACTTGCCCAGCATCCGCCAACAAAGGAACCGACAATTTGGCACGAGAACAAGTCAGGACATATCAGCGCGTATCCTTTCTCATGTGCACTTCGAGCGGGGGCGTCGTACAATTACTTGCTGGTCAATGGCGAAAGGCGCCTTACTCCACGCGAAATGCTTCGTCTTCAAGGGTTTCCGGATGATTTCAATATTGTTTGCAATTACGGGCAAACACGGAAGCAAGCAGGCAACAGCCTGCCTGTTCCGATGGCAGAAGCGGTCTTAAATAATGTCTTTCTGTCATGCGGCTGGTCAGGCGGGAATCATTCTGGTTTGGAATATTCAAGCAAACAGGCGTTCGACGGGCAATTGATGTTGCTTGAGAAAGGATCACGCTATGGCAAGAAGACCAAAGCTAAGAACGGTCGAAAAATACAGCCCTCCGTATCCGCTTAACAAATTTCCTAGTAGTTTTGCACTCAACCTCGGGAAAGAAATAGTTTATCTGTTGGCATCAAGAGGAACGCCCCGGCTTGAGGGTACGGACTGGGAAGAAATTTTTGCCAGGCTTGTTGGTGCGAATTGGCAACCTTCGAATGTCGGGCTTGACGATATCATACTGCAGCAGACCGCTTGGGGTGCAAAAACCGTAAAAAACGCGAGACCGGCCACGGTAGCTAAAGTTCGACTGATTTCAGGACGCAATTCTGTGTCGTTTTCATTTGGCCAGGACAAGGTCAAAAACGTTGATCCTAGCGACATGGGTGAAAAGGTGCTCTCGATCTATAATGAACGCGTTGCTGGTGTCCGAAAGAAGTACCAGCACCTTCGCACGGTTGTTTTGGTGAAGTCAGACGATCTCTTGGAGCTTGCGGCTTTTGAGCTCGATACGATCATGTATGACCCGAAGGCTTACTGGTGGCAGTGGAATGACAACGATAATCTCGAAGGGTATGACAAGAGTGGAGACGGCCATGTTTTTACATGGCAACCGCACGGGTCACAATTCACAATTATCGAAGATGTCCCCGAACACCGCTTGGCAATCCGCATCAGAAAACCGCCGCGACTCGACCGTGACGAAGTGCTGTCGGCACTCAAGTTTGACGAATCATGGGTTGAGGTCCTTTCATAGGAATCCATGGAAAAAGCCTCGCCAAACGACGATGCCTGTGCTTTTAGGCGGCGGGGCGGTGAAACCTTCATGGTTGTGCCGGGTATGCGAGAAGTATTTCGGACAACCAAGGCAAAAAGGAACTAGCCATCGGATCTACAGGACACCATGGCTGGGGGATCCACGGGTAAACATTCAGGATGACAAAGGGAAAGCGAAAGTTTACCAGGTCTGGCAAGTATTGAAGGCAATAGAGAGGTGGGACTATGAAAACCATTCCACATGATCACTATACCTACCGCGTCACGTGGTCGGAAGAAGACAATGAGTACGTTGGTCTGTGCGCGGAATTTCCGGGATTGAGCTGGCTGGCCGCGGCGCCCGAAGCGGCGCTCCGGGGGGTTCGCTCTGTAGTGGCTGATGTTGTTGAGGATATGAATACACAACGGGAGCCAATCCCAGAGCCGTTGGCAAGTCGGTCGTTCAGCGGGAAGTTCATGGTGCGCGTCCTTCCTAATGTGCACCGTGAACTCGCCTTGGAGGCCGCTGAAGCTGGTGTCAGTTTAAACCGTCTCGCATCGGCCAAACTGGCGCATAGATAAAAACCATGTCAACCACGGCAGGGTCCGCACTAGCCAAAGCTCGCCGGACACGCCGAATGCTCGGAAACGGCGGGGAATATGTTAAGCGATATACGGAAAGCACTGCGGGCTTCTGCCGATGTGACGGATGCCGTTTTCTTGCAGCGATTCTTCAAGACCGGTCCCGGTGAATATGGTGAAGGGGACCGGTTTATCGGCGTCCGCGTTCCGGCAACGCGTCGTGTTGCGCGTGACCATAGAACGCTGCCTCTGTCCGACACATTGACCCTGCTGCGGTCGGCCATTCATGAAGAGCGGCTCCTTGCCTTGATCATCCTCTCTCTCAAGTTCAAGGCAGGCACGCCGGACGAACAGGCGGCGGTCTACCGGGCATACCTGGACCACACCGCGTTCATAAACAACTGGGATCTTGTCGATGTCTCGGCCGAACATGTTGTCGGGGCTTACCTGGAGCGCCGCTCACGCAAGCCCTTGCATGACCTCGCACGCTCGGAATCCCTATGGGAACGGCGGATCGCGATCCTGTCCACCTTCCGGTTCCTCAGGCATCATGATTTCGACGAAACCCTGAACATCGCCGAAATCCTTGTTGCCGACGCTCACGACCTGATCCACAAGGCCGTCGGATGGATGCTGCGGGAGGTCGGCAAGCGGGACAGGAGCAAGGAGGAAGGTTTCCTGATCCGGCACTACCGGACCATGCCGCGAACCATGTTGAGATATGCCATCGAGAAATTTCCCGAGGAGACTCGGCAGCAGTATCTGAAAGGATTGGCGGTCAGATGATGATGGGGCCGCCTTCGGGCAGATCGGTGCACTGTTTATAGGCCGCGCCCTTCGGCAGGGGCGGGGCCTCCTTGCCGGCGGCGGGCAGGGTGCCGGCGAGCTCCTGCTTCCAGTGGGCCACATCGCCTGCGGGGCCGTAGCAGTAGATCATGCGCAGCGGGGTCTTGCCCTTGTTGCTGAGCTGGTGGAAGACTCCCGGCGGGATCTTGACGATCTGGCCGGTACTCAGTTCCGAAACCTCCTCGCCCAGGCACATCTCGCCCGTGCCCTCGACCACGAAGTAGACCTCCTCCTGCTCCTGGTTGTGCCAGGGAACCTGGCCGCCGTCGGGGTCGAGCGTGACCATGCCCATGGCGAAGTTCTGGGCCTTGACGGGGGAGACGCCGCCCGCGAGATTCTGGGTGCGACGCCCGGCCGGATAGCGGCGCCCCTCGATTTTCTTCAAGTCTGCGATGATCATGTGGTCTCCTTTTGTTTGTGGGTTTTATACGAATCGAAGAAAATACATAACAATTTATGATCGATAATTCAACGCCCAACGCCCAACATCCAGGGCAAACGCATCTAAATCTTAGCCGGGCACAGGCACCTCACCACGGAGGCAC
>CAZSRU010000058.1:0-17163 GCA_964609395.1 uncultured Victivallales bacterium
CTCGTGGTGCCCGCTTGAAGCCGGGCACCACGAGGGGTTCTGTAAGTAAAAATGGGGGTCTTCCGCAGAATCTGTGGGTATGTATGTTCGCGGGGTTCTGTCAAACTGGCCTGCTGGCAGTGGGATTGCGTGAATTGGCGGCGTAGAATTGGCGGAATGATCTCGTACCAGAATTGTTTGGGCTGCAAAGATCGATAAAGAGAGTGGTTTAAGCGTAACCAAGTAAGGGTGGGGATTAAGTCGAGGTATAAGTGTTCGATGAAGTGTTGGCGAAATAACCGTCGACAGGCTGAACATGACGCTTAATCCCACACTTGACCGTACCCTTAAACTCACACTTACCTGGTTACGCTTAATCCACCCGCTTCGTCGGTCAACCATGAACAGGAAAAACGGGAAGCCACCCACAGATTCTGCGGAAGACCCACAAAAAAGTTACCCTCGTGTTCGTGCGCTTCCTCGTGTATGGTGGCGCCGATGATCGCGAATCAACAACAGGGGATGACGATGCGGCTTCGCCTGTCCGCGGACGTGATGCTGTCGGCGGGAGTACAAGCGGGCCGGTGGTTGCGGGAGCGGGCGGTGTCGGCGCTGGATGTGTGCTATCCGCGTCGCTGCGAGGGCTGTGGTTCACCTGCAGAGCCCGGCGGCGGGCATTTGTGCTGGGATTGCCTTGCCGGCGCACATTACATCGCCGACCCGGTATGCGCCCGCTGCGGCGATCCGGTCGATGGGCTGGTCGAGCATGCGTTCGAGTGCGGCTGGTGCAGGCGGACTCAGCCGGCGTTCGAGCGTGCCCGTTCCGCCTTGCGTTTCCGTGGCTCGGTGCGCGAGGCCATCCACCACTACAAGTACAACCGGGCGACGCACCTGAGCGCGGATCTTGGCTTGCTGCTGGCCGGTTGCGTGCGTGCTCATTTTCCCGGCGAGCGGTTCGATGCGATTGCCTGTGTGCCGCTGCATCCGGTCAAGGCGCGCGAGCGCAGCTACAACCAGTCCCGCCTGCTGGCCGCCGAAGTGGGACGGCAACTGGGGGTGCCGGTCGCGCACCGGGTCCTGGAACGGCAGCGGTTCACGCGGACCCAGACGCGGCTGGATGCCGAGGAGCGCAAGCGCAACGTCCGCGGCGCGTTCCGGGCGGCCATGCCCGAGTGGATCGACGGGCGCCGCTGGCTGCTGGTCGACGACGTCATGACCACGGGGGCGACCGTGGACGAGTGCGCGCGAGTCCTGAAGGCGGCGGGGGCCGTCTCGGTCTCGGTCGTCACGCTGGCGCGCGGGTAGCCGGGCCGGATCCGGGGGGCCGGGCGCTCGCTACCAGGCGCGCAACGTGCGCTCGATACGGCGGGCATTGGTGAGAAGATAGGCCAGGCCGGCGATCGAGATCATCGTGTACAGCGGGAAGTAGATCAGCGAGAAGGGCACGATCAGCAGCAGCAGGGCGCTGTCGCGCCATTTCGAGATCAGCGGGACGATGTAGACCGTCGAAAGCAGCGTAAAGCAGATCGTCAGCCGCAGGCTGCCGGCAAACGACATCCCGATCTGCGCCTCGAGGATGTCGATGAGCTGACTGAAGGGAATCAGGCTGGCCAGCGGGGCGATGTTGTCGTAGAACCGGTCCAGTTGCACGGTCTGCTGGATCAGCGTGCCGAAGGCATTCAGGGACAGCACGGAATACAGCGCGATCAGTATGACCTGCAGCGGGTTGCGCAGCCATACGGACGGGTGGCGGAACTGGCACTGGAAGCCGCCGGCGGTCCAGCGGATCTTCTGGCGGATCCAGGTTCGGATGGTGTCGGGCACATGGCTGGCGACGGGAATCAGGCTCTGTTCGACCCGCCAGCCGGCACGGTTGAGGGTGTAGGCGAGGTTGACATCCTCGGTGATCGCCGAGAGCGAGAAACAGCCCGCCTGATGGAATGCCACCTTGCGCACCGCGATGCAGCCGCCCCACAACGCCAGTCCCGAGAAGATGTTGTACGCGCCCTGGAGCAGGGAGATCATGCTGTAGTCGATCGATTGCAGACGGGGCAGCCAGCCCCGGTTGGCCGGGCGGTAGGGGCAACTGACGGCACCCAGCCGAGGGTCGTGCGCGAGGCGCGCGGTCATGTCGTTGATGGCGCGGATGTTCAGGCTGGTGTCGGCATCCACGAAGACGATCACCTCATGGGCCGCCAGCCCGGTGGTGCGGTTGAGCGTCTCCGCCTTCCCCAGGTTCACCGGGTTATGCTCGACGCGGATGGGGAACCGGGTCTTCAGTCGTTCCAGCTCGGCGGCGGAATCATCGGTACTGGCGTCATTGGCCACGATGACCTCGAAGCGGTCGCCGTGCCAGGAATCGAAGATGCTGCGTACGGTCTGCTCAATGGTGTCGGCGTCGTTGTAGCAGGGGATGATGAACGAGATCCCCTGCGCGAAAGGGGCCTGCCGGCGTCGCCGGTGATCAAAGAAACAGGCCAGGCTCGCGCCCAGCAGCATCAGCGACACGATGAAAAACGATATCCAGATATACATGGTCAACCCTTGCTCAAAATCCGTTTCCTCGAAACAAAGGCTTTATCCTAGCACATTGCCATTCAGGAAATACACCCAAAAATATGCAGGCTACTCCAGACGCTGGCTGTCCTCCAGGAGGCGTGTGCGCAGATCGTGGTAGGGCACCGCTTGCACGGGTGTGTCTGCATCGATCGCCATGCAGGCTGCCGTGGCGGCACTCTGCCCCAAAACCATGAATACCGGTTCCATGCGGATGGATCCGAACGCGATGTGGGTGGCCGACAGCGCCCAGGGAACGAGCAGGTTCTCGCACGCCTCCGCCGGCGGGACAATCGACCGGTAGGAAATCCCGTAGGCCCGCCCGCCGATGAATGATTGAATATCGCCCTCGTTCTTGACCATGCCGTTGTGGACAAAGCGCTGCGTGTTGTGCGAGTCGAGTGTGTAGGCACCCATCCCGATCGGGTCTTCAACGGTAAGCACCCGCTTGCAGTGATTCTCGGTCATGACGAAATCCGACCGCATCCGACGGGCCTCGCGGACATAAATATTGAAGGGCCAGTTGTCGTTGTCGGTGAACTCATCCTGTGGCAGTCCCCACGTGGTGTATTCCTTGCGGATCGTCTCGGGAACCCTCGGGTGGTTCTGCAGCGTCCACACCAGGCCGAGTTGCCAGTCGCGGTGCCTGGCGCCAAGCGCGTCGCGTTGTTTGTGGTTGAGTGTGGACCAGTCCCGGCCCTCGCTGTGGTTGTAGCCGATGTAGTCGGTCGAGATGCCGCCGGTATTGTTGCTGTCGGTCTTGTGGTTCGGCATGGGCGAGAGCTTGAAGAACCCGCTGCGCTGTCCCGCCTCGATGGCGCGAAAAAGGATCTCATAGTCCGTCTCGTTGTAGGCGGAGGGCCGGGCGATTGGCCGTCGGTTGGCTGGCACGTCCGTCAGGACCATGCGGTAGCAATAGGCCTGCAGCCGGCGATCGCCTTCGCCTTTGTTTCCACCTGGGTCCGGGTTCACCCCGGCCAGCAGCCCGCTCGCGGGGTCTCCCTGCACGACGTAGGGGTCGATGCCGTCGGGCAATTGGTTCTCCCGGGCAACGCCAGTATGGCCATTGTTCTGCTCGTCGAACTCCTCGTTGGACTCGCGTCCCGCGACGAACGGTATATCCGCCCCGGGCAGCAGATCGCCTTCATATGAGGCATCAATGAAGACCTTGCCACGGATCGTCGTGCCGTCCTCCAGCCGGATGGCGGTAATGCGCTTGCCTGCCTTGACGACGCCCGCCTGGAGATCGACGCGACCGGGGACCACGTGAATGCCGGCCTCCTTGGCGAGTGAGTCGAACACCGCCTCCGCGACCTTCGGTTCAAAGGTCGAGGCCAGCTCCGTCTCCGGGTTCAGCGCGGGAATTCCCTGCCCGATATTCGCGAAGGTGTCACGATCCTCGTGCTGCCAGGCGTCTGGCTTCTGGTAGTGCAGGAACAGCCGGTGGTAGAACTCGCGCGAGATCCCCCCAAGGATACGATCGTTGCCGATATCGGTCCACCCGAGCCCGCTGCTGGTCATCCCGCCCAAGTGCCCGTATTGGGAAACCAGGATAACCCGCTTGCCCATGCGAGCCGCCTGCACAGCGGCCGTCACGCCGCCGGACGCATCACCATAAACCACAACGTCGGCTTCGAATTCAACGGCCAGTCCGTTTAACGCACCGGATACCTCTAGGCAACACATAATCGTCCCCATCCATTTCTTTCGCTATACCATAGTGCCTGTAACGCGGTCATCTGTGACACGTTATGTTGCGGATGTGTGTGGAGTATGGGGTTTTCCTGGTGAAAGTCGAGGATCCTGTGCGGAGTTTGGTGATATTTTCATTTTCCAATTTCCAACACGCCTTTAAGAAACGTGACGGGGTGACGACCCTAAAATACCGCCAGAAAGGCGGTATCAGCGTATCCTCGCGATGTTATGGGCTCGCCAAGTGTTGGCAGGCGAGGTAGGGTTCCTGGCATGACAAACGAGACGCTTGAGATTTGCGAGGTGTTCACCTCGCTGCAGGGGGAGTCGAGCTATGCCGGGATGGGGTGTTTCTTCATCCGGCTGGCGGGATGTAACCTGCGCTGCGCCTACTGCGATTCACGCTATGCGTTCGAGGGGCGGGGGCGCACGGTTCCCGTCGCCTCGCTGCAGGCGGAGGCCGAGTCCGCGCAGGTGCCGCTAATCGAGGTGACCGGTGGCGAACCGTTGCTGCAGGCGGCGACGCCGCTGCTGCTGCAGGGCCTGTCGCGGATTCCGGGAAAGACCGTGCTGGTGGAGACGAACGGTTCGCTGGATATCGCCTGCATTCCCGAGGGTGTCGTGGCGATCGTGGACGTCAAATGCCCGGACAGCGGGGCGGCAGGCTCGTTCGACATGGCCAATCTCGGGCGGCTGCGGCCGCGTGACGAGCTGAAGTTCGTCATCGCCAGCCGGGCGGATTATGAATGGGCCTGCCGGTTTGTGCGGGCGCATGACGCCGTCTGGCGGGCGTCGGCGGTGCATTTCAGTCCGGTGGCGTCGGCGGGCTTCCGGGCGGAGGACCTGGCGGCCTGGATCGTCGAGGACGCCCTGCCGGTGCGCCTACAGCTCCAGCTTCACCGCCTCCTGCAGATGCGCTAGGCGGCACTGGCGGAACGATAAAGTTTGGGACGGGAACGCGATGCTCGGGGTGGGTTCCAGAGCAAGAGGGTTGTCTTTCGGTCCCGGAATGGCTATGCTCCATGACTTTGAAACCAAGGGAATCGTAAAACGGGGTGATTTTTGGACGCGGCGGGAACGTTTCAGATCGGGGCTGTGGATGCACACAGCCAGGCGCGCACCGGGGTGCTGCATACGGCGCATGGCCGGGTGGAGACACCGGTGTTCATGCCGGTGGGCACGCAGGCCAGCGTCAAGGCGATGAGCCCGGCGGCGCTCGAAGCGCTGGATGTCTCGATCCTGCTGGGCAACACGTATCACTTGAACCTGCGGCCCGGCATGGAGGTGATCGAGGCCTGCGGCGGGCTGCATGCCTTCATGGGCTGGTCGCGCCCGATCCTGACCGATAGCGGCGGTTTCCAGGTCTTCAGTCTGGCGGGCCTGCGCAAGATCCGCGATGATGGCGTCGAATTCAGCTCGCATATCGATGGCAGCCGCGTTTTCCTGGGGCCGGTGGAGGCCATGCGGATCCAGCGGATCCTCGGCTCGGACATCGCCATGGTATTCGACGAATGCCCGCCTCATGGATGCACAAGGGATTACGCTTGTCAGTCGATGGAGAAAAGCATAGCATGGGCGGCCAAATGTTCCGAACAGCCGCGGGCGGCGGGGCAGCTTGTGTTTGGAATCGTGCAGGGCGGTGCGTTCGACGATCTGCGCAGGCGCTGTGCCCGGGAACTGGTCGGGATCGGTTTTGACGGCTACGCCGTGGGGGGCGTGAGCGTGGGGGAGCCCGAGGATGTGCTGCTGCGGGGGATGGAGCAGGGCGTGGCGGAATTGCCGCCGGACCGGCCTCGCTACCTGATGGGGGTGGGGCGGATGTCCCAGATCCTGGAGGCGGTGGCGCTCGGGGTGGATATGTTTGACTGCGTGATGCCGACGCGCTATGCGCGCAATGGTTCGGCGTTCACGCGCCGGGGGGTGTATCCGGTCAAGGCGGGAGCCTACCGGCTGGATGCCAGGCCGGTGGAGGAGGGGTGTGGCTGCTATACCTGCACGCATTTCCCGCGGGCGTATGTGCGGCATCTGTTGAATGTGGGGGAGATACTGGGATTGCAGTTGCTGACGCTGCACAACCTCTTCCGCTATATGGCCTTCATGGCAGAAATACGGGAGGCGGTGCGCGGCGGCTTTTTCCGCGAGTATCGCCGGGAATTCGAAGCGCTGAACGTGGTGGCGGTGGGGGAGTGAGTTTGTGGGATGTTGAGTCTGTAGCCTGCAGTCTGTAGTCTGCAGTCTTTTTCGAGGTTGAATAGATAAGGAGCGAGGATTATGCAGGGATTGGAAATGATCGCGTTTTTTGGGCCGTCCGCGGGCGGTAATGGCGGGTTGATGCAGATGATGATGCCGATGGTGCTGATCATCGGGGTCATGTACTTCATGATGATCCGGCCGCAGCAGCGCAAGGAGAAGGAGCGCCGGCAGATGATCGAGAACCTCAAGAGCGGGGCGAAGGTGATCTTCGGCGGGGGGTTGGTCGGTACGATCACGAATGTGAAGGATACCACGTTCGTTATCAAACTGGCCGACAACGTCAAGGTCGAGGCGCTGCGCGCGTCGGTATCGAGTGTGCTGGAAAAGGGTGACCGGGTCGAGGAAGAGGAGAAGAAATAGCGGTTCAAGGGGCGGTGGTTGCCGTACGGCGAACGTGTTTTGAAAAAAGAACGGGTATTGCGAGGAACTGAACAGATGAGTAAACATGCTTGGTGGAACTGGATATTGCTGGTGGCTTTGCTGGGTGGATCGCTTTCGCGCGTGATCCCATGGAAGGACAAGGTGCGTTTCGGCCTGGATCTGAAGGGCGGGATCAGTTTTGTCGTCAAGGTCGATGAGGAGAAGATCGCCAGCGACATCCGTTCGGGGGATGAAGGGGCCAAGCTCAGCGATATCGAACTGGATGTCCAGGTCAAGGATGCGCTCGACGGCGCGCTGGACCGTTCGATCGAGGTGCTGCGCAACCGCCTGAACCGCCTCGGGATCGAGGAGCCCAGCATCGTCAAGAAAGCCGACCGGATCGAGATCCAGCTTCCGGGCGTCGGCGAGGAGAAACGCGACGAGGCCGAGCAGCTTATCCTGAGCGTCGGTTTCCTCGAGTTCCGCATGGTGCATGAGCGCAGCCAGGAACTGGTCGACCGCCTGCTCGACGGCGGCAAGGTGCCGCCGGGGTGGCAGATCGTCACCCTCGGGGGCCGCCGGTACTGCCGGATGACCGATGACGTGCCCGCCGACAAGCGGGATGCCGCCTTCCTGGAGACGCAGGGGCTTTTCGAGGCCCCGGATCCGCGCTACGAGTATCTTTTCCAGGAGGAAGAGGTCCAGGGACATCTGGTCTACAGCCCGTATTTCGTCAATCGCAATCCGGTCCTGCGCAGCGGCGACCTGAAGAATTCCCGGCTGGAGATGACCGACCTGAACCAGCCGGCTGTCGGTCTCGAGTTCACCAGCCGCGGGGCTACACGCTTCGAGGAGATTACCACGCAGTACGCGCCGGGCGGTTCCCTGAATCCCTCGGGCGAGCGCCAACTGGCGATCGTGATCGACGGTACGCTTTATTCCGCCCCGCGCATCAAGGAGCCGATCCGCGGCGGGCGCGCGCAGATCACCG
Organism: uncultured Victivallales bacterium; assembly: GCA_964609395.1. Lineage (GTDB taxonomy): Bacteria > Verrucomicrobiota > Kiritimatiellia > UBA8416 > UBA8416 > UBA8416. Next base: position 7,832 of record CAZSRU010000058.1, read on the forward strand.
GCAGCTTCAAGATGGTCGAGGCCAAGCGGTTGGTCAACGTCCTGCGTTCGGGCGCGTTGCCGACCCGGGTGCGGATCGAGGAGAAACGCTACGTCGCCCCGAGCCTGGGCAAGGATTCCATCGACAGCGGGTTGAAGTCGATCCTGATCGGCGGTATCGGTGTCGTGCTGTTCATGGGGGTCTATTACATGCTGGCCGGTCTCGTGGCCAATGTGGCGCTGGTGCTCAACATGCTGCTGCTGCCGCTGGGGATGATCCTGGCCGCCGGTTTCATGAGCATGGGCAAGGGCGGCGGTGCGATCTCGCTGCCGGTGCTGACGCTGCCCGGCGTGGCGGGCATCCTGCTGACCATCGGCATGGCGGTGGATGCGAACGTGCTGATTTTTGAACGCATCCGGGAGGAGCAGAGGGCTGGCAAACGCTTCCTGGCGGCCGTGACGGCCGGCTATGACCGAGCCTTCCTGGCGATCGTGGACTCCAACCTGACCACGCTGATGACGGGTGTCATCCTGTTCGTGTTCGGCTCCGGTCCGATCCGCGGCTTTGCCGTCACGCTCTGCGGCGGTATCGTGGTCAGCATGTACACCGCCCTGGTGGTGACGAAGCTGATCTTCGGTCTGATGGCCGCGAAGACCTCGATCAAATCACTCCGGATGCTGACGTTTTTCAAGGCGAACACGCATATCGACTTCATCGGCAAGTGCAGGCCGGCAACGATCCTGTCGCTGGTGGTTATCGTGTCCACCTGCGGGTTGCTGGCGGTGCGCACGGTGAGGTCGCCTGGCAGTGTGTTCGGTGTGGATTTCACGGGCGGCTCGGCGACGACGTTCACCTTCACGCGCACGGGTGAGGGTGTGCCTGTTCCGGTGGAAAAACTGCGGGCGACGCTGACTGCCGCCGGTGTGGTCAATCCGGTCATCCAATACCAGAAGGAACTCGACAGCAAGGTGGAAACCTCGCTGCAGGTGAAGGCAGGTGCTGGCATGGTCGGTGGCGAGAGAGGCTCCGATGTGATCCGCCGCGAACTGGAGAAGGCCTTCCCGGATGCCGACTTCAAGGAGGTCCAGGTGGATGAGGTCGGCTCGGAAATCGGCGAGGAGCTCAAGAGCAGTGCGCTCTGGGCGGTGATTCTGGCGATGATCGGCATGATCATCTACGTCTCCTGGCGGTTCGAGTTCGGGTTTGCACTGGGTGCGGTGGTGGCGTTGGCGCATGATGTACTCGTGACGCTCGGGCTCTTCTCGCTGATGGGCAACCAGATCAGCCTGACGATTGTGGCGGCGCTGCTGACGATTGTGGGCTACTCCGTGAACGATACGATTGTGATCTTCGACCGGATTCGTGAAGACCTGAAGCTGGACACCAAGAAGACCAGCTTCAAGGATTTGTGCAACCTGAGCATCAATCAGACGTTGAGCCGTACGATCCTGACGTCGTTCACCACCCTGATCACCGTATTCATGCTGTTGATCTTCGGTGGTGGCGCGATCTTCGATTTCGCACTGGCGCTGTGTATCGGCGTGGTGGCTGGAACCTATTCCACGGTCTTCATCGCGACCCCGGTGGCGATCCTCTGGTATCGCGGGCGGAAACCGTCCTTCGCCGCCGAAGCAGCCCAGGTCTAGTCGATGGAAGAGGAAATCGCACAATGGGTAACGGTCGAGGTGGACGAGGCGCGCGCACGGGAATTGGCCTCTGTGCTCGCCTTGCCTCTGCCCGTTGCCAAAGTGCTGCTCTCGCGCGGGATTGACTCGCCGGCGGCGGCCGAGCGGTTTCTTCATCCCCGCCTCAGTGACCTGTCGGATCCGTTCGAGATGCACGGGATGCGTGAGGCGGTCGACCGGATCTGGCGCGCCATCGATGCCGGCGAACGGATTACTGTCTACGGCGATTACGACTGCGACGGGGTGACGAGTACAGCCATGCTCATGCTTGTCCTTAAGCGGTTCGGTGCCACGGCGAGTTCATTCCTTCCCCGTCGGCTGGAAGACGGGTACGGTTTCTCTATCGGTGCGCTGGGCAAGGTGATCGAGGAGACGCGGCCCTCGCTGATTGTGACTGCGGATTGCGGGACGCGCTCGATCGAGGCGGTCGCCGATGCGGCGGCCAAGGGTATTGACGTGATCATCACCGACCACCATGAGGGCCAGGACTTGACGCTGCCGGCTGCCGTCGCGGTGATCAACCCCAAGCTTGGCGCACCGGCAGACGTCGAACCGCTGGCGGGAGTCGGCGTGGCGTTCAAGCTCTGCCACGGGCTCGTGAAGCAGGCTCTAGCCGACGGGCGCGCGGAGGCCGGTGCGATTGACTTGCGCGAGTACCTGGATCTCGTGGCGATCGGTACGGTAGCGGACGTGGTGCCGCTGACCGGCGAGAACCGCACGCTGGTGCGGCACGGGCTTAACCGCCTGAACGGCACTGCGGCGCGTTGCGGTATCCAGGCTCTCGTGCGGGTTGCCGGTATCCGGACCCGGCTGGACTGCTATCATCTCGGGTTCCTGATTGGTCCCCGCCTGAATGCCGCCGGTCGGCTGGGAAGTGCGGACGTGGGGCTGGAATTGCTGATGACGGACGATCCGGCGCGGGCCAGGCGGCTGGCTGGCCAGCTTGATGCCAGCAACCGGGAGCGCAAGCGGATCGAGGAGGTCATCATCGAGGAGGCGGCGTCTGAGATCGATGCCGCGTTCGATCCCCGCCAGTCCTTCGGGCTGGTGGCCAGTCGGCGGGGATGGCATATCGGCACCATCGGTATCGTGGCGGCACGGATCGCCGGGCGTTTCAAACGTCCATCCGTTGTGATCTCGATCGATGAGGATGGCCTCGGACGCGCTTCCTGCCGCAGTGTGAACTCTGTTAACCTGGTCAGCATCCTCGACCACTGTGCGGATCTGCTGGTGGCCTACGGTGGACATACCCAGGCGGCGGGACTGACTATCCGGGAGGAAAACATCGAAGCCTTCCGGATCCGGTTCAACGAAGCTTGCAAAGGGCTGATTGATGACGAGGATCTCGGGCTGACGCATACCGTGGATGCCTGGATCTCCCTTGCCGATGCCGACCAGGTGCTGATCGAATCCGTCGAGGCCCTGCGCCCGCTGGGGCTTGGCAACCCGACCCCGATCTGGGGGGTCAAGGGCGTCCGCATCCTCGGGCAGCCGAAACTGGTCGGTAGCAATCACCTCAAGATGACCGTCTCCTGCGGGGCGACGCAGATGGACGTGATCGGGTTCGGCATGGCCGGACGAAAACTGGGGCGCAATGGGCATGACCTGCTTTTCCAGGTGCAGCAGAACACGTACATGGGCAAGGACACGATCCAGCTCAGCCTGAAGGACTTCAAGAACTCGGAAGGGGAGGCATGATGAATAAGGCAAGGACAGCTACGGAGACGCGCGAGACGCGCGAGACGAAGATCCGCATCGAGGTGAACCTGGACGGGACCGGGGTTTATGCTGTCGACACGGGGCTGCCGTTCCTGAATCACATGCTGGAGCTGTTCTCGCGGCATTCCCTGATCGACCTGCAGGTGAAGGCGACGGGGGATCTGGACGTCGATTACCACCACACGGTGGAGGATGTCGGCCTGGCGCTGGGGACGGCGATCGACCGGGCGCTGGGCGACCGCAAGGGCATCCGCCGCTACGGGTTCTTCTATGTGCCGATGGACGAGTCGCTTTGCCGGGTGGTCGTGGATCTGGGCGGGCGTCCGTACCTGGTCAAGAACATGGCCTGCAAGAAGCGCAAGCTGCTGGATTTCGAGCTGGCGTTGTTCGACGATTTCTTCCAGGCGTTCGTGGTCCAGGCGCGCATGAACCTGCACATCGAGCAGTTGCTCGGGCAGGAGGCGCACCACGCCTACGAGTCGGTCTTCAAGGCCCTGGCGCGCGCGATGCGCATGGCGCTCGAAGCCGACCCGCGCGACGCGGGCATCCCCTCCAGCAAGGGGCGTATCGGCAATTGAGGGCTAATCGGTTTTTAGTCGGGAGGTCATGGGATCATGCACTACCTGAGCGAGGCGAATATCCTGGTGTTCCTGCTGCAAGTGGCGGTGCTGCTGGGGCTGGCTCGGGGGCTTGGTGAGGTTTTTCGTCGTTTCGGTCAACCTTCGATCACGGCTGAGATCCTGGTCGGCATCGTGCTCGGCCCCACGCTTCTCGGCCGCGCCTTCCCCGGCTTCCAGGCCATGCTCTTTCCCGATGATGCGAGCCAGCAGAACATGCTCGAGACAGTCGCCTGGCTGGGGATCCTGTTCTTCCTGCTCAAATCCGGCCTGGAAACCAACTTTGCCACCGCCTGGCGACAGCGCCGGCAGGCCCTGACGTTGTCCTCGTGCGACCTGGTAATCCCGATGCTGATTGCCTTTGTCCCCTGCTTGTTGCTGCCCGCCGCGTATGTCGGCGAGGGCGGAAGCCGGCTCGCCTTCGCCTTGTTCGTGGCCACGATCATGACGATCAGCGCCTTGCCCGTTACCGCCCGCGTCATGCAGGATCTCAAGATCTACCGGACCGATCTTGGACTGCTGATCATGTCCGCGCTGACCATCAACGACGTGGCGGGCTGGATCGTCTTCGCCCTGATCCTCGGTTTCTTCACCGAGGCCGCCATGTCGCTCTGGGATGTCGGATTCATCCTGGTGGCAACCGTGGCGTTTGCCGCCTGGAGTCTTTCGTACGGGTCCCGGCTCTTCAACCGGGCGCTGGGCGCCCTGGCGCGCTGGAACGTGCCTGAGCCGTCCGGATCGCTGACCCTGGTCTGTGTGACCGGCCTGCTTTGCGGGGCGGCTACCACCTGGATCGGCATCCATGCGCTATTCGGCTTCTTCATTGCCGGTATTCTCGCGGGTGAGGCATCGCGGCTTTCCGAACGCACGCGCAGTATCTTCTCGCAGATGGTGCAGGCCATCCTGGTCCCGCTGTTCTTTGCCTCTATCGGCCTCAAGATCGATTTCCTCGGGCATTTTGACCTGCTGCTGGTCTGCTTCATGGTTGTCGTCGGCATTGCCGGCCGTTATGTGGGGGCGTTCGTTGGTGCCCGCTGGATCGGCCAGCCGACCCTGCACAGCCGCCTGATCGCCAATGCCCACACGCCGGGCGGGGAGATGCAGATCGTGATCGGCATGCTGGCACTGGAGTACCGGGTCATTACCGAGGCGGTCTACGTGGCCATCGTCTTCGGGGCGATCGCCTCCTCCATGCTGGCTGGGCCGCTGATGGGACGGTTACTGAAGCGGATCCAGAAAGTGGATTGGCTGGTATACCTGCCCGTGGACCATATCCTGCCCGCGATCGAGGCCCGTGACCGGGACGATGCCATCCGCCAGATGTGTGAAGTGGTCGCGCGGACGATCGAATCGCCATCGCTACCGGCCATCGTCGACCTGGTGCAAAAGCGCGAGACCGCGATGACCACGGCCCTGGACAACGGGGTCGCGGCACCGCACGCCCGCCTTGCCGGTCTGGAGCGTCCCCTGCTGGTGTTCGGCCGTTGTCCCCGCCCGATCGACTGGAATGCGCCCGACGGGATTCCCGTTGACCTGGTCTTCCTGATCCTGACCCCCGAGGATTCGCCGGATTCCCAGTTGCAGATCCTGCGCGGCATCGCCTCCACAGCGGGCAAGGCGGGCATCCGCCGTCAACTCCGCGAGGAAAAGGATGCCGCTGGCATCCTGCAGCAACTGCGGGCGGCGAACCCTGGCGGTTGAACCCCCGGTTCAAATCCGGAAGATCGCGCCCATGCGGCGGCCGAGCAGCAGGCTGCAGCCGAGGATCACCACGGCCAGGAACAGCATCGCCCAGACACCGAGCGCGGCGGCTGTGTAGGTGCCGGTGCCAATCAGTTGGAAGAGCTCGTAGATGGTCTTGGTGATGGGATAATAATCCGCGCGCTGGGCCAGCATCAGGCTGTCGGAGACCTCCAGCATGCTGAAGGCGAAGGCCAGCAGCGTGCCGGCGATCAGGTTGGCGGCGATCAGTGGCAGGGTGATGCGGCGCATGGTGACGCCCGGCGAGGCCCCCATGTTGGCCGACGCCTCCTCCAGTGTCTCGGAGGTCTGCTGCAGGCCCGCCACGGCGCTGCGCACCATGTAGGGCAGGCGGCGGATCCCGTAGGCGATCACCAAAAAAAACGCCGGATTGACGCGCACATCGAAAATCCCCTGCCAGAACGGACTCTCCTTCACCCACGCCTGGTTGCTGAGCATCGAGCTGATCGCCAGATAGCCGAAGGCCATCACCAGCCCGGGCACCGCCAGCGGCAGCATCGCCAGGGTGTCGAGCACCCCGCGGAAGCGCAGGCGCGAGCGCACGACCGTGAAGGCGATCGCCAGGCCGAATACGATGTTGAACAGCACCGCCAGGGCGGAAAAGACCAGGCTGTTGCGGATCGAGCGCAGGGTCATCTCATGCCCGAGCGCATCGGCGTAGTTCGCCGTTGTCCAGGTCTCGGGCAGCAGCGTGCGGTACCAGCCGCCGGGGGCGCTGAAGCTGGTCAGCACCACGCCGATGTGGGGCAGCAGGGCAACGGCGACAATGGCGATAAAACAGCCCGGCACCAGCAGGCCGGCCAGGCCGCGCGCCTGCCGGGTGACCGCGCCGGTCGATGCCTTGGCCTGCATCGCGTAGGCATGGCGCCCGAACGCCAGGCGGCCCGCGGCGTATAGCAGCATGCTGCACGTGAGCATCACGAACACGAGCGCATAGGGGAAGGCGCTGGAGGAGATCTCCTTGAGCGCGTCGAAGACCTGGACCGGTGCGCAGCGGTTGTAGTTCATGATCAGCGGCGTGCCCAGTTCCGTGAAGGCGGCGATGAAGACAATCGTGCCGCCGGCGAAGAGCCCGGGCATGATCAGCGGCAGTGTGATCCGGCGAAACCGCGAAAAACCGGCGCAACCCATGCTGGCGGCGGCTTCCTCCATCGCCGGGTCCACATTGGCCAGGGCGGCGGACGCATTAAGGTAGAGCACGGGATAGAGCGACAAGGCCTGCAGCAGGATCACCCCGAAGTAGCGTCCGTGCCCCAGCCAGTCGATGGGGCCCATCCCCAGCGCGGCGTTGAGCGCACCGTACTGCCCGAGGATCTTCTGGAAGCCGATCGCGCCGACAAACGGCGGCAGGATCATCGGCAGCAGCAGCAGGGCGCAGAGCTGGCGCTTGCCGCAAAAATCGAACCGCGTGCTCATCCAGGCCAGCGGCAGGGCGATCAGCAGCGTCAGGGTCGTGGTGCCGATGGCGATCAGCAGGCTGTTGCGCAGCCCTTCGGCATAGACCGGATTGCGGAACACGCCGAAGAGGAATTCAAGGGTGAAGCCCCCGTCGGTAAAGAAGCCGCCGGCGATCACGCGCGACAGCGGCCAGAAGAACAGCAGGCCGAAGGTGAGGCAGGTAAGGGCGAATACGAGGCGTGCACGGTTCTGATTCATGGCGATTCCTCCGTCAATGAGGCCAGCGCCTCGCGGTAGCTCTGGCGGTAGAACAGGGTCCATTCGCGCATGGTGTCGAGGCGCGAGTGGCGGCTGGTGATGGAGATCGCGCGTTTCCAGTCGAGCGGTTCGGGGCGGGTGGGCAGGCGTTCGAGCAGGGCGAGGGCGCTCGCCCGGCGCTCGGGATCGGGATGCGCGTGGATCGCCTGCCAGGCGGCTTTCAACTCGGTGGCGGCATCCATGCCCATGGTGCGGATCAGGTCGCGGTGGATGTTGAAGTGTCCGGCGGTCCAGCGCGGCTGGTAGGTGAAGCGCTGCGCGAGGGCGTAGGGATCTACCGCCGGATCATCGAGCGCATCGGCACTGTGGCGGAGGTGCTCCTGATGCACCGCGTGCTGGACGGGATCCGCCGGATCGGGGTAGAAATCGCGGCGCACGGGCAGTCGTCTCAGGGAATACTTGACCGGTCCGCCCGGCGTCCCGGCTCGGTAGGTCCAGAGGCGCTGGCCTTCAGTGCCGAGCGCGAAGCGGATGAAGCGCACCGCCAGCTCGCGGTGCGGGGCCCCGCGCAGCAGGCTGATCGGGTCGGCGCTGACCCCGGAACCGCCGATCGGGGTGATGTATGCCATGCGCGGCTGCCCGTGGCGGTCGCGTGTGGATTCGGCCTGGTAGCGGCCGAAGAAGTCGATCGCGATACCGGCGGCGGCATCGCCGGCGCTCACGTCGATCGGGACCTTGCCCGCCCCGTCGGTGAAATAGCGCGCATTGGCGCTGATCTGCTGGATCAGGCGGATGCCCGCCTCCCAGCCTTGCTCGACCGCCTGCTGGTAGGCGTCCGGTACGGTTGGTGGCATGATGCCCGGTGGCAGTCCGGCAGCGGCGATAAGCGTTTCGAAAGCACTAGCCTGGTCGGCATAGCCAGCGCTCTCGACCGCCTTCAGGCATTCCGTGTGGATGATCAGCTCGAACGCCTTGGCGATGCTGCCGCTCTTGGTGGGGTCGGCGACGCCGATCTGGCCGAAATAAAGCGGGTCCGACAGGTCGGTCCAGGTTGCCGGGGGTTGCGCGATACCCAGGTCGCGCAGCCGGTCGGGGTTGTAGCAGATGCCGAACGTGCTCAGGACCGTGCCGAAGAAGGTGTCCGTGCGCCAGACCTCGCCACCGGCGCGGGCGGGAAAACGCTCGACGCCATCGGCGGAAACAATCTCGTCGGGCGGTTGTGTCGCCGGCCAGGGCGCGACAGTGAACCCTTTTCCTGCCGCCGCGCCATGGTCGTAGGTCCCGCCGCCGAAGAAGAGATCAATGCCGCATCCGAATGCCTGCGGATCATCGCTGCCGCGGAAGGTGGTGTGCAGATCGCGCTGCTGTAACCAGCGCTCGCGCTCGGTGTCGTCTGCCGGTGGCTTGGTGGCATTGAAACGCCGATCCAGCGTCAAGCTTTCCGCCCCCTCGCGCCAGGGTTGACCATTGGCCTTGCGCCAGGCCTTGAAGGCGGCCATGCTCTCGGCCTCCAGGTAGCGCATGATCTCGGTCGTGCCGCCGATGCTGCGCCAGTCGATACGTACAGGCTGCCCGTAGTGGCGCTGATGCCAGGCACTGAACGCCGTCGCGAACTCCGTGCGGATGGCCTCGTTGTGCGGGCTGATCACGATCAGTTCCGGATCCCCGCGCCTCCAGTCGCTTTCCAGCCGGTCCCGCCGGAAAACGAACGGCAGCGCGACAACCACCCCCGCAACCGCCAGCAAGCCCCCGGCACGCCAATACACACCATTCATGCAACCTCGCGTAAACAGGATTCCAGATAAACAAGCCGTCATTAAAGCCTAGCCTATGATACCCGACTAAAACAGAAAAATATACATGGGTCTTCCGCAGAATCTGTGGGTATGTATGTTCGCGGGGTTCTGTCAAACTG
>CAZSRU010000059.1:0-17138 GCA_964609395.1 uncultured Victivallales bacterium
AAAGGCGGTCTTCATTCCCAGCTTCTGGAACGGCTAGACGAGACCGTAACTGGCTTCCAGCTTGAATTTCGGGTATGGGCTACATCCACCTCGGTTTTGCGTAGCTTCCCGACTAGGGCGTCGATCTTCGCCACGCTCAAATCCCCCACAAGCGCCGCGATTCCGTCTTTTGCCTTTGGAAGAAGCACCAGCATCGACAACGGATCGCCCTGATAGGACAGCTCGAGTGCCTGCATATCCGCATCCTGGGCAAGGCGGAAGCCGTCCGACTGCTGCATCATTTGAGGCTCTTGCAAAACCCCTCGCCGTGCCCGCTTGAAGCCGGGCACGGCGAGGGGTTTTGTAAAGTATAATGCTTCAGCTCCGAATTACCGGAACGTCTAACCTATTCTCCCCGCCCTTGTTTCCTAAGGCCGTACCATGCCGCCGCAAAACCCGATGCGCGCGATATTAGCTCGGATGCCTGTGATTTCCAACTGTTTGTTTTTACTGGGTTGTTGACCGTGCTGGAGGATGAGCTTGGCGAACTGGACGAGAAGCACCGGCAGTTCGTGTCGGTCTGCGAGTTGTGTGCCCCTCAGGATCATATGGCCAGTTCTCAAGCGACAACCGACCACAAGCGATTCATCGTCAATCTCTACGACCTGGCCTTCGGCCTGGTGGTGATCGCCGCCGAGCAGATGCTCAGAATGCTCGGATAGCTCACTGGTCAACCGCAGCCACATCGGAAAACCCGGTTCTGAACGCCGGGTAGGGCGCAGTGTGCCCGGAAATCGCGATTTACTCCCGTCAGACGGCGCAAAAACCGTCACGCACACAGAATCCGCCATTTTTCCTTGCAGAACCCCTCGTGGTGCCCGGCTTCAAGCGGGCACCACGAGGGGTTCTGCAAGTCACTCAGATAGCCTGCCTAAGGGGTCTGCCTTCATCCACTCCTGCGGCTTGCCCTGCTCGCTGATTATCGCGATCCTCTCGCGTAGCGTTCGCACCTCCGGACCCCGGTCCAGGCCGATGATCTTGCCAAGCTCTCACGGGGGAATGTGCCGCAGCCCCTCCGGACGGCGAATCCGCGCAAGGGCCATGAAACCGAGACGTTCGAGAATATGAAGGACGTTGTAATAGCCCCCGTCAGGCAACGCCAGATATCGATGCACGCGGCCGGCCGCGACAGCCTTGCGCAAGGTCGAATCATTCACGCCCGCCACACGAGCGGCCGCCGCCATTGTAGCCCCCCCATCGAGAAGCCGACCGCATTCGGCTGCCTTCTCCGGCGTCATGACACCCTGGCCGCGCTGAACACGGGGAGCGAAGAAGTAGCCCGGCCCCTGATCGGCCAACCGTGCCAATAGCCGATGGCTACCGCGCCGCCATGACCGCAGCCAACTGCGGCTACCGGGACACCGCCAACTTCTGCCGCGAGTTCAAACGCCGCTCGCTCAAGACCCCGATGGAAGCCCGTCATCTCGGCCACCACCTCAACCTCAGCGCCGTCTATACCGCCTGACAGCAACTTGCCAGGCAGCCCGTGATGCGTCGTGCATCCCCGGCATTGAAATCATCAATGAAGGTCGTCCCGGTCGGCAGCGTCGGATGGATCACCGTGGCGGACATATCCACGCCGGACGCCGCCAGCGTGTCGTGGAAGAACCGGCCCTGCACATCCAGTCCGTCCTCGTCGCCAGCCCCGAGACAGACGCCCACCGCCACCCGCATACCCGCGCGCGCCAGCAGCGGTGCCGTATTGCCTGGACCACCCGCGCTGGCGCCGCCCTGCCGGATCCAGCGCCGGAAGTCGGCGGGGGTATACGCGGGCATATCAGGCGTCGCGCACTTGGCCAGCCCGCCCGGACCGACCAGATGGTCTACAAAATCAAAGTCGGCACTGCGCAAGTCCAGCACCGCCGTATTCAGGATCAAGATATCCGTTTTTTCTTCCCACATACGCACATACTCACATACTCAAAAACCGTTTTTCTACCTGATTCCCGTCTCTTTCCGGTGGATGATCTCTTATTCCCTACCCCTGCACCTGCCCCTGAAGCAGCGGTGCCCGATGTACCGAACGCCCGCGCAGGAACCAGTCCGTCGTCATGTCGGCACTGCCCCGTGGCGGCACAAGGCCCTTTGCGTACCGGGGATTCAACGGTGGTTTGGCCAGCACCAGATCAAGCGGCACGGCGGAATTCTCGTTGACCACCGCCCAGGTGGCGTTATCCGGATGCAGATTGCTCCAGGCGTGCGCACAGGGCGCGAAGTCAGGCCGTGCGACATATAGCTTCTCGCCCTGCCCCAGCACCACCGGCACCAGGCCGTCCGTTTCCCCGGCCAGTGCCACCGGCACGCGAAACGCATCGACCAGTGACTCGCCACGTTCCCGTGCCGCCTTCAGGTAGCCGCGCGACTGGTTGACCGGATGAGAAAAAGCCACCGGGTCGACATAGAAGCATACGCGGCTGCGGGCGGGATCCGTGCACAGCGTGAAGTCCTCGAACTTCGCCGGGATCATATCGATATACCCCGCCTCCCGCCAGAGGCTCTGCGGTGAGCGTGCCGGATCGGCAATCATGACATACGTCCAGTCGCGGTTCCAGGTGGCATTGGGAGGGCTGAACCCGGCCAGCACCTCGCTCGCATCGATCGTGCCGGAGGGTACCGACTTCCCGCCAGCATGCACCGCCGGATCAAAGGCGAACACATTGTTATGCCCGTGCCGGATCAGGAACGGCGTCACCAGCGCCTTGTTGCAGACCGCGTCGTTGATCCCCGTGTAGATCGCCAGCACGGTCTCCTCCGCGGGCGGATACAGATGCGCCAGTTCCAGGCTGTTGATATCCTCGCCGCCGCCCATGTACTGCGGACAGCCCGAGATCAGGCCATAGGCCTTCTGCAGGAATCCCGCGTAGTTTTCCACCGTCATGGAAGAACCCGCCGGAACCTGAATCGTTCGATTAATGTTCTGTTTCATATCGCTCCTACTTACATTTACCCTAAAAGCGTCATAGCAGATTCGGCATGTATGGATTCCAGTGTGTTAATGTTGAGTGCAGGATTGACAAGGTTCGTCGTGCCGGAGTTCCTCACGGACAGCGTTGAGTGTCACCCCCCAGCGGTATGCGCCCGGCCCCAGTAGATACTCGGGATGGACATTACGGGTCCAGCCGGTATCCCCGCCCACCCCCATCTGCCAGCCGTCGATGATGAGGTACGTCTCCTCGCGCGGCGACAACTCCCAGTCATGCCGTGCCTGCATCAGATCCTCGATGCTGACCGGCAATGCACTGAACCGGAACGGCGGATTCCCGGTCACCGTCAGTGTGCCCGCTCCCGCCCCGCCCAGTGCCAGTTGCCGGACCTCGCCGCGACTGCCGCACTCGCCGGGAACGGGATACCGCTCCAGCATGTCGCGGACCGTTCGCCGCCAGCGCCCGACCATCGCGCTGGACTGCCGGTCCGGATAGTTCTCCCACGGTCCCCGCCCGTACCAGTCCACCGTCTGCCAGCCTGCCGCCAGCGGCAGGTGAAGTCCGATACGCGGTATTAGTTCAATGGCATCCGGAATGCGGACATCCATATCCACACCCAGGCTACCATCCGCCCGAACCATCCAGGTAATTGAGCAGGCGATGCAAGCAGCGGCATCCTTGCCGACCAGCTCGCTGTCCACCCGGATCTGCACCGAGCCATCATCAGCAATGGCCGTGGAAAGCCGCTGTAGCGACCGCCGGAGCGGATACAACCCCGCCGCTTTCCAGGTGTTGAAGTAACTGTGCGGTGCCCCAAGCATCCAGTCGTTGTCTGTCGGTGCCCGGCGGAAGATCTCCGTTACCGCGCCAGCCAGTTGCTCGCGTCCGCCGGTCACCCAGGACTGCAGCAGGCCGTTCTGCTCATCCCAGGCATAACGCCAGCCGCAACCGCTGGCACAGACCATTCCGGCTTGCCGTTCCAGCCGGACAAGGGCATCACCGGCGCGAGCCGGCACCACGAGGGAACGTGAAGCGCCGGAAGCCAGCTTGAACTGATCCCAGGCCACGACATGCCCCTGCCCCGCCCAGGGCGTGGCCTCGCGCCGTTTGCAGCTAAGATTCAGGAACACCTCCGCCCCGGCGGCGGCTTCCGCCGCATCCCCTATCGCGGGACTGATCAGCACGGTTTCTCCGGGAATGGCCGCCGGCAGGTCCAGCGAACCAGCGAGCACTTCCCGCCCCTCGGCAGTCACGGTCCAGTCCAGCCGCAGAACCGATAAATCCAGATCATGGTATTTATTGGTTACCGCCACCTGCACCGGAGCCCTCTGCACCAGGCGCAGTCCCACCGGGGCCTGGACCTGCTTGACTTCATACGCGCCGGGGTGCGGGTCGAGTTCGGCACCGACAATGCCGTTGAGCACCTGGGTCGGGTCTTCCTTGACCGCCGCGTAGTCGAACGCCTCGCCGGCATCGTTGCCGTAGCCATATACCCGTTTGCCATCCGGGCGCTCCAGCAGCAATGCCTTGTCGGCCCAGTCCCAGATGAAACCGCCCTGGAACGCGGGATAGCGATCCACAAATTCCTGGAATTTGCGGAAGTTGCCGGTGGCGTTGCCCTTCGCGTAGGCGTATTCGCACATGATCATCGGGCGCGTCTCGCGCGGGTTCTCCATCACCCCGCGCACCCAGTCCAGGGTCGGATACATCGGCACCATGATATCGGAGACGGCCGGGCCGGGATTGCCGCTCTCGTACTGCACGGGGCGCGTCGGATCCATGACGCGGATCCAGTTGGCCATGGCGGCATGGTTCGGTCCGGTATAGGACTCGTTGCCCAGTGACCAGAAACAGATACTGGGGTGATTGCGGTCGCGCAGGACCATGCGGGTCGCCCGTTCCAGATAGGCCCCGGCCCAGACCGGATCGCGCGAGAGCAGGGCTCCGACCCCGTGGGTCTCCAGGTTGGCCTCATCGACCACGCAGAGCCCCAGTTCATCGCACAGGTCATACCAGCGGCTGTCGTTCGGGTAATGCGATGTGCGGACGGCATTGAAATTGAGCTGTTTCATCAACCGGATGTCGCGCCGCATATCCTCGAGCGTCACGGCCCGCCCGCGCTCCGGATGAAACTCGTGCCGATTCACCCCGCGCACGACCAGACGCCGCCCGTTGAGCAGCACCTGCCGGTCCTTGATCTCGACCTGACGGAATCCGACGCGGGTGCGCTGCCGGTCGAGCACCGTGCCGTCCGCATCGACAACCGCCATCTCAAGTGTATACAGGAAAGGCTGGTCCGGCGACCACTTACGCGGGCAGGAGACGGGCACCTCGAACCGGGCGGCCCCTTTCTCGCCGAGGTTCTGCCCGTACATGTCGGAACGTGCCGCAAACGGCTTCGGCGGCGGGGCCAGCACAACCGCGCCCTCGGCGTCCAGCAGCCTGATCGTGGCCAGCAACCCGGCATATCCCGGCTCGCCCGCGCCCGGTGCAGGCAGCGCGCGCGTCTCCAGATACACCGTGGCATCGAGCACCGCATCGGAGTAGGTCGCGTCAAAACGGGTTTGTATACGGAAATCGCGGATATGCAAGGGCGGACGGGCGGCGATCCACACAGGGCGCTGGATGCCGCTCATCTGCCAATAGTCCTGGTCTTCGAGATAGGTGCCGGAACAATACCGCAGCACCCGTACCGCGATCAGGTTGATGCCGGCACGCAGATACGGGGTAATCCTGAACTCGGACGGCAGGCGGCTGTCTTCCGCATAGCCGAGCTCCTGCCCGTTGATCCAGACATGCATGGCCGAGTCCACGGACTCGAAGATCAGGCGCACATCCCGTTCGAGCCAGGCTGCCGGCACCTCGAAGGTCCGCCGGTAACAGCCCGTCGGATTCTGATCCGGGGGAAACGGCGGATCCGGGGGGAACGGGTAGGCAATATTGGTATAGATGGGCCGGTCCGGGCATCCGGGCTGCAACTGCCAGTTGCCAGGTACCGGTATCGTGCCCCAAGACTGGTCATCAAACGCGTCCTGCCAGAATCCAGCAGGTGTGTCCAGCGGTCCCGATGCGAGCAGGAAACGCCAGTTCCCGTCCAGCGAAAGCGAGAACACGTCATCGCCTGCCACGCCGCCAATGCCGCACAGCGGCGCATGCATCGCCTCACGCCCTCGCCCGCTGACCGCCGGGTCCTCCCAATCATACCGAATTCGTCGTTCCGTATCCACGCCATCCCCCTGTTGTTAAACAATAATTCTCATTACTGTAGATGTCAATACTGGGCAATTCTCATTATGGGGGCTGAAAGGTCGGTGGACGACCACGGCGACGACTACGGATGACGATGGGATCGGGATTCTATCCATTTGGCTGCTCCGTTCCAGCCGGTTTTGGTAACGGATTTTACTCGATAATAGCAACAACCCCGCGCCGCGCCAGCGAATGCAGGAACAGCAGGCAACTCGTGCGGGCATCCTCCATGCTGACACTGAACGCTTCGGAAAAGCCGCTGATCATGTCCCGCGTGGCCTGCTTGCCGTCGATCATACCAGCGACGAAGGTGCCGCAGCGGTCAAGCCGGATCTGCCGCTTGGCGCTCGACGGGACCAGCCAGCGCAGGATGAAATTGCGCCGGTCCTTCTCGTGCGGACTGCGCGTGATGATCAGTAGAGACTTTCCCCCCGACGAGTGCGGCACGTACTCGACATTCTCCAGCAGGACCGGTCGCCCGTCCGCAATCCTCCGGAGTTCCCCGGCGGCCACATCAAGATGCTTCTGTTTTTTATTCACGTCCTAGCGCATCCTTCGGCATCTCCTCCAAACGGAATTCTTCACCGGTGGATATTTTTGTCAGCAGCCCGTCCGCGATCCAGCAGACGCGGCCTGAGGTCCCCATTCGGGTATCGTGCATTCATCACGCGAGTCCTTGGTATCTTCACCCCCGCTGCGGGTTACAGCCAACCGGTGATTTCGGCCAGTTGCTGGCAGTAATCCAGGAAATTGCCCCAGGAGACATCCGAGGGTACGCCATGATCACAGCCCGGAATATAGCCGCCATCGCGGACAACCGGGGCAATACGCTGCATTTCGTCTTTCAGTTTCTGCCCGCCGGCCGCCATGCAGCGCTTGTCCACGCCGCCGCAATACGCCATTTTCCGCCCGAACTGCCGGCGAAACTCCACGATATCACAATGGGCGGCCACCTCAATGGGATCGCAGACGTTGATGCCGGATTCAATCCATAACGGGATCAGTTCGCCGATAAAACCGTCGCTGTCGATATCAACAACCGGACAGCCGGCCTTCCGTACCTTCCGGGTCCAGTCTTTCCAGCTCGGCATGCAGAATTCGCGGGCCATATCCATCGAGATCATGCTTTTGGCCTTGTAGGCCATGTCCTCGGAAATATTCAACGAATCCGGCGTGACATGCTCCAGCACGCGGTCCAGCATCCGGCTGACATAGCGGGTCCAGAAATCCGCCATTTCAGCCACAAACCCCGGATCATCGATCATCAGCATGCAGAGCCCTTCAAAGCCGCACCACTCGCGAAGCTGCCAGAAGGGTCCCGACACGCTGATCGACAGCGGCCAGTCGCGGTCCTTGAGGCTAGCGGCGCGCTGCACGAAATCAGCCGGCAGCCGTTCGGGATCATCCGCGTCGTAGCGGGCTTTCATCACGTCCCAGTCGGCCCGGTTTTCTACCGGGCATTTGATCCAGCGGCGGGTCACGAAATCAGTGGCATTGCGCAGATACGTAACGTCGAAATTGTCGGCTATCTCGCAGATGTTGCCTTTCCAGTCCTGTACTACAAAGTGACCATCCCGATGTTCCAGGACCTTCTCCTCGAACTGCGGACGGAGACGGAAGTCAATCCCGGGGTTCAACCATGGTGTGGTGGCGTGATCCTGCTCGATACCGAGCACTTCCCTGGCATAGGCGATGGAATTCTTCCCTTCGGGCAATCCCTCACGATGCCAGCGCATGGTTGTGGATTCACGTCCATGCCCGGGCATGAACGGGATCCGGTCCGGGGTTCCAAAAGTCAGTGTTGCAAGATAACGTTCGCGCATATTCATCTGGAATCTCCTTGTAGCTGGTTGTAAAAACGATATCACTATACGCGAGAATGACGCTTGACGCGTTCATAATTGAGTTGTTTAATGTTCATAAATGAGACATGGACAAACGGATTACACGGTGATCGTTAAACGCCAGCCAGCTGGCTATCGCTACGAAACTAGGCAGTATGACATCGCCCAGCTCATCTGGGTCGACACCGGCAGTTTGTACATAAAAGAGCCCGACGTTGCACATGAAACCGTATTGACCGCCGGTATGTTCGCGATGCTGCGCGGCGGCGGCGCCTTTGTGCTGCGCTGTGCGGAAACCGGCTATGGCGGAATCGGCGTCACCGTGCATGGCGATCTGCCTTCCGCCTTGCAGGGGCCACCACTGACCGGCGTGACCGACAGCCGCCTGCGGTCGATGAAAGCGCTCCTGAGCCGACATCTGGACGCCCCCCTGCCAGAGAGCGGCCAGGTGCTTAAAGGGTTTGGCCAGGCGCTGGCGTGGGAGATTCTCGCGCTGACGCGCGAACGGCTGACGCCAGCCGGCAGCGACTGGGCGGAAGCCGTGCGCACGGCACTGGATATCAATCTTGGAACCGGGCTTTCAGTGCGGGCGTCCCTGGCATCGCTGCCTTTGAGTTACCGCCAGCTCTCCAGGTGCTTCAGCGACCATTTCGGCATTTCCCCGAAAGCCTACCAGGAGCAATCACGAATCAACGAAGCACGACGACTGCTTGAAGTCAGCACTCTGGATATTACGGCCATCGCCTTTGAACTCGGGTTTTCCAGCTCGCAGCACTTTGCCGCACGCTTCCACGCCATCGCCGGTTGCCCGCCATCCTCATACCGGTTTCAAAATGCCAGGCGCACGGATCACAAGCCGGCACACAAGCTGTAGCCGTCGTTCCCCCATCGATTCAGACCGAAAACTCAAGAAGCTCACGGATCGTCCTCAGTGTTATTTTGAACTATCTGTTAAATACAGGTGCCAACACCCCAAGAAAGCAAAAAGGCCGTAATCACTAGGAAATACGGCCAATTATAAGCAAAAAGAAATGGAGCCAGTTGACGGGTTCGAACCGACGACCTGCTGATTACAAATCAGCGTTTTATATAATAATTGTTGGTTTTTTTGATTTTTGCTTACTTTTTGCTTACTTTTAAGTCCGTTTTGTGGTAGGCTTGAAGTCACTGGGAGAACAAACTTGTGACGTCAAGACAATAGCGGAACCAAGGAACGGAGGCAAGCATGAAGACGGTGAGCGGACATCTGCACAAGCGGGGGAAAAAGGGCACGTACTACCTCAGGTACGTAATCGACGGCAAGGCTTTTGAGATTTCGACGAAGGAAACCGACAAGCGGAAGGCGCGGACATTTGCTGATGATCATCTGGCGGCTTTCAACCTGAAGAACCGGGGTCAGCACCTGAAAGCTGTCGAGGCGCAGATTGCAGACAACGAGACGAAGATCGCCCGTGCGGATGAGAAGAAGAACCCTCCCCCAAAAATACCGGCCGTATGGAACCGGTTTCTCATGAACCCCTCGCGTCCGGATTCGGGCGATTCGACATTGAAGCAATACCAAGCGGAATGGAAACGGTTTCTGGCGTGGCTCGGCAAGAACCATGCGGATCTGACGGATATGCGTAATGTGACGCCTGCAATAGCGGTGGCCTATGCCAAAGACCTGACCGAGGCCAAGGTCTCGCCCAGCACATTTAACCAGCACCGGAACCTGTTACGCATGGTGTGGCGCGTGATGGCGGATGAATGCCGGCTGACGATGAATCCCTGGGACAAGATCAATCCGCGGAAGCTGCAGGCCCTGGACACGCGCAAGCGGGCACTCACCCCTGCGCAATACGAGAGCCTGCTGGCAGCGGCAACAACGGAACCCGACTTCCGGGACCTGTTCATTCTGCTGGCATGGACGGGACTGCGGTTGGCGGATGCCGTGTCCCTCAAGTGGGGCGACGTCGATTTTTCTCAGCATGTGATTTCGGTTGTGCCCCAGAAGACCGCGCGGCGACAAGGCAAGCGGGTGCATATCCCGATGTTTCCGGCGGTCCTCGAAATGCTGAACGAGCGCCAGGACGGCAAAGTGCTGAATCCGCGTGGGTACGTGTTCCCGGTTCTGGTTGCACAGTACAACAAAGATGCATCAGCGTTGTCCAAGGACATTACGGACATCTTTGAGAAAGCGGGCATCAAAACGACGGAAGCGCGCGCCGAACGCGATCGGGCGGTTGTCGTGTATGGTGCGCACAGTCTGCGGCATTTCTTTGTGACCCAGGCGACCTCGGCGGGGATGCCCGGCGCGATGATCAAAAGCATTACGGGACATGCGACGGATGACATGCTGGAACACTACCAGCAGATCGGGGTAGGCCTGGCGTCCGAAATGGCTGCCCGCGTAACCGGTAAGCAAGTCGCAGACGGCACTCCCCTAGCCCTAACTGAGGGTGCCGCCCCAAACGAGCTAGAGGCATTCAAGGCTCGCGTGGTGGAGATCGCCAAGGGCATGAAGGCGAAGACCTGGAAGGCGGTGCAGGCGGAACTGCTGGCGGTGGCTGGGGCGGTGTGAGGGGACGCGGGTAGATTCCCCTGGCAAGCGGCTCGCTACTTGGCATTAACAGCCTGACCGCGCTGATGCATGTTTCAATTAATGATTTGCATGGTGCCGCAAGTGGAACTACCATGCTAAAGTTGTTTATTTAACTGGGAGAGGATACGCAATGAGAGAATACAAGATTACCTGTCCGCACTGCCAAGAAACCCTAGCTATCCTAGGTACCCAGTTAGACAAAGTGATTTCTTGTGATTCATGTGGTCGCAGCATTCGTGCGCCCTCTCTTCCTGAGCTTGCCCGCCAATCTGGAGGACACCAATCTGGCGGCACTAAGCTCTGCCCTTTCTGTAGCGAGAGCATACAAGCGACGGCTAGGAAATGCAAACACTGCGGTGAGTTTCTTAGCGAACGGCAGGCTATCTCATCCAACCAGAAAGTTAAAAAGGCAAGCATCAGAATACCTTGGTTGCTGTTTTGGGCTGGTTTGGGCTTCACTGCAATAGATAAGATGTATCAACAATCCAGAGACATAACAGAGGATCCTATGATCCGCGTTTGTGGTAATTACCATGAAATTGGCATGGTATTCTTTTTGGTCGCGGCATTAGCGGCCATCGTTCCCATCTGCAAGGGGCGCGTCACCGGAGGCTTGGTAGTGTTGATTTTGTCTCTGCTCTTTTTTGCATCAAATTTGCATGAAATGGGTGTGATATGATTCAGTTTGGAAAGCCGACAAGATGGCTGTTCGTACTGACCTATCTGTTCTTGCCTCTCAATATCGTAGGAGTGCTCGCATCATTAACATACCTAGCTGCTTGCAATGAGCTCAGCGTGGGATCAGCGGTATTACCGATCGTATCCGCACTGATGCTATGCTTCGCAGCTTATGGTTTAATATCGCGTCAGCAGTGGGCTATCAAACTGCTGATGGCAATGTTTGTCATTCAACTGCTGGTTACTCCTTTCAAGATACATGCTAAGAAATTAGGCGCATATGATTTGCATAGATCAATAGCCAGCTACGCGACAAGAGAGTATGGTTATGCAGAGGATTATATGCCGACTAGGCCAAAGGTCACCGATGCCCAGAATGTATTCACTTTCTTCTTTATGGGGATAGTGTGGACGCTCCCTAATCTTATTTATTTATGGCGACGAAATGAGAAATGGGAAGACGAAACGCTAACTGGAGAGGTTGAGCAAATCCCTGTCGCAAGTTTTGTCAGCGTTGATGAGGACATTCCAGTAGCCAAATTCGCTCAGGATAGCGAATAGGAGACAGCATTGACCTAAGTGACCGGTTTGACGGTTTTGCGTTTATGGGGCTTGCGGACTTGTTGGGCTTTTATTTTCCTGGCGAAGAGGGCGCGGAGGGCGGGCCACTGCTTCAATGCTCGCTGATGGCGGCGTTCTGCTGCTTGGATGCTGATGCCGTCGGCAGAGGCTATTTGGCGGTAGGATTGGCCTGCGAGGCGGCGGGCGATGGTGTCTCGGAGCGGTGGCGAAAGTTGAAGCAGACCGGCGGCCATTTCGGGCAGGACGGAGACTGGCAGCAGGTCGATGTCGGCGGCAAGGGCGGAAGAGTCTGGTGCGGGGCGTTTGTCGCGGTTTGCATCGTACTCGATTGCGAAGCCATGCTCGGTGAAGTTGCATGAGGCGCAGGGGGTTTCTTCCCAGGGTGTGTCGCGATACGTTCCAGCTTGAATTTTAAGATTGGTTGGGCACTTGTGGCATTGCATTTTCAATCCTTTCGAAGAGTGACGGGGTGGCGGGCTTGGCAAACGATGGCGGGGCGGCACTAACCTGAATCAGGGTCTGGAGGCGGGGCTGTGATGATCCAACGACGGCTGGTGTTGGTTCTGTGTTTTTGGACTCGCTCGGGAGCTTGGGTCGAGAGGCGCCCGAGGTAGGTTGCACATGCGTTATTCCAAGAGAAGAGGCGCCGGGCTTCGTAGCCGAGCGTGGTGTCGTTAGTAAGGAGTATTTCCAAATCTTCGGCGGTGCCTTGCCATTGGTCGTGAGCTTTGACGAGGTCGGATATTTCAATGAATAAGGCCCTGTCGATCATTTGTAGCAGCCGGAACTCAGGTGAGAGTGCGGCAAGCTCGCGCAGCAGGTCGGGGTGTTGGTAATGTCCGATACCGAAGCGTTCTGATGAAAGCTCTGCCGGGATTACCCATTGTGAGAGGTGATGCAAAAACGCCGGCAGTTCACCGGTTAGCCTCCGCATGAATGACGTGCGATCGGCCGTTGTTGCCGTAGGCATTGGCATCGGTTTGGATACGCACTTGAGCATGATAATTTTATCCTCCAATGATTCGTCGATCGGCGGCATGACGAGGAGGTTCTCGGGTTCGTCGTTAACGGATATTGAGATGCGCCAGAAGGGCTTTAATGTAATGGCCTGACGGTATTTCGCGTGGCAACGGTGCGAATCGGTCGAGCAGATCTGTTTAAGCATGGCACCGAAATTTCGGCGGCTGCGAATGTCAGTAGATGCGCCGGGTTCGTCGGCAACCTCCAAGTGTTCGGCCTCAAATAAATCACCATTGAAGTCGGTATTGCCTACAAGCCATGAGTACGGCTTGCCAACGCGACCTCCTAGAATTGCAGTCAATAAGGTTTGAAATAGTGACTTACCGCAGTTTCGGGGACCGCATAGGGCGAGAGCTTGACCTGGGCGGAAGGATCCTTGGGCCAAGGACTCGTAGGCGATTTTGAGCCAGCCGTATAGAAACGGCAGTTGCTCGGCGGTATGGTCGAGCATGCCGTTGAGCATGGCGTTGAGAGTCTGCCATTCGCCGGGATGCGCAGGGATGATCGTCGGTGACGTTGTGACTAGAATCCGGTCGCCAGACATCTCGTAAAAACCGGATTTGTGACCTGCAAGTGCTCCGGCAAAGGCAACGTCGTAACGGTCGCGGATGCGGATCATTTCGGCGTCGGCGGGGGAAACAGGCTCGGACGCTGATTTTGTCGAAGAATAGCCGCGAACGGCAAGTTCCTTCTTGAATGGTGACTCTGCTAGTCGCAACCAGATACCTCTGGAATTTTGAAGCAAGAAATCACGTCTGTCGCGGTCGTAGAAGAATGCGGGGGTGGCGGATTTGACAGCATGTTCGAGGAGTTCGGTAAGGAGATTCTCGTCGGCAGCCCCGGCGCTGCGGCGAGCTTCGAGCCACTGCACGATGTCGCCGCTTGGCGGCAGTCCGTCGAGCTCAATGATGCTGACGCTGGCGGGCGGCGAGAACCGGGTGAGGATGTCGCGCACGGTCTGGGCGTATTTCAGGCCGGGGGCGTCGTTGTCCGGCAGGATCACGACGTCGCGACCTGCCAGCGGCGACCAGTCGCTCTTGGCCGGGGCATTCGAGCCACCAGCGCTGGTCACAGCGTCCAGACCAAGGCCAACGGCCGCAAGACAGGCGAACTCGCCCTCGCAAACGAAGACCGGGCCGTCTTGTGAAGGGTCGGGGTGAAACAGCGGCCAAGCGGAATCCGGGCCGCCGGGATACCAGCGGCCATCGCGATAATGCACCTGGCGAAAGGTTTTGTCGCGGTCGTTTTCGTAGCGGGCTACGCAACCAAAGGGCTGGCCGTCGCGGTTGTACTCGTACAGGGCAACACGGCGGTAGCCCGATGGCACTCGGCAGGCGGCAAGAGCTGCCTCGGCGGTGTCGAAACCGGGGCCCTGTGGCGGGCGTGGTTTGGGTGCTTGTGGGCGCGGTGGTGTGGCCCCCGGCCCCCGGCCCGAGTCGGGCCGGAGGTCGGAGGGGGTAATTTGCAGCGCGTCGCAGATGGCTGTGAAATCACAGCCGGCAAAACAGTGCAGCAGGATTCGCCCGTCCTCACTCTGGTGTATCGAGAGGCTTGGGGTGCTGTCGGCATGGGCGGGGCAGCAGGCGATGTGGCCATCGCCCGATTGTCGGACATCGTTGAGTTTATCTAGTAGGTTGTCGAGGGTCAACTGATCCTCCCTTCTGCGGCGTCGCCTGCTTGTTGCGTTTGCCAGGCGGCTTCGGTCCATGCGTATCCGGGGAAATGCCCGATGCCTTCAGCTAACGTTAACCCGTCAGTACTGGGCACCTGACCCCGAAGCAAGGCAGCGAATGCCTTACCCAGCGCGAGCCAAAGTGCAGGATCCTGAAGCTCGGTTTGAGCGATGGTTAGCTCGCTAAAGTCTGTTTTTTCGAGGGCATTCGTCTCAAAGATGCGGCTAAGCCGGTGGAACTCGGGGTGGTATTTTCTTACTGCTATACGCCAGTTACCGTAGGACCGACGGTAAAGTACGAAGCCGCACAAGAATACGCCGCCTGAATTATTGTCCTCGCATAGCAAGTGATAGCAATGATGTTTATGCGAGTATCTCGGGAGTTCATCGAGCCTGAATTGATAAGTACGGAGACCTGTGGCTAGCTGGACGGCAATCACAGCATGCTCATAATCGTTTGGGTGCTGCTTCCTGCTCACAGGGCACCCCCTTGGATGAGTGCTTCGACATCAGCAAGACGGAAACCACAGTTCCTGACCCGTCCGGGCATTTTTACGCGTTGCAGGTGGCCTTGATCGGCAAGTAAGTCGACCGCGCGCGGGCTTCGGTTCAGGCGGTTTCCGGCTTCAGCCCGGCTAATGATTTTTGGGGCTGCGGTTTCGGGGCGAGTGGTGGTCGCGCCGTGGTTCTGGGCGGCGACGGCAATGAGTTGCCGGTCGCGGGGTGGGATGGTGGGATCAGAGCGTAAGAGCGCCTTGATCGCGTCTAGGGTTGCTGGGGACATTTAGACCTCCTATCTGTGTATGAACCCTCCAACGTGGCGGGTTCTGCGAAACTTAAGCGCAATAGGCGTGCCAGGTCATTTACAGACAGGGTAAGAAAACTGGTATTCGCCAATGCTATACGGCGAAATTAAATAGGCACGACGGCAACGATAATTAATTGACCGTGATTATTTAAATGACTGCCATTATTGAATAAATGGCCTTGGTCATTTTTCACAAGGTCGGCCGCGTTTACCCTCAGTAATATGAGGGGCAAGATAAGGATAATCAAGCCGGATACGAGCAAGCAGGGCATTGACGTAGCTCGGCGATCTATTACTCGCCTCGCCCGGCACTTGAAGCAGCGGAGCGATCTGGCGACCGGACTTGCCTTCATGGCAGAGGCAGCAGATGCGGATTTCTTCGTCGGTAAGATCGCATTGCTGGAGCAACTCTTCAAAGCTGGCCTCGGACAAGGGGACATCCTTGAAGTATGCGGCAAGAGGCGGAATAGGCATAAAACACGGCATATTTCCCACAGGACCGAAATCCCGTCCTTTGTTCTTCAGGAAATGGAAAGCCCCATGAAGGACAACGAGGGCCGACGCCCAGTCAGAGGCATCGCAGAAATCATACGCAGGGCCAGTTTCGCCATCATCTGGAAACCAATCAATCCAAGGCATTTGCAAGCCGCGCAAGACAATTGAGTGCTGCAACGGACTAAAAAGGTTCTTTTGCAACTCGGCTACACGAAAGGTATGACCGCGATAACAAGTGGCACCTTCTTGTGATTGATGATCCCAGAATGAGATATCGTGCAGTAGCGCGACCATGCGTGAATCAAGCGAGCCGAGTCGAACGACAGACAAGACACCAGACAATAGTTTTTGGGCGAATAGGGGCCAAGCTCGGCGATCCTGGAAAGAGAGCAATTCAGGCGTATCGAACACTCTGCTTTCGCTGCTGGAGCAACTCGCCTCCAGAGTTTTACGCTTTATATATTTTTGAAGATCGCGAACATTTCCTTCCCATGGGGCACCCATAAGGGCGATTAGTGTGCGCAAAGATATGGTGTCGAACTGTTTGCTTTTACCCAGAAACCCAGATTTCGATATAAGCCATAGTATGTCAGCGCCGCGTTCACGAAGCGGCGGAAGAATCAGGTGGTGATCGAATCGGAAGACAAGGTCGTGTATTAAGACAGAGTCTTTACCCTGAACTGATTTGTTTGTGGCGGCAATGATCCTGACGTTTTTTGCCGTTTCGATCGCATCAGATCCGACTGGCCGATACGTTCCTGTTTCCATGAAGCGAAGCAACTTTGCTTGCACCGGATCAGGGAGCCACCCTATTTCGTCGAGAAACAGGAGCCCATCTTCACACTGCTTAACAAGACCCATGCGATGACCTTTTGCGCCGGTAAATGCGCCTTCTACATAGCCAAACAACTCACTTTCGGCGGTCTCAAGATTATTCAAACCGGCGCAATTGATTGAGCGGCATTTCTTCGCATCCTCGTGCTTGATTGCGCATTGCGCCAGTATTTCCTTACCAGTCCCCGTTTCGCCCGTGATAAGTAAAGAGGAGGAATGGTCCTTAAGTACGGCACGTTGCATAGCAACGGTGTAGGCAAGGCCTGAACCAGAACTGCAATACTCCGGCAAAAGGACCTGCTGGCCGTTTGCCAAGCGTTCTATGCGGGTGGGGTTGAAAGCAATGGGCTGGTCATCATTAATTTGACTTCGTAAGGATAGCTCATGAACTGCCGATTTTATTTTAACCACC
>CAZSRU010000060.1:0-16936 GCA_964609395.1 uncultured Victivallales bacterium
TACGGGGAACGAGGCTGAACATGACGCTTAATCCCACACTTGACCGTACACTTAAACTCACGCTTACTTGGTTACGCTTAATCCACCCGCTTCGTCGGTCAACCATGGACAGGAAAAACGGCAAGCCACCCACAGATTCTGCGGAAGACCCGGAAAATCAAGTCCGATTACCTGGCGAGGTTATGAATCCATTTGCTGATATCCCTGCACGGCCGTGGTTCAAACGGTATACCTGGCCGGTTATCCTGCTGGCGTTCGGTGGCCTGCTGCGTGTGCTGATGTGGAGGGGGATCAGCATTTCCGATCCCGGCACTTATACGGAACTTGCATACCAGCTTTCCGAGGGGCGATTGCAGTTGGGGCATGCGGCCAGTGTGCGTCTTGGTGTCTACGCTCCTGCCGCCCTAGTCATCCGGATGCTTGGCGTGTCCGACCTGAGTGTCGGGTTGATCCCATTCCTGGCGTCCATGGGGACGATCCTGCTAGCCTATTTCCTGGGACGGCGTTTCGGCAACGAGGTCACGGGCCGGTGGTCCGGGCTGCTGGTCGCGGCATTGCCCATCGAGATCGCCCATGCCACCTGCCTTTTCCCGGAAGCCATGCTGACCTTCTGGACCCTGCTTGCCATCTGGATGATCACGGCGGCAGAGGAGCGCCGGCCCCTGTCTGGTATTGGCATGGCGCTCGGGGCGGGCCTTGCCACCGGGCTGGCCTATATCACCAAGGTCAGCGGGATCATCGTGGTGCCGCTGCTGCTTGCCTGGCTGCTTGCCAGACCGGGATGCCGCATGCGGATGCTCCCGTTCCTTGCCGGCTGCATGGTCGTTGCCGCCGTCGAGATGCTGCTGTTTCTCCACTGGACGGGTGACCCGCTGTTCAGTTGGCGGGCGGTCTCGGCGCAGCAGGCATCCATGCTCGAGGCCTCCGTCGCCGAGCAGGCCTACCAGAGCCTGTGGATCTACCCGCGTGATCTGCTGCTGGATTCCCGGTTCGCCTTCGTGTTCCTTGCATGGCTGATCGGCTTGCCGCTATGGATCCGGCATCATCAATCCCGCTTCCCGGTGGCCTGGCTGCTGGTGTTCTTCCTGTTTCTCCAGTTCGGGTCGTCGTCATGGCGCACCTATACGCCGGTGCCGCATCTGCCGCGCTACCTGAGCCTGATCGTCGTGCCCCTCGTCATTTGCACGGCGCAGTCGTGGTGTGGGCACCGCCAACAGGGCGGCCTGCATCGGCGTGGTTTTGTTGCCGCCGCGATGATTACCGCGCTGCTGCTTGCCGCGCTGCTCTACCGCTTCAGCCACGGTATCCTGCCCGTGCTGTCAGACCGGCTGGTTGCCGTTTGTGCGGCCTGCGCATGCCTGTTGACCGGCGTGGTTGCCGCTCACAAGCGCAACCGGCAGGTCTGGTATGCCTTGCCGATGATCTTCGTGATCCTGTTTGGCTGTCTTTCCGCGATTCGTGATTCCCGCGAGTACCGCGAGGGTGACAACATCCGTCATGCGTTCCGGTATTTCAACGCGCACCCGCCTTCCGCTCCCATATACGCGGATAGCCGGACCCGTTCCGGACTGCTGATGTTCTGGAATTACGATCCTCCCGTCCCGTTGCGTGAATTGCCTGAGCGACCGCAGCCCGACCCACTGGACCCCGGCAGTTATGTCGTCATCAATTGGACGCAGATCATGTTCTCCCGCCTGACGTATGGCAGGCCCTTTCCCGACTATCTTCGCACCGCGAATTGGCCTGCGATGTGGGACGAGCAATTCCGGCTCGCGCCAAAGGGGAACCTCCGGGCGCTGGTCATTGTCCGAGTCCGCTGAAGAGGACCTCCATCGTGATGCCGGCAATCGGATTGGGCTCGTAATCATCCGCCTGCGGGAACTCCACGGCCGACATCAGTTCCACGAACAGCCAGTCACGGTGGACACGCTGCCTGTAGACCGCGCCGACGGTGTAGTTGGCTGTGTGTGTATGCGGCGTCTCCGGCCAGGTTGCCGAGGTGTAGAGGCGGTAGGCCCTCCGTTTGCTCAGCTCGTATGCCAGCGCAAACGTCTGCTTGAGCGTCACCCCGTTGCGTAGCTCCTCCCAGGTCATGCGGCTGGAGCTGCGGAAGAACCATCCGCCCACCGGGCGGATAAGGCTCAAGTCGGTTGTCAGGCGCCAGCCGTCATCCGTCAGCCAGTAGACGGTTTCCGAGAGGCGCGTCTCCCAGCGATGGATCGGCTGGATCAGGCGCCAGCGACCGCGCCAGAACATCTGGTAGGGACTGCCCGTGCGGATTCCCACATCACCGCTAAGGCGGATCTTCTCGCTTTCCGTGAAGATGTAACGGATACCGGCATCCGGGCGCGTCTCCCTGACGGCATCAATGATCAACTGCTCGTTCTCCGGGGTGTCAACCTCCACGATATCATCCAGGACGATCTGCAGCCGCTCTTTCAAGCGCGGCATCACCATGCGCAGCCGTACATCGCTCACCAGCGAGATACCCTCGTCGCCGGCGTAACGCAGGCCGATTCCCAGCAGCAGGCTGGATCGGCGGTTGTCCTCCACCAGCCGGTCATCACCGAAAAAGCGATCCAGCCGGTCAATCGCGTTGGCTAACCTCTCGGAATAATGCTGGTGGCGGGCATCCCAATGCTCGGCCTCCCTCAGCCGTTGCAGCCGCGATGGCAGTGGCCCGGCTTCCTCCATGTCGTTGATCGGCCCGACGGGCACGCAGTCGCTGCCGGCGACGTTCAAGGCTCCCGCCAGAACAAACAGGGCGATAAGATTCGTCCAGGATGCCATCACGATCGCGGGCCGCTTTCCCGACACTTCTTTCATTCGCGTACAATAATCGTGAGCCGCCAGGTTGTCAATTTCCCCGCGTTGCCGCCGATGCGGGCAGGCTCCGCAAGGCCGTGGTGTTCGGTGGCGGGCTGATCGGGGTCGAGACATGCGACGCACGAAGGCCCGCCTCAGGTCGAGGGCGGGACGTCGAGGATGGCGACGAGGTCGTGCGGGGGGAGGCGGAAGGAGGACCCCCTGCCTTCGTAGAAGCCGTGTTCGCGGATCATGTGGATATGCAGGTCAGTGTAGGTGATCGTGCGGTCCAGTTCGATGTTGCGCACCTGCACGAACGTCTTCTGCACCACCCCGTCCTCGAACGGGCAGGGCAGCTTGCCGCGCACGCTGTCCACGCGCACCTCGTAGCGGCCTTCCAAGGTGATGCTCTCGCCCAGCCCCTGCGCACCGGCATCGCGCAGCTCCTGCATGCGCGTGGCGATAGTCTCGTGGCTCGTGCCCAGGCGCTTGACCTCCCCGTCGTCCTCGATCAGGATGTCGACCAGGTTGCGGCGGTCCTCGCCCAGCAGGCCTTTGAGCGTGATGCAGCCCGGACGCATGTTGTGCTGGATCGTGTCCATCTCGACGGTTTGTTTCATACTGTATTTCTTTTGTGCTTTTTTGTGGCTAATTCGATCTCTTCATGATCAGGAGAACTTGTCGTAGTAGATATTTTCTTCCTTCATGCCGTGCTTCCTGAGCACCACGATGCATGCGTCGATCATGAAGGGGCTGCCGCAAAGGTAGGCCTCGGACTCGGAAAGGTCCCCCGTGTGCCGGTCCACCACGTCGGTGATCAGTCCGGTTTCGCCCTCCCAGTGGTCGTTCTCGTCCGGCAGGGATAGCGCGGGAACGAATTTGAAGTCGGCCAGATCCGTTTCAAGCTGCTTCATCTCGTCGAGCAGGAACAGGTCGCGCTTGGACTTGGCCCCGAAGAAGTAGCGGGCCTTGCGCGTGACGCCCTTCTCGCGCATATCGTAGAGGATCGACTTGAGCGGGGCCATGCCCGAACCGCCGGCGATGCAGATCATCTCGCGGTCGGTCTCGGTGCGGTGGAACTCGCCGTAGGGACCGTTGACGGTCATCTTGTCGCCGACCTTGAGGTGCTTGTGCACGTAGGAGGTGCAGATGCCGTCGGGCACCAGCCGGATCTCCATCTCGATCAGGTTGTGACTGGAGGGCACCGACGACATCGAGTAGGCGCGGTAGACCGGCTCGTCGCTCAGCGCGTAAACCGGCGTCTCGATCTGCACGAACTGGCCGGCCGTGTAGTCCATCGCGTCCGGATCCTCGAGCCTGAGCGTGAGCTGCTTGATGTCATGCGTGAGGTTCTCGAGGCCGACGACGGTGGTGCGGAACTCGCGCACATACAGCAGCTCGGGATCGATCTCGAGCTGCATGTCGCCCTTGACCTTGAGCTGGCAGGAGAGGCGCACGTTCTGCCTCCTCTCGTCCTCGCTCAGCCAGGGCAGCTCCGTCGGCAGGATCTCGCCCGCCCCGGAGATGACCTTGCACTTGCAGAGCCCGCAGGACCCGCGCCCGCCGCAGGCCGACGGGATGAAGACCTTGGCCTCCTTGAGCGTGCCGAGCAGCGGCTTGCCCCCCCGCGCGTCGATCTCCTTCTCGCCGCCGTTGATCGAGATCTTCACGTCGCCGTAGTTGCCGATCGTCGACTCGGCGATAACCATCAAGATCGCGAGCAGCGAGGAGATCCCGCACATCGCACCGACACTGACAATCAATCCCATTAGCACGGCCAGACTCCTTCTAGATGCTGATCATCCCTGAAAACCCCATGAACGCGAGCGCCATGATGCCGGCGATGATCAGCGTGATCCCGGCCCCCTCGAGCCCCTTGGGCACCTTGGAGCGCTTCATGTTCTGCCGGATGCCGGCCATCGCCAGGATCGCCAGCATCCAGCCGATACCGCTGCCGAGCCCGTAGAAGAACGACTGCGCGAAGGTGTACTCGCGGATCAGCATGAACAGGCTGACCCCGAGGATCGCGCAGTTCACGGTGATCAGTGGCAGGAAAATACCCAGGGCATTATACAGCGGTTCCGATACGCGCTCGATGATCATCTCGACCACCTGCACGAACGCGGCGATCACGATGATGAAGACGATGAACCGGAAATTCCCGAGGTTCAGCGGAATCAGCACGAAATAATAGACCAGCCAGTTGAGCACCGAGGTACAGGTCATCACGAACACCACGGCGGTTCCTAGACCGATCGAGGTCTTGACCTCGCGTGAGACCGCGAGGAACGAGCACATCCCCAGATAATTGGTCAGCAGGATGTTATTGGTAAATACCGCCGCGAAGAAGATCGCCAGTAATCCGGTGAATTCCTGCATCACTTGCCTCCTTCTTCGTCACGCACAAACCAGGTCTTGATCACCCAGATCAGGATGGCCAAGGCGAAGAACGCGCCGGGGGCCATCACCATGATCGACCAGTTGACCCACCAGGAGCTGAAACCGGGGATGGGATACCCCCAGATCGTCGCCGATCCCAGCAGCTCGCGGAAGAACGCGATGATCAGCAGCACGTAGGAGTAGCCGATGCCGGCGGAGATGCCATCCACCAGCGAGGGTATCGGCTCGTTGTTCAGCGCGTAGGCCTCGGCCCGCCCCATGATGATGCAGTTGGTGATGATCAGGCCGACGTAGGGACCGAGCTGGCGCGAGATGCCGGGCAGCGTCGCCTGGATCACGATATCCACAATGATCACATAAGCCGCGATGATCAGCGTTTCGACCATCATGCGGATCGATCCCGGGATCCGCTTGCGAAGCAGCGATACCGTCAGGTTCGAGCAGCCGGTGGTGAAGATCAGGCCGAGACACATCACCAGGGTGTTTTCCATCACGTTGGTGACGGCGAGCGTCGAGCAGATGCCCAGCACCTGGACAAAGACAGGATTGTCTCGCCCGATGCTGGCCAGAAACTGTTTTTTTATTTTACCTGGCATGTTGCCCTTCCCTGAACTCCAGCGGCGTAGTCAGCTCCCGGGCCCGCAGGATGCTCTTGTTCATGATGTCCTTGACCGCCGTCGAGGTGATCGTCGCCCCGGTAATCTGGTCGAACGCACCCGCCTCGCGCGTGCCGGCCGCCTTGTCCTGCGGTTCGGAACTCAGCTTCGTGAACGGACCGGACTTGCCGACAAACTGGCGGCGGAACCACGGCTCGTCGATCCGGGCACCGAGGCCGGGGGTCTCGACATGATCCTGGAACGTGACGCCCGCGATCGTCATGGCCTCGCCGTCGAAGCCGACATAGGCGGTAATCGTCCCCCATAGGCCCGGGCCTTGCTGCACCAGCACCAGGGTCGGCTCGCCATTCGCCCCCGCGACGCGGTAGGAGACGGCACCCTCGGCATTGGTCACACTTGAGACATTCGCGTCGAACCAGGCCACCAGCGCCTCGGGCGATCCGGGCTGCGCCACGCCGGCGGCATCGCAGACAGCCTGTTTCTGGAACAGCGTCTTGTTGCGATCGACGGCAGGCCTGGTCACGATGTCCACCAGGCCGATCAGCGTGATGGCCACGAACGTCACCGCGGCCATGAACAGGACCGGTGCGACTTTTTCCTTGATAAGTTCCGGTTTCACGCTTGCTTTCTCTTTTCCTTGATGCTTTTGACGGCGATATCCGTGATGGGCGCGAACATGTTGGCAAAAAGGATGGCGAACATCGTGCCGGCAGGCCAGATGGTGAAGATGCTGATCAGCGAGGAGAGCACGCCGATCACAAGACCGTAGATCCAGCGCGCCTCATCGGTCTTCGGGGCCGACACCGGATCGGTTGCGTAGAAGAACGCCCCGAAGAGCAGGCTGCCGGCGCAGGAAGCCGTGAACGTATAGCGCAGGGCCCGCAGCAGCCGGGCGGTAATGTCCAGCCCCTCCGGGGCGTTGGCGGTGTAGGCGGCCCCGAAGAACGTCATCAGGAAATGCGTGACCGCGAAGCCGACGATCACCATCAGCGGCAACCGCCAGTTGGCCGCCTTGGTGCGTACGAGGTAAAGTCCGCCCATCACCACCAGGATCGCGCTCGTCCCGCCGATCACGCCGGCAATATTGCCGATCACCAGCTTATCGAGCGAGAACATCTCGAGCGAGAGCCCCTTGTCGGCAAGCTCGCTGACCGGGTATTTCAGCCACGAACCGGACGTGGCCCGGGTGACGGCATCGGCCGCGTTGTTGGCATAACTCAGCAAGCCGCCCAGCAGACCGTCGATCGGGTGCGTCCAGCAGCGCGCGGTCATATAGTCGCCGAAGCTGATATAGATGAAGGCCCGCCCGGTAAGTGCCGGATTGAAGACGTTCTTGCCGAAGCCGCCGAAGACCATCTTGCCGAAGACCACGCCGAAGGCACTGCCCAGCGCGACCATCCACAGCGGCAGCATGGGGGGAAGCGAGAGGGCAAACAGTGTGCCGGTGACGAAGACGGCCGAGGTCACCGGCTGGCCCTCGCGACTGGTAAACGCATATTCGGAAGCGAACGCCACGGCATTGGCCACGGCCACGACCAGCAGCGAGCGCCAGCCGAAGAAGTACACGCCGGAGGCGACGATCGGAGCCAGCGCATAGAGCACGCGCTGCATCGGAAGCTGCCAGTTTATCAGTTTCTTCGGTTTACCGGGCACGTCCAACCTCCTGGATCAAGGGGCCTGTTGCATTTAAAGTGTCGCAGGATCATACGGAAGGAATGCCACCGATTCAATCTCTTTTTAACGCGCTGTCGACTTTTCAGCCGGTGGCCAAGCGACTGGCCGACAACGGCTATCCCGTGACGGAGAAGAAACTCGGCACGAACCAGAGCTGGCAGGTCTGGGCACGCGCCCCGAGCGGCGTGCGCTTTGACCGCAACCGCCTACCCGTTGAGTGCCAGCATCAGGGGCTGCTCGATCGCTTCCTTGATCCAGCCCATGAAGGCGGCACCATCGGTGCCGTCGATCACGCGGTGATCGAAGGAAAGCGACATCGGCAGCACGGTGCGCTTGACGATCGCGCCGCCGACCACGGCGGGCTCCTCGTAGGCGCGCCCGAGTCCCAGGATGGCCACCTCGGGATAGTTGACGATCGGCGTGAAGTAGATCCCGCAGACGCGTCCGAGATTGGTCACGGTAAACGTGCTGCCCTCGATCTCCTCGAGCGTGATCTTGCCATCGCGGCATTTCTTCGCCAGCTCCTGGATCTCGACCGACAGCGTCACCATGTTCTTGGTGTCGGCATTGCGCACCACCGGGACCATCAGGCCGCGCGGGGTGTTGACGGCGATGCCGAGATGCACGTACTGCTTGTAGATGATCTCGCGGGTGGCGATGTCCACCGAGGAATTGAAGGCCGGGAACTTGCGCAGCGCCTGGGCGACGATCTTGCAGACCATCACCGCCATGGTCAGCTTGCCACCCTTCTCATCGGCCAGCCCGGCATACTGCTTGCGAAGCTGCTCGAGGTCGGTGATGTCGGCCTTGTCATAGATCGTGACATGCGGCACCTGCGACCAGCTCAGTGTCATGTGCTCGGCGGTCTTGCTGCGGATCACGGTCATCTTCTTGCGCTCGACCGCCCCCCATTTGGTGAAGTCCGGCAAGGGCGGCAGCGGTGCGCCGACGGCGGCAGCACCGGCGACCGGACGGGCCTCGTTCAACTGCTTGGTGTAGCGCTTGACATCGTCCTTCGAGACGCGGCTGTGCGGACCGCTGCCCGGCACCTGCTCCAGGCTGATCCCGATCTCGCGGGCAAACCGCCGCACCGACGGCGCCGCTGGCACCTTGCGCCCGGTGGGGGCAGGCGGCGGGGGCGCGACGGGAGCTGTTGGTCCGACAGATCGGTCCGATCCGTCCGATCGACTGTCGGCGGCACCCGCTTCAGATGCCGCTGGTGCTGCCGTGGCCTTCTGCTCCGGGGGGCGAGCATCCTCGCGAGCCGCGGCCGGCACGGCGGCCTTCTTGCCCTCTGCCGCCGCACTGCCCGCCAGGCTGAAGATCAACTGCCCGGTCTTGATGGCATCGCCCGCGTTGACATGCACCGCCGCCACCGTGCCGGCGACGGTCGAGGGCACCTCGATCGTGGCTTTGCCCGTCTCCAGTTCCAGCACGGGCTGGTCGATCGCCACCGATCCGCCCGCCGCCACCATCACGCGTATCACCTGGATCGAGTCGATGTTCTCGCCTAGTTCCGGCAGTTTGAACTCCTGTGCCATGTTAAATCCTCCGATGTTTCACCACGCTTCTCGTTCTCCGTAGTCGTCGCCGTAGTCGTTTTTCCGTTCTCTCACTGTAGCCCACTCGCGCCGCGAGTGCGGCTTCCTCGTTGTAAGCGAACGGTTGGTTGGCGCAAGCACGGTGATTTGCGCAACCGCACGCGCATCCCTGCTGCCTCAGTCGCGGCGCGACTGGGCTACAACTAATACCCGCCTCCTCAAAAAATTACCTTCGCGTTTTCAGCAACCCTACCGGCACATCGGATTAACCCGCTCCGCATCGATCCCGAACGCCTCGCGCGCCTTGACCGCCACGTCCGCCTTCAATTTGCCTTCGCGCACCAGCACGGCCAGCGCGGCCAGCGCCACGTGCGGGGCGTCGACCTCGAAGAAGTCGCGCAGCGCCCGGCGCCCGTCGCTGCGGCCGAAGCCGTCGGTCCCGAGCGAGATGACCCGCCCCGGCAGCCAGCGCGCGGTACTCTCGCACAGGGCCTTGACGTAATCGCTGGCCGCCACCACGGGGGCATCGCCCTCGCCCAGGCAGGTCGTGATGTAGGGCACCCGCTCCGCCGCCTCCGGATGCAGCATGTTCCAGCGCTCGGTCTCCTGCGCGTCCTTGTACAACTCCTTGTAGCTGGTCACGGAATAGATATCCGACGAGATGCCGAACTGCTCCGCCAGCATGGCCGCGGCCTTGCGCACCTCGTTGAGGATCGTGCCGCTGCCCAGCAGCCGCACGCGCGGGGCCGCCTTGGTTTTCGCATTCGCCTTGGCTTCGACGGCGTCGAGCCGGTACATGCCGCGCAGGATCCCCTCGCGGGACCCCTCGGGCATCGGCGGCTGCTCGTAGTTCTCGTTCATCACGGTGATGTAGTAGAAGATGTCCTCACCATCGGTGTACATCCGCTTCAGCCCGTCCTGCACGATCACCGCGATCTCGTAGGCATAGGCCGGATCGTAGGCCATCAGGTTCGGCACCGGCAGCGCCAGCAGGTGGCTGTTGCCATCCTGGTGCTGCAGGCCCTCGCCCGCCAGCGTCGTGCGCCCGGAGGTCGCCCCCAGCAGGAAGCCCTTGCAGCGGCTGTCCGCCGCCGCCCAGATCAGGTCGCCGACCCGCTGGAAGCCGAACATGGAGTAGAAGATGAAGAACGGGATCGTGTTGATGCCGTGGTTGGAGTAGGCCGTGCCCGCCGCGATGAACGAGCTCAGCGAACCGGCCTCGGTGATGCCCTCCTCGAGGATCTGCCCGTCGGTGGCCTCCTTGTAGTAGAGCAGGTTGTCGGCATCCACCGGCTCGTAGAGCTGCCCCGGATGCGAGTAGATCCCGCACTGCCGGAACAGGGCCTCCATGCCGAAGGTCCGCGCCTCGTCGGGCACGATCGGCACCACCAGCTTGCCGATGCCCGGCTCCTTGAGCATCTTGGTCAGTATCCGCACGAACGCCATGGTGGTCGAGACCTCGCGGCCGGCGGTACCCTCGACGAACTCCTTGAAGAAGTCGTCGCCCAGCGGGGCCAGCGGGGCATCCATGCCATGCCGCTGCGGATTGAAACCGCCCAGCGCCTCACGCCGTGCCAGCAGGTACGCCTTCTCGGGGCCGTCCGCGGGCAGCTCGTAGAACGGGAGCTGGTTGACCTGCTCGTCGGAGATAGGGATATGGAAACGCGAGCGGAACGCCAGCAGTTCCGTCTCCTTGAGTTTCTTCTGCTGATGCGTGATGTTCAGCCCCTCGCCGCCGTCGCCCATGCCGTAGCCTTTGACCGTCTTGGCCAGGATCACGCTCGGGACGCCCTGTGCTTCGGTCGCCACCTTGTAGGCCGCGTAGACCTTGGAGGGGTCATGCCCGCCGCGTAGCATCTTCTTGAGCTGCTCGTCGGAAAGATGCTGCACCATCTCCAGCAACCGTGGGTCGGTGCCGAAGAAGTCCTTGCGGAAGAAGGCACCATCCTCGACCACGTACTTCTGGTACTGGCCGTCGACCACTTCATCCATCCGCCGCGCCAGGATACCGTACGTGTCGCGTGCCAGCAGCGCATCCCAGTCGCTGCCCCAGATCACCTTGATCACGTTCCAGCCGACGCCGCGGAAATTGGCCTCCAGCTCCTGGATCATCTTGCCGTTGCCGCGGACCGGCCCGTCCAGCCGCTGCAGGTTGCAGTTGACGACGAAGATCAGGTTGTCGAGCTTCTCGCGGGCCGCCAGGGCGATCGCCCCCAGGGTTTCCGGCTCGTCGCATTCACCGTCGCCGAGAAACGCCCAGATCTTCTGGTCCGTGGTCTCTTTCAACCCGCGGTCCTGCAGGTACTTGATAAAGCGCGCGTGGTAGATGGCCATGATCGGTCCGAGGCCCATCGACACCGTCGGGAATTTCCAGAAGGCGGGCATCAGCCAGGGGTGCGGGTAGGAGGAAAGCCCCGGCCCGTCGGCATGCAGCTCGTGGCGGAAATTGTTGATCTGGTCGACCGGCAACCGCCCCTCGAGGAACGCGCGGGCGTAGATGCCGGGCGAGACATGCCCCTGGAAGTAGATCAGGTCGCCCTTGTGATCCGGCCCGTTGCCGCGGAAGAAGTGGTTGAAGCCGACCTCGTAGAGCGTGGACGACGACGCATAGCTGGCGATATGCCCTCCGATACCCTCTTCCGAGCGGTTGGCCTTTACCACCATCGCCATCGCGTTCCAGCGGACGATGCTACCGATGCGGTACTCCAGTTCCAGATCGCCGGGATAGGCCGGCTGCTCCGTCGCCGGGATGGTGTTGATATAGGGCGTATTGGCGGTAAACGGCAACCGCACCCCCTTCAACTGCGCGAAGCCGGAAAGCTCGCGGAATAGCTCCCGCATGCGATCCGGCCCCGCCCGGTCCAGCACCTCATCCAGCGATTGGATCCATTCCTGAGTCTCGATCGCCGACGCATCCGACGGCAGCTTGGTAGTATCATCCATGACGGTATTCATCCCTTCCGTTGCAGGCAGTTTCGTTTTCTCCCGTTTCCGACTACCATCATTTACAGACCGTTACGAGTAAAACCTTTCTGCAAGATTGTCATTCTGAGCATGAAAACCCTATTCCAGCACGGCGCGGATGCGGCGTACACCGGCGCTGGAGGATTCCTCCTTCTGGATGTGGAAGGTCCCCAGTTCGCCCGTGCGCTCGACATGCGGGCCGCCGCACACTTCCATCGAGAAGCCGCCGACGCGGTAGACCTTGACCTGCTCGCCGTACTTGCCGCTGAACAGGGCGGTCGCCCCGCGCTCGCGCGCGTCCTCGATCGTCATGGTCTCGACGCTCACGGGATAATCGGCCTTGATCGCCGCGTTGACGATCCCCTCGACCTGCGCGAGCTGCTCCGGCGTCATCTTGTCCGGATGCGTGAAGTCGAACCGCAGGCGCTCGGCGGTGATGTTGGAGCCCTTCTGGGTGGCGTGCTCGCCCAGCACGGTCTGCAACGCCTTGTGCAGCAGATGGGTCGCGGTATGCAGGCGCGTGGTCATCTCGGAGTTATCCGCCAGCCCGCCCTTGAAGGCCTTCTCGGCGCTCATCTTGGAGACTTCCTTGTGCTTCTCGAACGCCTCCTCGAACCCCGCGCGGTCGACGGCCAGCCCCTTCTCGGCACAGATCTCCTCGGTGAACTCCAGCGGGAACCCGCAGGTGTCATAAAGCCGGAACGCGACCTTGCCGGGAAGCTGCGCCTGGCCGAACTCGAGCATCTTGCCGATCACCTTGTCCAGCTCGCTCATGCCGCGGCTGAGGGTCTTCTCGAACTTCTCCTCCTCCTGCACCAGCTCGCCGGTGATGAAACCGCGGCGTGCCCCGAGCTCCGGGTAGACATGCCGGTAGCCGTCGATGACCGCCTGCGCCAGCGGTCCCGAGAAGCCGGGCTGCAGCCCGAGCTGCTTGGCGAAG
Source organism: uncultured Victivallales bacterium (assembly GCA_964609395.1). Classification (GTDB taxonomy): domain Bacteria; phylum Verrucomicrobiota; class Kiritimatiellia; order UBA8416; family UBA8416; genus UBA8416. Next base: position 12,942 of record CAZSRU010000060.1, read on the forward strand.
CGCACGGTGCGGCGGATCAGCCGCCGCAGGACGTAGCCCTGGCCGAGGTTGCCGGGCGCGATGCCCTGCTCGTCGCCGAGGATGAAGACGGAACTGCGGATGTGATCGGCCACCACGCGGAACGCGCGCGCGGTCGCGTCGTCATCGTCCATGCGCTTGCCCGAGGCGTCGGAAAGAAGCGCCATCACCGGCGCGAATAGCTCCGTCTCGTAGACACTGCGCTTGCCCTGCAGCATGGCGATCGTGCGCTCGACGCCCATGCCGGTGTCGACGTTGTTCTGCGCCAGCGGGATGTAGCTGCCGTCCTCCTGCTTGTTGTACTGCATGAAGACATCGTTCCAGATCTCGAAGTACTTGCCGCAGGAGCAGCCGGGACGGCAGTCCGTCCCGCAGGCCGTCTTGCCGGTATCGACGAACATCTCGGTGTCCGGCCCGCAGGGACCGGTCTTTCCGGCGGGGCCCCACCAATTATCCTTTATCGGCAGCGCGAATATCCGCGCCTCGGGAATCCCCAGTTTGCGCCAGATCGCCATCGAGGTCTCGTCCTTGGGAATCTGTGCATTGCCCTCGAAGACGGTGACGGAAAGCGCGGCGGGATCGAATCCCAGATAGGACTTGGAGGTGAGGAACTCATGCGACCAGGCAATCGCCTCCTCCTTGAAGTAGTCGCCCAGCGACCAGTTGCCCAGCATCTCGAAAAAAGTCAGGTGCGAACGGTCGCCGACACTGTCGATATCGCCCGTGCGGATGCACTTCTGGCAATCGCAGAGCCGGACGCCGGCCGGATGCTTCTCGCCCAGCAGGTACGGCACCAGCGGGTGCATCCCGGCCGTGGTGAAAAGCACGGTGGGATCATTCTGCGGGATCAGGGAACTGCCGGAAATGACCGCGTGACCCTTGCCCTTGAAGAAATCCAGATACATCTGGCGAAGCTCGTCTGCTCTCATAATAACCTTCCGTTCGGTTGAAAAGGCGGCATCATACCGACAATTCCGCCAACGGTCAACAAGTCGCGCAAGGCGCGGGGAGCCGCCGTCGTCTCGATGAACCGGTAAAATAGGGGTCTTCCGCAGAATCTGTGGGTGGCTTCCCGTTTTTCCTGTTCATGTATGACCGACGAAGCGGGTGGATTAAGCGTAACCAAGTAAGAGTGAGTTTAAGGGTACGGTCAAGTGTGGGATTAAGCGTCATGTTCAGCCTCGTTCCCCGTAGTCGTCGCCGTAGTCGTTAACCGGATCGTGCAGGAGCGGGGTATCGGACGACGACCACGGCGACGACTACGGAAGACGATGAAACGCCTGTCGACGGTTATTTCGCCAACACTTCATCGCACACGTATACCCCGACTTAATCCCCACCCTTACTTGGTTACGCTTAAACCACTCTCTTTATCGATCTTTGCAGCCCAAACAATTCTGGTACGAGATCATTCCGCCAATTCTACGCCGCCAATTCACGCAATCCCACTGCCAGCAGGCCAGTTTGACAGAACCCCGCGAACATACATACCCACAGATTCTGCGGAAGACCCTAAAATAGAGCTTTCCGCGGGTATCGGTTTCTGGGATGCTTGGGGCGTCATGGCAAAGGACCCAGTCAAAAACAAGACCACGGATGCGCACAAGCGGCGGCATCGCCGGATTCCCGGACTGACGATCCTTTACGAGGATCGTGATATCCTGGTTGTCGACAAGGAGCCGGGGCTGCTGACGATTGCCACCGATGAAGTCCGCGACCGCACCGCCTATTTCCTGCTGACGGATTATGTCCGCAAAGGGATTGCGAAATCGCGCGAGCGGGTGTTTATCGTCCATCGCCTGGACCGGGAAACCTCCGGTGTGCTGGTGTTTGCCCGCACGCCGGCGGCAAAGCAGCAACTGCAGGATCACTGGGAGACGGTGGAGAAGGCGTATGTGGCTGTTGTGCATGGCCATCTCAAGAACCCCGAAGGGGAAATCCGCTCCTATCTGACCGAGAACACGGCCATGCGGGTGTATTCAACCCCGATTGCCGCCAAGGGCAAGCTGTCCTGCACAGGCTACCGGGTCCGGCATACCTCCGGGGAATTCAGCATCGTGGATGTGCGGTTGCTGTCGGGACGGAAACATCAGATCCGGGTGCACTTTGCCGACCTTGGCCATCCCATTCTGGGCGATCGCAAGTACGGGAAGGCGGGGGATCCGGGAAAAGTGCTTTTCCTGCATGCGCGGTCGCTGACGATAACGCACCCGCATACGGGGGAACGCATGACGTTTGTGGCCCCCGAACCCGCGCACTTCGCACGCTGGATGCGTGCGGGGAAATAACGGCGGTTGCCTCCCATCATACCGCGTCCACGCCGATGCGGGTGGTCATGGCGTGTGTCTTGCCCGGGGCCAGGCTGATCGCGTTCGGACCGCAGTTGGCGGACTCGATGCAGACCATCTCCGGATATTCGTTGTCGCCGAAGTCGGGCATGCGGGCGGCCTTGGCAATCCACGGGTTCCAGACGACGGTGGAGAGGCTGCCATTCTTGCCGATCCGGATGCGCCGGTGCATGCCGGGGTCGGCGATGACACATTCGCGAGTCGTGTCGATGTAGATGCGGTCGGTCTCCGCATCGAACGTGACCGGCCCTTCCTGCGTCAGGATCGGCCGCCCTGCCGGCAGCGTGTCGATATAGTGCTCCTGGTCGAGGCCGGCGACAGAGACGGTCCGGATGTCGCTGACGGCGAAATAGGAATGCAGGGCTTCACTGAGCGGCATGGCCGCGTCGCCGGTGTTTGTCGTCGCCAGCGTGACCTCCAGGGCCGGGCCCAGGACAACCGTCAGCTCGGCGAGGGCGCTGCGCCCTTGCGAAACGGGTAACCGCAGCGTAACGGTGGTTGCCGTGGCCGAGGCGCTGGAGGCGACGGGCTCCCACTCCGACAAGCGCGCATAGCCATGCGCGGGAAGGGTGGCGTCGGTGGCATGCGCCCCGAACCAGGGCCAGCAGACGGGGATACCGCCTCGGATCGGCTTGTTCGCCTCGAAAAGGCTTTTCTTGCTATACCAGAGCACGGGGGCCTGCCCGGCGGGCTGATAGTGCAGCACATGGGCACCATGCAGGTAGACGTGGGCCTCGGCCCCGTTGCAGCGCAGGTCGAGGTAGCGAAGCCCGCCCTTGCCGGTCTTGATGGTTATGCGTTCGGGTATGGCAATGTTCTTGTCCATGGTATTCCTCTCGTTGGTATCTCGTGTTCTGATCTGGTTACCCCAGGATGCAGTCCTGGTGGGTACGCTGCGAGCTTTTGGGGGTGTATTGGTGGAACTCGATGCGCACGCCGCTCGGGTCCTTCGTCCAGACCTGCCAGCTCTGGTCCGCGCCGAGTTTCTTTTCCGTCACGGGATAACCGTTGTCGGCCAGCCGCCTGGCCACCTCGTCGATGTCATCGGTCTCCAGGCAGAAATGCGCAAAGCCCTTGATCATCATCACCCTCCTGTGTGTATTCAATACCCGCGCCACACTCTTGGACAAAAAGCCGCCGCTTGCAAGAGCAATCCGGGAAGGCCTGCCGAACTTTGGTTTATGCCATCTTTGCGTGGAGGGGCAGCGCGAGCCGGGTCTGGTTGCGGCAGGATGACGACCGGGGTGCCGTCCTTCAGGGTTGCCGCGATGGTTTACTGGTCGCTCCCGTTCCCGACTGCAATTCCCACTTCTGGCGGTGTTTGTTACGGGTGAACGGATTGGCCTTGAGCGCCTGTCCGACTGCCCGTGGGCTTCTGCATCTGATCGCAGCCGCAATCGCCGCATAGGTGCTGACCTTGCCCGGCGGAATGCGGCTCACGGCCTCGTAGACGGAACGCTGGAAGGCAGTGCACCCGGCACGGTCGCGCCCTGGTGGGCTGCCTTCCATGGTCATCTTCAAAACCGTACTGCTCGCAAGCATGCTCATAGCTATATCCTTTTCTCTTCGATAGTAATTCAGGGTCTTCCGCAGAATCTGTGGGTATGTATGTTCGCGGGGTTCTGTCAA
>CAZSRU010000061.1:0-16783 GCA_964609395.1 uncultured Victivallales bacterium
AAGGGCGGAGTGTGCCCGAAAATCACGATTCCCTCCCAGCAGAGGGCGCAATAACTGTCACGCGCACAGAATCCGCCATTTTTACTTACAGAACCCCTCGTGGTGCCCGGCTTCAAGCGGGCACCACGAGGGGTTCTGCAAGTCCCTCTCTATAATTAACATTAGGTTCCCGAAGTGGCGAAGTGGAACTTACGGGGCGGGTAGGACGTAGAGGACCATGAAGGCGTAGTGGATCGCGGCGGCCAGCATCACGAGCAGGTGCCAGATCTCGTGGAAGCCGAAACGGCCCGGCACGGGATTGGGCTTCTCGATCGCGAAGACAACCGCACCGAGGGAATACACGACCCCGCCCAGCACCAATAAGGTCAGCCCCCCCACCCCGGCCGCCTTATACACCGGCACCGCCGTCGCGGCCGTGATCCAGCCCGCCGTGAGATAGAGTGTGACTGAGATCCCCTTGCGATGCCCCGGCCGCACCAGTTTCAGCACCATCCCCGTGAAGGCAATCGCCCAGCTCACGCCGAAGATCGTCCAACCGAAGGGACCGCGGATCAGGACCAGGGTCAGGGGTGTGACCGTGCCGGCGATCAGTAGATAGATGGCCACGTAGTCCATCACGCGCAAAATATCGTTCGTGCGCGGGGATCCATTGACACCGTGATGCAGCGAGCTGCACAAAAACAGCGTGAATAGCGACGCCCCATAGATCGCGAAGGCGACAACATGCCACGGTTTGCCCGCTACACCGGCACTGACCACCAGATGCGCCAGACCGAGCACGGCCAGCACCGCCGCCGCCAGATGCGTATAGACATTGATATGCTCGTCGGTCACATGACGGCTGCCGTCATGACTCAGTCGTGTCGCGGTCACCCCGAACCTCCTGTTGTAAAATCAGAACGGCAAGATCAGGACACCCCTGCCGTGGGCGCAAGCGAGATCCCGCTCACTCGTCGATGCGCAGCGGGGTCCCGACCGGGATGTACGTGAACAGTTCCTGGACTTGCTCGTTGATCATACGCAGGCAACCCGCGCTGGAGGCCTTGCCGACACTGTCCGGCTCCCAGGTGCCATGGATGCCGTAGCCGCGCACGTCGGGCGTGTCGCCGGTCGCGCGTACCGACATCCAGCGCGTGCCCAGGATGTTGTCCTTGTGCCCGAACGGCACCTCGCGCCCGTCCGGCGGCCACCAGGTCGGCTCGGCGATCTTCTCGCGGACGACAAAGGTGCCGACCGGTGTCTTGCCGGACACCCCGGTACCGACCTTGTAGCGCTTGAAGAACTCGCCGTTCATCAGCACCACCATGTCATGGGTCGTCTTGTTCGCCACCAGTTCGAACTTGCCGGTGAAGACGAGCAACCGTTGTCCCTGCCTGATCAGGTTCGGGTTCGAGATCATGTTGATGGCCTGGATCAACTCGGGCGTGGTACCGAACCGGCTGGCGATCAGGCCGAGCGAATCGCCGCGCTTGACGGAGTAATCGACCTTCTCGGCCATCGGGCGCGGCGAGAGCAGCAGGGTGATGTTGACAGCGGCCAGCTTGCTTTCGATGTGCCGTCGCAGCGACGCTTCAGCGGCCTGCGTCAACGCCTGCAGGTACTGCGCGCGCGCCTCGACGAACTTCTCCGCCGACGCCAACTGGGCGGCGGTATCCATCAGGATGGACACATTGGCGGGAACCGCCGCCGGGGGTGCCTCGACCGCCCCGCCCGGCGCCGCCGGGCGCGACGCGTCCGGCGTGGGCGCATTCTCCCGGTCCTCGCGCGGCGGACGCACGGGCTTTTCGCGGATGAAGAACCAGTACGTGCCGAGTCCCAGCAGAAGCACCGCGACGATGGCCCCCCACGGTTTGCGCCGCGGGGCACGGTACGAATCAAATTCCTTGACTTTCATGACGCTCACACTCCTTTGCAGGGCTAAACCATACCAACTACGCCGCCCGATAACACGCAAAAAAACCCAAGGCAAACGCATCTATTTTTCCGTTTTTCGCTTACCGCCGTAAAAAACAGCACCTCCCGCTACGCTGGAGACACCAGAGACACGGAGAAAAGCTCTTCTCCTCGTGACTGTGTCAGGTGAATTTGGCGCAGATTGGCTGACTCAGCTCCATGCCGAAATCAAGGGTGTCAGCCAATCGGCGCCAAATTCACCTGACGGTTGTTCTCAGAGTACTCAGAGCAACGAGGAGTTAGTCTCCGTGTCTCCGTGGTGCGATGCCCGTGTTATGCTAAGTTTATATGCGTCTGCCCTGCAAAAAACCGCAGCGTGGCCGGTTTGCGTCAAAACTCGACATTCGCCGCCGGTTCCGCTAGGGTCTGCATCCACACCAGCACCGGGGAGACATGAAACGCAATCAACGCGAAAGCACGGAAAACTTTCTGATCCAGTTGATCCAGCGCAAGGGCGCCGACCAGGGCCACACGCGCCCGGTACGCCTGCTGCTTTGGGTGCTCAAGCTGCTTTCCCGCCTCTACCGCGCAATCGTCCAGTTCCGCCTCTGGGGCTATAACAAGGGGCTGCTGCGCCACCATACCCTCGGCTGCCAGGTCATCAGCGTCGGTAACCTGACCGTCGGCGGCACAGGCAAGACCCCCGTCGTCGAGATCTTCGCCCGCGAGCTCCAGCTTGCCGGCCGGCGCGTCGCCATCCTCAGCCGCGGCTATAAGAAATCGCAGCCGCCCCTGCTCACGCGCCTTTCCAACGCGCTGACCTTCCACGAGCGCCGCTGCCCGCCACGCGTGGTTTCCGACGGCGTGGCGCTGCTGCTGGACTCGGCCATGAGCGGGGACGAACCGTACATGCTGGCCTCGAACCTGCCGGATGTGGCGGTCCTGGTGGACAAGGACCGCGTCAAGAGCGGACGCTACGCCATCAACAAGCTCGGCTGCGACACCCTGATCCTCGACGACGGGTTCCAGTACCTCTCGCTCAAACCGCGGGTGCAGATCGTGCTGGTGGACAAGACCAACCCCTTCGGCAACGAGCATGTGCTGCCGCGCGGCATCCTGCGCGAACCGATCAAGAACATCAAGCGGGCGGATTTCATATTCATCACGAAATCCGACGGCAACGGCACGCAGGCGCTCAAGGAGCAGTTGCGCAGCCTCAACCCGAAGGCCGAGATCATCGAGTGCAGGCACTGCCCCCGCCACCTCCAGCACGTCACCACCAAGGAGCGACAGCCTCTCGACTACCTCAAGGGCAAGCGGGTGACGGCACTCTCGGGCATCGCCGCCCCCGGTGGTTTCGAATCCTCGCTGGAATCGTTCGGGGCCGAGATTGTCGAGCGCTATCGCTTCGCGGACCATCACCGCTACAGCCAGCAGGAGATGATCGACATCATCAACGACGCGCGGCGGGACAAGGTGGACGCCATCATCACCACCGAGAAGGATGCCGTGCGGTTCCCGAATATCGGACGCTACGACGTGCCGGTCTATTTCCTGCGCGTGGACATCGATATCCTCGAAGGCGCGGAGGACTTCAAGGCCAGCATCGCCCACATCTGTTTCCGCCCGGTCGAGGGCGCGGCATGAGCGGGGGCGGCGGTATCCTGGTTGTCGGCGTCAACTGGCTTGGCGACGGGTGCATGACGATGCCTGCCCTACAGGTGTTCCGCCAGCGCCACCCGCAGGCCCGCCTCACCATGCTGGTTAAACCACCGCTGACGGCGCTCTGGCAACTGCATCCTGCGGTGGACGCCATCCTCACGCTCAAGCCCGGCAACGCCGGCCTCTGGCAGACCGCCGCCGCGGTCCGGTCCGGCCACTTCGACACCGCCTATATCTTCCCGAACTCCTGGCGCTCGGCCCTCGTCCCCTTCCTGGCTGGGATTCCCGAGCGGATCGGCACCGGCGGGCACAGCCGGGGCATCCTGCTGACCCGCCGCGTCCGGCTCTCGCCGAGCACCCGTGCCGGGCACCAGCAATGGGAGTACGTGGACATCCTGCAGCTTGCGGATGTGGCCGCCCTGCCCGCCCCGGCACTGGCGCTCCCGCTGCCGGATGCCGTGCCGTCCCCGGCCAGCGGCCGCCTGCCCGTCATCGGCCTGATCCCCGGCGCCGCCCGCGGTTCCTCCAAGCAATGGCCCGAGGCGCATTTCATCGCCGCCGCGCGGCTCATCCGCAAGGCCCGAGCCTGCCGTTTCACGATCTTCGGGACGGCCGCCGAAGCCCCCGTCTGCAACCGCCTTGCAGCCGCGCTGCAACCCGATGCCGAAACCCTCGCCGGACGCACCACCCTCGCCCAGCTCGCCGCCGCCCTGGCCGCCTGCGACACCGTGATCTGCAACGACAGCGGCGGCATGCACCTGGCTGCGGCAGCCGGCACCCCCGTGGTGGCGATCTACGGCCTTACCGATCCCGACAAGACCGGCCCGCTCGGCAGCGGGCACCAATGCATCCAGTCGGAACCGCGCAACGCCTCCCGCGACATCGCCCGCCATGACCCGCGCGCCGCGCAGGCACTCTACCGCATTGCACCCGGACAGGTCGCCGGTGCCGTGCTTCAAACCTTGACTCACCGGAACCCACCCGCATGAGGATCTTCCGCCACGCCATCACCGTCGGCTTCTTCACGGGACTCAGCCGCACCCTCGGCTTCGTCCGCGAGATGGTCATGGCCCATTACTTCGGCACCTCGCTGGCCAAATCCGCCTTCGATGTCGCCTTCCGCATCCCGAACCTGTTCCGCTGCCTCTTCGGGGAAGGGGCACTGTCGGCCGCCTTTGTGCCTGTCTTTGCCGAGGCCCTTGAAAAGGAAGGCCGCGACAAGGCCAACCGACTGGCCGGACGGGTGCTGACGATGCTCGCGCTCTTCCTGATCCTGATCACGGCGGCAGGCACCGTGATCATCACGATTTCCATGCATTACACCACCGAGGGCACCCGGCTGGCCGCCGTACTCCCGCTGATGCGAATCATGCTGCCCTACATGGTCTTCATCTGCCTGGTCGCGCTGGGGATGGGCATCCTCAACGCCATCGGCCACTTCGCGGTTTCCGCCGCCACCCCCGTGCTGCTGAATGTTGTCTGGATCGCGGCCGTCTACCTGCTCTGCCCCCGCCTGGGCGACACCCTGGCGGAGCGGATCTACGGCGTCGCCTGGGCCATCCTGCTGGCCGGAGTCCTGCAGATGGCGATGCAGGTACCCGCGCTGCTGCGCCTGCGGGTCATGCCCCGGCCCTCGTTCGCCTGGAACGACAAGCGCATCCGCGAGATCCTGCTGCTGTTCGGGCCGGTGGCGCTCGGCATGGGCGTCCACCAGATCAATGTGGTCATCGATAGCGTCCTCGCCCTCTGGGCGGGAAGCTGGGCCCCCGCCGCCCTGACCTATGCCGAACGCCTGGTCTACCTGCCGCTCGGCATTTTCGCCACGGCCCTCGGTACCGTCCTGCTGCCCGCGTTCTCGAGACTGGCCGCGGGTAACCAATCCGCCGCGATCCCGCACACCCTGGCGCGGTCCCTGCGCGGGCTGATGCTGGTCATGGTCCCCGCCGCCGCCGGCCTGATGATCCTGGCGGACCCGATCGTGCAGCTTGCTTACCAGTCGGGCGAATTCGGCGATCAATCCCGCATCCTGACCGCCCGCGCCCTGGTCTTCTATGCGCCGGGGCTCGCCGTCTTCAGCCTCTACAAGATGCTGGTGCCCGCCTTCTACGCCATCAAGGACACCCGCACGCCGGTGCGGGCCGGGTTGCTGGCGGTCGGCCTCAATTTCGTCCTCAACGTCCTGCTGGTGGTCACGCTCCCGACCTACTACAAGCATGCCGGCCTGGCCATGGCCACGGTGGTTTCCAGTGCCGTCAACAGCGTCGTGCTCGCCGTGGTGCTCACCCGCCGGATCGGCTCGCCTGGCTGGCCGGCGCTGAGTGCCAGCCTGCTCAAGGTGCTGGGGTGCAGCCTGCTGATGGCCGGGGCCATCCACCTGCTGCTGGACTGGACGGCACCGCTGCCCCTCTTCTCGACCGCGACCAAGACCGGCCAGGGCGTGCGGCTCGCCGCCGCCGTGCTTGCCGGCGGCACGGTCTATGCCGCCAGCGTGCTGCTCTTCTGCCGCCGCGAGGTCCGCCTGCTCCGCCAAAGGAATGTCGTGTAACGAAAGGAACGGATGATGATGTCAGTGCGAGTGTGGGTTTGTGTGCTGTTGGTGTGCGTGGGTTGTTCGGGTTGCGCCTCGGTGCCTCGGACGGGGGGCGTGACCGAGACGCCCTATGTACCGGTCAGCATGAGTCCGGCGGAATGGGTGGCCGAGGCGGAGTCGATCGCGAAGCTGGATGTGCGGCTGGCGGCGGATGTCTGGCAACTGCACGCGGATATGCAAGGGTGGCTGGCGGATGGCTTTACCAGCCAGGAAACCGATCTGATCGGGCAGGCCTTGTTCCGCTTCACGGTGGCCAGGAACATGCTTTGGGAAAAGGTCTCGGCGAACCGCCGCGCGACCTTGTCCTCGACCACAACCCCGGCAGAGGCCCGCGCCTTCATGACGGCATTTGCCGCCGCAGCGGTGCTGCGGAAGCAGAGCAGCGCCTTTGCGGAAGGTTTCAGCTCCAGGCCCGTCTTCCAGGAACTCAAGATTGCAGCCAAGCTGAATGAGCGCTATCAGGGCTATGATCTGGAACCGGGCACGTTTGATGCGGTCTTCTATGCGGTGACCAGTACGGAGAACAGCAAGAACCTCAAGACGGCGGCGGACATGCTCGCGGCGCAGTTGGCGGACAAGGATACCGTGGCGTCAACCATCATGGCCTCGGATCCGGCATTTACCGCGCTGTGCCAGCTAGGAACCCGGCGCTACCAGGAAGGCGAGGAGCTCACGCAGAAGATCCTCAAGCAGAAATCCCTCCTGTTCCCCAACCTGGAGAACCAGGCCCGGCACCATGCCTTGTCCGCCGGGGTCCGCACGGCTTTCGGCCAGTGGAAGTCCGATGCCTATGGCTTCCAGGGATGGCTCTACAATTCGGTCAGCGATATCAAGAGTCCGGGAACCGGGCCGATTGACTTCAATCCGCGCCAGATGGCGGCGATCAAGGCCGCGCTCCAGCCGGGCGATCTGATCCTGACCTTCACGGCTGGCTACATGAGCAATGTGTTCCTGCCGGGCCAGTTCAAGCACGGCATCACGTACGTGGGAACCGTGGACCAGCGCCGCCAGGCCGGCATCGCGGAGGTCCTGCCCGGACTTTTCCCGGAAACGCGCTGCCGCGCCATTCTCGCGGACCTTGTCTGCGAGCAGCTCGATACCGGCTATGATGCCGATGTGATCGAGGCGGTGGCCGAAGGTGTGATCTTCAATTCGCTCGACTATCTGCTCAAGACGCACGTCAACCGCCTGGTGGTGCTGCGTCCGCGCGTCACACCCCGCGAGCGCGCCGAGGCCCTCGCAACCACCTTTGCCTTGCGGGGCAGTCAGTACGACTTTGATTTCGACTTTGAAGACACCTCCAACCAATGCTGCACGGAAGTGATCTACAGGGCCTATGACGGTAAAGGCGGCATCCGGTTCAATCTCGTCCGGCGCATGGCGGTCAAGACCCTGAGTGCGGACGATATCATCCACTACCACCTGCAAAGCGAAGTCCCGGCCTTTGACCTGGTGCTGCTGGCCGAGGAAAACCGCGATTCGCCCATTCATGCGGCCACGATCCTGCAGGGCGAAGCCGCCGCAAGGCGACTGGCCGAACTGATGAAGTAGGCCCCTTGAGGGGTTTTGCAAGCCGGCCGCCCACCGCGGTGGGCAAAAACGGGTTGGTAACTTTTTTGGAGGATTCACAACGAATGGGAAGCACACAACGAATGAAATACGCATGAAGCCATAGGCAATCGTTTGGAGGGCGTAGGCTGGTCCTCGCTAGCCTGCGGAGCAAAGGGTTTGTAGTTCCGCCTTCAGGCGGCTGCGGGGCATAGGTTGTCCATGGTCAGCCCTTTTGGCCTTCTATGGGCTTGCCATGCGCACTCCACGGCCCCGGACCGGGTGGAACCGGTCCCTCCAGGGGAACCGGTGGACGACTACGGCGACGACTACGGATTACGAGAACGGAGCGGGGACATTCTTGTCCCCGATTCGCAGGGAGGCTCATGCTCGACGGGCGGGCAAGGGTGCCCGCCCTACGTTGAGATGGGGAACTGCGGAGGGGGAATCGGTTGACGAGAACGGCGACGAGAACGGTGAACGATTGGTGCTTCGCTCTCCCATGTCCGCCGTAGCCCGGAGGGCGAAGGTGGATCGTAATCCGTTCTCGTCGCCGTTCTCGTTCACCGAAATGGGAAGTCAACGTTGAACGCGGGGCTTGTGGTTGAGGGCACCCTGGTATATACTCGGCGGCATGTTTTCAATCCTGCTTCGTCTATTATCCGTGTTCCTGATGATCGGCATGGGCTGGGTTGCGCGGCAACGACAGATGATCGATGCGGATACCACGCGCAATCTCTCGCGCTTGCTGACCAACTTCTTCTATCCGGCGCTGATCTTCACCAGCATGTTGAGTAACTTCGACACCGCCGGGTTGGCGGCGCACTGGCTGCTCCCCGCAGGCGGGTTCCTGATCATGCTGACCGGGTTCGGGATCGGCCTGCTGGTTGAACGACTCGTGGTCGACCCGCACAGCCGGCAAGGCCATGCCTTCCTTTTCCAATGCACGGTCAACAATTACTCGTTCCTGCCAATGCCGCTGGCGTTGATGCTCTGGGGCGAACCAGGGGTGGCCGGTTTAATCTTCTCGACACTGGGACCCGAGGTGGCGGTCTGGACCCTGGGGGTGTACGCGCTTTCTGGTCGGCGGTTGCACCGCGAAAGCCTGCGCCATCTCGTGAATGCACCGCTGCTGACCATGGCCGCCGCGCTTGCCTGCATCCTGTTGCGTGACGCCCTGCCATCGGGGGCGGTATCGTTGCTCGCATTGCCGGCCGTGCAGGCGTCAAGTGACTCCATCATGTCCGCGCTCACGCTCATCGGCGGCGCAACCATCCCGATCGCGATGATCGTGGCGGGCAGCCGGATGGCGGGGCTGCAGGGGCATCATCTTTTCAGCCGGCTCCAGGTTTCCGTGGGGGTCCTGCGGCTGATCATGATACCGGCGGCCGCCATCGTCCTGATGCGCATGCTGCCACTGCCGGCAGACGTGGAGCGCATTCTCTGCCTGGTGGCGGTGATGCCGTCCGCCATCACCAGTGTCGTGCTCAGCGAGATCTACCGGGCTGACAGTGAATTCGCTGCATCCAGCGTACTGATCACCCATTTCTTCTGCTTGCTGACCATCCCGCTATGGCTGCTACTGCTGAACGGGTGAGGCGGTGCAGGCTGGAATCAACAGCCATGAAGCGTATGGCGAATGGCTTGTCCTTGATTGATAATGTCATGGATCTCGGTTTGCCAGAAACGCTCGGTGCCCCAATCCGGCGACAAGCGCGAGAAACCGCCGTCTTCCTGCTGGCGACCGCACCATGCCAGATAGTGGATCATGCGCATAAACCGCAAGGGTTCAATCAACCGCAGTTCACCCCGCCGGAAAGGACGGAACGTCTCGTAGCCTTCCAGCAGAAGCTCCAGCTCACAACCGGCATCGGCCGCACGTCCAGGCAGCAGCATCCACAGATCCTGCACGGCGGGCCCCTCGGCCATGTCGTCGAAGTCGATCAGCGCCAAGGGTTCCCCTGGCCGCCAGAGCATGTTGTTACGATGCAGGTCGCCATGGATACGCAGGCATTCGACATCCTCGAAGAGCGGCTCGATCATATCCAGCACCTCATCGACGGCGGCTTCGAAACGGTCGTGCAGGTCGGGACGGGCGAGATGCCTGTCGAGTAGATACTGGATGTGTTCCTCGGTGGATTCGTCGGGCCGCATCACGATGCGGTCACGCGTCTGGTGACGCGATCCGACGACGTGTACGCGCCCCAGCAGGCGGCCCGTCTCGAGCCACTGCTGCTCGTCCGGCTCATCCAGCGCACGCCCGCCGCGTTTCGGGAAGATGGCAAAGGAGTTGCCCTCGTGGCATTGCAGCGTCTTTCCGTCGATCCCCGGCAGAGGCACGATCACGGGTAATTCCTCCCCGGCAAGTTCGGCGAGGAAGTCCTGTTCATCTTGGAGCGCATCGGCACTCCACCGGCCGGGACGATAGAACTTGGCGACGACCCGTGTGCCGGTATCCAGCTCCAGCTCGTAGACGCGGTTGATGTAACTGGTCAAGGGGCGGCATAGACCGGAACAACGCTGCCCCAGAGCCGCCTCAACCAGGTCGAGGACATGATCCGGCGTCAGATGAGCAAAGTCAGCCTTCGCTTTCGCGGGGATTGGTTCTTCCATGTCTTATGCCTTCAGGAACCTGTTTGCAACTGACTCATGTCCTGCAACCGCTGCCGCATGATCTCCTGCACCTTCCGGTCGAAATCCGGGAACTCCGCGCGAAGCGTGTCAAAGCTGGCCTTGGAAAGCCGGTAGAGATCACAGTAATCGAGAGCGCGTATAGACGCATTACGGGTTTCCCCCTGGAGAAGCGCGGTCTCCCCGAATGCGGAGCCCTCGGGCAGCCTCGCCACCGTCTTCCCGCCGGCCAGAACCTCGACGTCGCCCCTGCTCAGGAAGTACATGCAGCTCCCCGGCTCGCCCTGGCGGATGATGAAGTCCCCCGGCAGGAACACCATCGGCTCGAGCTTCCCGACCACCGCATGCACGAACACTTCATCCGCCCCCTTGAACAGCGCCACCTTGTCGAGGATATCGCGGTTCAGGTGCAGGGAAATCTCCAGCCGCAGCGTCTCGGGAAGGTCGCGCATGAACGTGTCGCTCGAAAGCCCCTTGCGGGTTTCCCACAGGTAGTCATAGTAGTTCTTCACCCGCTCCTGGAGCCGCACGGGAAGGCGCTGGATGCGCATACTGTTGCGGACCTCCTCCACCCGGGTCCGGAACTCGGCCCGCGCGGTGTCCAGGTTGACAATCAGGGTCGCCACATTGCCGATGATATAACTGAACATGCCTACACCGATGAGCTGCACCCCCATCGTGTAGAGGATCTGCACGTTCGAGTCGTGGTCCGGCCCGTAATCGCCGTACCCGATGGTGGTGATGGTGGTGATGCACCAGTAGAGCGCCCGCAGATACCGGTCGCCAAACACCCGGTGCGGCTCGCCCGCGCCGATGGCGAGCCAGCCCAGCGACATGAAGTGCGCCAGGAGCGCGAACCAGAACAGGAACACCGCCAGGCGCATCAGCGCGGGTGGAACGGCGACAAAGCCCTGGAACGCTTTGAACGTCGAGGGTATCTTGAGCAGGCGCAGGAGACGCAGCAGCGGGAGTAACCGGACCACCGGCAGCCCCCCCACGGCCATATCGCCGCAGGGCGCGAAGAGCGCCAGCGCCGCCAGCGGAAGCGCGGCGAGCAGATCCGGGACAAACCACGTGGCGAGATAATGCCGGGCCACGGACCGGCGGTCGTCAAGCAGCTTCAGTCCCGTCCTAACCTGCGTGTTGAAACCCAGAAGGACATCCAGCACCAGGAACACTGAGATCACCCCGTACACCGCGTCGAACGGGACACCGCCCGCGAGCATGTGGTAGGGAATGAGAAGCGCCGAGGCGAGGACACCCCCCGCGACCAGGAGATCCCATGCGGTCTTCAATCGGCTGTCGTGCGCTATAAGGTGCGGTTTGCTCACTGGGTGATCCTACTTGAATAACGGCCTTGATCGGGGGAATGGCAGGACCACGCCCGCCGGTTGTCAACCACGTCGTCAGCCGGCGACCATTTCCATCACGATCTTCTCCCACTCGAACAGGTTCCCGGGACGGTTGCCGCAGGTGCTGATGTCCTTGAGCACGATATCGCACGAACAGCCGTGCCGCCCGACCGCGGCCAGGATCCGGCCAATCTCCTTGCGCAGTTCATTCGGATCCGTTTTGGCCACCGCCACCGCGGCCGGATTCGGCTTGACCGCCAGCACATAGCGCTTGCCGATCACCTCGGCGGCATGGTCGACATCCGCCCAGGGCGTGATGGAGATCTTGCGCAGGTTGGGGATCTTCTCGACGATGTCGATCTTCCTGTCCAGCGGCTCGCAGCAGCCATAGTAGACCAGGCCGCATTGCCCGACGGTTTCCTTCATGTAGTTGATATCGAACTCCTCATGCATCTCCTTCGAGACATGCGCGAAGATCTGGGCCGCCCCCCTGCCCCAGATATCCTTGCGCGTCACGGGGCCGCCCTTGAAGCCAGCCGCCGGCAGGTCGCGCGTGCGGGCCGCGGTGCAATGCAGGTCGTAGGTATCGGCATCGAAAAGCCCGAGTGCCTCCATCTGGTCCAGGCGGCTCTTCGCCGCATCCGTGAGCTTGCGCACGATCTGGTGAAGGAATTCCGGACGATCCGCCAAGTCGATCAGCAGGTTCGTCACCCCGCGGTAGCGCGCGACATCATCCCAGGTCACCACCCCGAAATACCCGGCCCCCGACAACCGCACGGGGAGAACGTCGCCCAGCATGTCCGCCACCAGGTGCAGCCTCGCCAACGACGCCGCTTCGTCGTAGGTGATGACCGGCATCCGGATTTTTTCCAGATCCGCCTCGGTGGCGAGGATATCATGGTACTCATGGGCCATGATCTCTTGCTGGTTGCTGCCTTTGATGGTCTTCTCCTCGACCTGCAGGCCATTGCCCGTGGAATGGGAGATCTTGGCGATTCCGAGATACGGAGGGAGCACCATGTCCGCCGGCATGTGCTTCCACTTGTAGAGGGTACGGCGCAAGCGACCTTCCAATCCGCGGCAAAAGGGATCCGAGCACACCAGCTTAAGCTCATCGCCGATGTCCATTTCCCCCCAGGGAAGCTCATCGATCAGCACGACCGGGCGCTCCATCTCCAGATCATTGACCTTGCGATGCAAACGCAGCGCCTCGGCATTGCGATCGCTCTGCGCGATCTCGACATAACGGCACGCCAATTCCCGCAACACATCCCTGTCATTCATATCCGCTCCCCTTTTTACAGTCTCAGCGCATCAGCAGCAGGCTCAGCGCCATCACCACCATGCCGGCCACCAGCCCCAGCAGGCTATCGTGCCCCTTGCCATAGGCCCTGCTCGTCGGCAGCAGCTCGTCCAGGCTGATATACACCATGATCCCGGCGATCCCGCCGAAAAGGATACCCATCACCTGTGGCGGGATGCCCCCGTTGTCGCCACCCAGGAAAACCAGGATCGCCAGGTAACCGACGAGGGCCCCCACCGGCTCGGCCAAGCCGCTGAGCACCGAATAACAGAACGCCTTGCGGCGGTTGCCGGTGGCGTAGTAGATCGGCACGGACACGCTGATGCCCTCGGGGATGTTATGCAGCGCGATCGCCACCGCGATCGCCACGCCCAGGCTCGGATCCTCCAGCGCGGCCAGGAACGTCGCCAGTCCCTCCGGGAAATTGTGGATTCCGATCGCCAGCGCGGTGAACAATCCCATGCGCATCAGCTTGTGGTGATGTTCGCCCTCCGCCGCACCCGCGGCTTTCGTGGCCGCAGCGGCAACCGACGGGATCCCGGCGGCATCCGGAGTCGGCGTGCCGGAATTGTGCAGCGGCCGCGTTTCCAACTCCGAATGCGTCTCGTGCGGGTTCTCGGCGGCCGGGATCAGGTTGTCGATCAGCCCGATCAGCAGCATGCCACCGAAGAACGAGGCCACATTGATCCAGTTCCCCAACCCGTCGCCATAGCGTTCCGCCAGGGCCTCGGCCCCCTTGGCGAAAATCTCCACGAACGAGACATACAGCATCACCCCGGCCGAGAAGCCCGTGGCCACCGAGAGGAACCGGTAGTTGGTGCGCTTGGCCGTAAAGGCGATGATACTGCCGATTCCGGTCGCCATACCGGCCAGCAGGGTCAATCCGAATGCTACAGCCACACCGCTCATGAGACTCCTTCTGTGATCAAACGCGCCCACCATGGTGACGGAACAGCAAGGGACTATAGAACAATCGCCCCCGCCAGCGCAAGCAAGGGATTAGCAGGGCTCCGGTTCGTGCGATGTTTTCCTGCCGGCAGTGGCGGCGGTAGGTGGCGGGCGGGGTTCCCGCGACACACCTGAACTGGCGGTTGAAATAATTTGCACAACCAATCCATTTCAAAATATCCTGTTTCATGTATATACTGCAACCATACCTTGGATACGAATAATAATTGATGGATGAATGGTGCAAACAATAAAGAGGAAAGCGGTGCCTCCCGTCCCCGCACCAAAAGCAGATGGCCAATGACCGATCCCTGACGGCCCGGCAGGTGCTGGAGGCCCACAAGCAGCAGCCGAACATCGAGAAACGCTTCAAGCAGACCAAGAGCGTTCACGAAATCGCTCCCGTGTTCCTGAAGAACGAGGGCCGCATCGAGGCACTCTTCCACCTCTACTTCATTGCCTTGCTCGTGCAAGCACTGACCGAGCGTGAATTGCGCCGGGCCATGCAGCGTGAACACATCGACAGCCTGCCCCTTTATCCCGAGAACCGGGCCTGTCCACGCCCGACCATTCTTCAGATCCTTCCTCTTTAGCCTTCCGTCTGTCCGTCTGCAGCCTTCAGTCTCCCCCGCCCCTCAGCCGCTCCAGATCCTGCCAGAAGGTCGGATACGAGGTGGCCACGCAGGCCACATCCCGGATCTCGATCGGCTGTGCGGCACACAGCGCCAGCACGGCCATGGACATGGCGATGCGGTGATCACCGAAACTCTCCACCACCGCCCCGCCACGCACCGATCCGCCCGTCACGCGGAAACCGTCGGCGGCCTCCTCGGCCACGACGCCGTTGAGCTTGAGATTGCGGCAGATGGTGGCAATGCGGTCCGACTCCTTCACCCGCAATTCTTCCGCGTCGCGCACGACCGTCACGCCACGGGCCACCGAGGCGGCCACCGCCACCAGCGGCAGCTCGTCGATCAAATTGGGAATCTCGTCTCCACCGACCTCGGTCGCGTGCAGCTCGCCCCCGCGTACGCGAACCGTGCCGGTCTCCTCCCATCCGCTCGAGACAGCGTCAGGGCTGACCTCGATATCCGCCCCCATACGGCACAAGACGTCGATCAGCGCCGTGCGGCGGGGATTGAGGCCGACATGGCGGATCACCACATCCCGTCCGGCACGCATGGCTCCGGCCGTGATCCAGAATGCCGCCGAGGAAAAATCGCCGGGAACCGCCCACGAACCGCAGCGCAAGCCGAGTGTCTCCAGGCCCGGACTGCGCAGCGTGATCGTCAGGCCCTCGACCACGAGATCGAGTCCCATCGCCTGCATCAGGCGCTCGGTATGGTCGCGCGTCGGCCGCGGCTCGACCACCACTGTCTCGCCCTTGGCTGCCAGACCGGCCAACAGGACCGCGGACTTGACCTGGGCGGAGGCCATCGGCAGCACATAGCGGATCGGGCGCAGCGGCCCGCCGGTCACCCGGATCGGGGCGCAGCCTCGTTCGCCGAGCAGTTCCACGCGCGCCCCCATTACCGCCAGCGGGGTCGCGATACGCCCCATCGGACGCGAGCGCAGCGAAGCGTCGCCGGTCAGTTCGGCAGTCAGCGGTTGCCCCGCCAGCAGCCCCGCCAGCAGGCGGATCCCGGTACCGGAATTGCCGAGATCCAGCACCCCGCGCGGCTGGCGCAGGGCCCCGCCGGTTCCGGTGATCAGGATCGACTCGCCTTCCTCGTGCACACCGGCGCCGAGCTGGCGCATCGCCTCCAGCGTGTTCAGGCAATCCTCGCTGCGCAGGAACCCCGTTACCGTCGAGACCCCACGTGCCATCGCGGCAAGCATCGCCACCCGGTGGGAAACACTCTTGTCACCCGGCACCCTGATTTCACCCGCCACATGACTTGCAGGCCCGACTGTCTTTGTTATCTTATCAAGATTACTGTTCACTACACCCCTATTCTCAAAACGATTGCGCCACTTTATGCGCCTCTTGGCCAGCCTTGTCAATCGTTTGTGCAACCGCATCAGCTCCGGCCAGTGTCGGTTCGACCAGGATGTTGTGCTGCTCGGTGATCCCGATAAAGCCGAGCAACCCGCCCAGGGTCTTGGTCTGCAGATCGTAGGACTCGGCACCGGAGCCGGGTCCGTAGGCCCCGCCGCGGGCATAGACGATCACCGCCTTCTTACCCGTCACCAAGCCCTGGTATCCCGTCTTGGGCGAGAAGCTGAACGTCAGTCCCGGCTGGATGATGATATCGAAGAAATGCTTGACCTTGTAGGGGATCGAGAAGTTCCACATCGGGACCGAGATCAGGTACTTGTCGGCCGCCGCGAACGATGCCGCCATGTCGGCCACCGTCTTCCAGGCCGCCGCCTGTTCCGCCGTTTGCGCCTGCCCGTGCAGCACCGCATACTTCGCGTCCAGCATGTCACCGTCGAACGTCGGCAGACTGACCGACCAGAGATCGAGCGTCTCGACCGTATCCTGCGGATGCGCCGCCTTGTAGGCCTTCAGGAAATCCTGCGCAACAGCCGTTGATTTCGACCGCTCGCCACGGGGTGAACCTTCGATATATAGCAACTTCGCCATGTCATCCTCCCTTTGTGTTTATTTGACTATAGGTATAACAGAACCGCGAAACCTTACAACTACCGCACATTCATCTCTTGAACACCTCCCGTTCCAAGGGTGAGGCACAATACAGACATGCCGGGCGGTTGGCCTTGTTGGTCCTCCCGCATCCCTGGCACAGGACCGGCCCTTGGCGCTCCACCTTGCCGTCGAGTCTTCCATCCCGGAGGTCGATCTCCGAAATGCGGTGCAGCAGGTCTTGATCCGTGTAGCCGTGGCGCTTCCGG
>CAZSRU010000062.1:0-16389 GCA_964609395.1 uncultured Victivallales bacterium
ACATGAACAGGAAAAACGGGAAGCCACCCACAGATTCTGCGGAAGACCCTTTTTTTGGGGAACCGGATGCGGTAGTTCCGCACGTCCGGGTCTGTTGCGAATTGATGTCGCGAGGGGCTGGCCTCAGCATCCCTTGCCGTTTTCGAGCTTCTTTATCATGATGCCCAGGATGGATGTAGTTGATATGGCGCGGCGGATTGTGTTAGCCTTGGCGTGTGGGTCAGGCATGGGGTCATCACGACTGGCGGAGGCGGTCTGACGGAGGCAAGGTTATGAATTCCGAGGCATTGAGAGGGAGGAAGGCGTTCATCTGTGATATGGACGGCGTGATCTACCACGGCAACCGGCTGCTACCCGGTGTGACCGAGTTCGTGGCGTGGCTGAAACGCGAGAACAAGAAGTTCCTGTTCCTGACCAATTCCTCCGAGCGCTCCCCGCGCGAACTGCACCAGAAACTCGCGCGGCTCGGACTGGACGTCCCGGAATCGCATTTCTACACCAGTGCGCTGGCGACCGGCATTTTTCTCAAGACCCAATGCCCCGGCGGCAGTGCCTTCGTGATCGGCGAAGCCGGCCTGATCAATGCCGTTTATGATGCCGGGCTGTCGATGAACAACGTCAATCCGGACTATGTGATTGTCGGCGAATCGCGCTCTTACACCTACGAGACCTTGGTGAGCGCGGTCAATTTTGTCAAGCGCGGGGCACGGCTGATCGGCACCAACCCCGATCTCACCGGACCGGCCGACGGCGGGATCGTGCCGGCCACCGGCGCGCTGATTGCCCCGATCGAGCTGGCCACCGAGTCGAAGGCCTATTTCGTGGGTAAACCGAATCCGCTGATGATGCGCCATGCGCTGAAGCTGCTGGGCTGCCCGCGCGAGGAAACCGTGATTATCGGCGATCGCATGGACACCGACATCATCGCCGGCATTGAGGCGGAGATTGAAACGGTACTGGTGCTTTCCGGTGTCACCACCCGCGAGGGCATCGAGCGCTACGCCTACCGCCCCGGCCTCGTCCTCGACGGGGTCGGCGATATCCTGTGACCCGTTACATGCAAGACTACCGCTTTTATGACAGGATTATTTTTTAGACAGGATTATTCTGCTCTTGAAGTTTGTGTATGAAATGATCCTGTCGTAAAATCATCCTGTCAAACATGAACGAATATTGTACATCATACATTGAAGTTGAACAGCGTACCGATAGGCTATATTATCCGCTTCTTGTGACAGGAAACGATGCTGACAGGGGTTTTTGTATGGAATTTGACTTTGACCGGTTGACGCTGGTGGGTGCGCGGCGGCTTCTCGAGAGCGGTGCCTGCACCTCGGTGGAGATGACCGCCGCCCTGGCCGCGCGCATTCGCGAGCGCGATCCCGAGATCCACGCCTACCTGACCGTGGACGAGGGCATGGCCATGCGCCAGGCCGAGGCGGCCGATGCCGCCCGCACGGTGGGCCGGCAGGGCCCGCTGCTGGGCATCCCGCTGGGGATCAAGGACCTGCTCAATGTGGAGGGCCAGCCCTGCACCTGCTCCGCGCACCTGCTGGAGGGCTACGTCTCGCCCTACGACGCGACGGCGATCGCGCGGCTGCGGGCTGCCGGGGCGGTCTTCCTCGGTCGCACGAACATGGACGAATTCGCGATGGGATCCTCCACGGAGAACTCCGCGTTCCAGGTCACGCGCAACCCGGTCGACACCACGCGCGTGCCGGGCGGCTCGAGCGGCGGCTCAGCCGCGGCACTGGCCGCTGGCGAGGCTATCGCGACCCTGGGCACCGACACCGGCGGCTCGATCCGCCAGCCGGCGGCCTTCTGCGGCTGCGTGGGACTCAAGCCGACCTACGGGCGGATCTCGCGCTACGGGCTGACCGCCTTCGCCTCCTCGCTCGACCAGATCGGACCGATGACCAAGACCGTCGAGGATGCCGCCATCCTGCTGGGCGTGATGTCGGGCATCGACCCGATGGACTCGACCACGCTGGACGTGCCGGTGCCGGATTACACGGCCGCGCTGGGCGGCGACCTGAAGGGCGTGCGCCTGGGGCTGCCGAAGGAATACTTCATCGACGGCATGGATGCCGACGTGCGCGCCTCGATCGAGGCGGCGGTGGAAACCTGCCGCGCACTGGGGGCGGAGATCGTCGAGGTCTCGCTGCCGCATACGCAATACGCCATCGCCGTCTACTACATCATCGCCACCGCCGAGGCCTCGGCCAACCTGGCGAGGTTCGACGGTGTACGCTACGGACGGCGCGCGGAGGGTGCCACCGACCCGATCGACATGTACGGCAAGACGCGTGCGCAGGGCTTCGGCGCGGAAGTCAAACGCCGCATCATCCTGGGCACCTACGTGCTGAGCAGCGGCTACTACGACGCTTACTATCTCAAGGCGCAGAAAGTGCGCACGCTGATCCGGCGCGACTTCGAGGAAGCCTTCAAGGTGTGCGACGCGCTGCTGGCGCCGGCGACGCCGACCCCCGCCTTCCGCGTGGGCGAGAACACGGACGACCCGCTGAAGATGTACCTGAGCGATGTGTTCACGGCCACGGCCAACCTCGCGGGAATCTGCGCGCTTTCCGTGCCGGCGCAGCCGACCCCGGAGGGGTTGCCGGTGGGCCTGCAGATCCTGGGACCGGCCTTCGGCGAGGAGCAGGTATTGCATATCGGCCATGCGTTCGAGACCAAGCTGGGGGCATCATGACATACGCGACGACGATCGGTTTAGAGGTTCATGCCCAACTCAAGACACAGTCCAAGATGTTCTGCGCCTGCCCGACGGGCTACGGTGCCGAGCCGAACTCGCTCGTCTGCCCGGTCTGCCTCGGGTATCCGGGGGCGATGCCGGTGATGAACGCCGAGGCGATCCGGCTGACGGTGATGACTGGCCTGATGATCGGCTCGCGCATCAGCGAATACAGCAAGTTCGACCGCAAGAGCTATTTTTACCCGGACATGCCCAAGAACTACCAGATCTCGCAGTATGACAAGCCGCTGTGCGAGGGCGGCAGCGTCGTGATCGAGCTGGACGGGACGGAGAAAACCATCGGGATCACGCGCATCCACCTCGAGGAGGATGTCGGCAAGAGCACGCACCTGGTGCGCTCGAGCGGGGTCGACTTCAACCGCGCGGGTCATCCGCTGATGGAAATCGTCACCGAGCCGGATATGACCTCGCCGGCAGAGGCCTACGCCTTCCTGCAGGCGCTGAAGCAGATCCTGCTCTATATAGGGGTCAGCGACTGCAACCTCGAGGAAGGTAACATGCGCTGCGACGTGAACGTCAGCATGCGTCCCGCCGGGCAGGCCAAACTCGGCACCAAGGCCGAGCTGAAGAACCTGAACACGTTCAAGGGCGTCCAGGCGGCGCTGCATTACGAGGTCGAGCGGCAGAGCGCACAGCTCGGGCGCGGCGAGCGCATCGTGCAGGAGACGCGCCGCTGGGATCCCGACCAGGGCATCACCACCAGCATGCGCACCAAGGAGGACGCCCACGACTACCGCTACTTCCCCGAGCCGGACCTGATGCCGGTGGTGCTGGACCGCGACGCGGTCGAGGCCATCCGCGCGGCGCTGCCCGAGATGCCGCGCGACCGGCGGCGGCGTTTCGCGGAGCAGTATGGCCTGCCGGTCTACGACGCCGGGGTGCTTTCCGCCGACCGGGCGATCGCGGACTTCTTCGAGGCGGCGGCCGGGGCCTCCTCCAACCCCAAGGCGGTCTCCAACTGGATCATGACGGAAGTGCTGCGGGTGCTCACCGAGCGCGACACCACGCTGGCGGCCCTGCCACTGACCGCGCCCGCGCTGGCGGCACTGGTCGGGCTGGTCGATGCAGGCACGATCAACATGACCGGTGCCAAGACCGTGTTCGAGGTTCTTGTTGACAGTGGCGGGGACCCCGCTAGGATAGTCAAGGATCGCGGGCTGGCGCAGGTGAGCGACACGGGGGTGATCGAGACGCTGGTGGACAAGGCGATCGCGTCCAACCCGCAGTCGGTCGAGGATTACCGCAGCGGCAAAAAGGCCGCGCTGCAGTTCCTGGTCGGCCAGGTGATGCGGGAGAGCCGCGGCAAGGCCAATCCGCCGATGGTGGCGCAGATGCTGGCGGGCAAGCTGGGGGGCTGAATTTGACATCCAACGACGAATATGTGCTGGAAGTGCTGCTTGACAACGGCATGGTGACAACCGAGCAGGTCGAGCATGCCCGCGGGCAGGTGGGTGTGCGCGACGGCACGGTGGTCGACCTTCTGCTCGCCGACGGGGTCGTCACCGAGGACGATGTGCTCGGTTTGCTGGCGGGGCTTTTCGGCATGGAGTTCGTCTCGCTCGGGGACTTGGATATCCCGTCGGATGTCCGCGACATGATCAAGCAGGAGACGGCGCGCCGCTACAGCGTGGTCCCGGTCTACAAGACCGACGACGGGCTGATGGTCGCCATGAGCGACCCGATGATGTTCGACACGCTCGACACGCTCCGCTACCTGCTGAAGATCAACGTGGACGGCGTCGTGGCGCGGCGGGCGGAAGTCCATGCGCTGCTGGAGCGCTACTATCCGGAGGAGGCCGATGTCGAGAACATGCTCGACCAGATCACCGACGGCACCGTGGATGTCGAGACCGTGCAGGACCACCTGGTCGATACCGACAGCGCGACTGATTCCGACGCCCCGATCATCAAGCTGGTCAGCCTGATCATCCTGGAGGCTTATCGCAGCCGTGCCTCGGACATTCATCTCGAACCGCTCCAGAAACGGTTCCGCGTGCGCTACCGGATCGACGGCGTCCTGCACGAAGTGGATGGACCTCCCAAGCGGCTGCAATCGGCCATCGTGTCGCGCGTTAAGATCATGGCCGGCATGAAGATCGCCGAAAAACGCATCCCGCAGGACGGCCGTATCCAGGTCAACATCCTGGGGCGCGAACTGGACCTGCGCGTCTCGACGGTGCCGGCCAACAACGGCGAAAGCATCGTCATGCGTATCCTGGACAAGCAGAACCTCGCGCTCGGCCTGCCGAAACTGGGCTTCTTCTCCGACGACCAGCAATTGTTCGAGCGTCTGATCGGCCTGCCGGACGGAATCCTGCTGGTGACCGGGCCGACGGGCTCCGGCAAGACCACCACGCTTTACGCCTGCCTGAACCACATCAACCGCCCGGACCGCAAGATCATCACCGTGGAGGACCCGGTCGAGTACCAGATGTCCGGCATTAACCAGGTACAGGTCAGTGAGGCGATCGGCATGACCTTCTCGCTGGCGCTGCGCTCGATCCTGCGCCAGGCGCCCAATATCGTGATGATCGGTGAGATCCGCGACAAGGAAACCGCCAACATAGCCACCGAGGCGGCGCTGACCGGCCATCTGGTTTTCAGCACGCTGCATACCAACGACGCGCCCAGCGCCATCACCCGTCTGCTGGATATCGGTGTCAAGCCGTTCCTGGTGGCCTCGGCGGTACGGGCGGTCATCGCCCAGCGGCTGGTGCGCTGCATCTGCGAGCATTGCCGCGAGGAATACGAGCCGCCGCCGGAGATTATCGCCTCGCTGGGTGCGGGCGGCCAGGCGCTGCAGGGGCGCATGCTGGTAAGGGGGCACGGCTGCAGCCAGTGCGGGCTCAGCGGGTATTCCGGGCGGAAGGGGCTCTTCGAGATCTTCACCGTGAGCGACGCGATCCAGCACATGATCTTCGACAAGGTGTCGGTATCCGAGATGCGCCAGCATGCGCGCGAGCTGGGCATGCGGACGTTGCGCGAGGACGGCATCCGTAAAATCGCTGCCGGCGTGACGACGCTGGATGAGGTATTGCGTGTAACCATGGGAGACGAGGACTGATCATGAGCAGCTATTACCAGACTGAATCCGAGGACAAGATCCCGGCCGGGCAGGTTGACATGAACGATCTGCTGCAGTTGACCGTCGACGAGGGGGCGTCGGACCTGCACATCACCGTGGGGCTGCCGCCGATGCTGCGCCTGCACGGCCATCTCGAACCCCTCGATGTCGAGCCGCTGCGTCCGGAGGACACCGAACGGCTGATGAAGAGTATCACCTCGCCCGACCACCAGCAGAAGGTGCGCGAGGGCGGCGGTACCGACTTCGGTTTCGGCTTCGGCGATGCGGCGCGCTTCCGTGTCAGCGTGCTCAAGCAGAAGGGGGCTGTCGGTATCGTGCTGCGCCAGATCCCGAACGACCTGTTGTCGCTTGAGAAGATCGGCCTGCCGGACCAGTTCAAGGAACTGCTGTACCGCCCGCGCGGCCTGATCCTGGTAACCGGCCCGACCGGGTCCGGCAAGACCACGACGCTGGCGAGCATGATCAACTTCATCAACGAGAACCGCGACTGCCATGTGATCACAGTCGAGGATCCGGTCGAGTATTACCACGAGCACAAGAAATCGATCATCACCCAGCGGGAAGTCGGCGTGGATGTGCCCAGCTTCAAGGAGGCGCTGCGGCGTGCGCTGCGCCAGGACCCGGACGTGATCCTCGTGGGTGAAATGCGCGATCTGGAGACGATGGAAGCCGCCATCTCGGCGGCGGAAACCGGTCACCTGGTGTTCGCCACGCTGCACACGACCGGTGCCGCCAGCACGGTCGACCGTATCGTCGACGCCTTCCCGACCGACCAGCAGGAGCAGGTGCGCACGCAGCTTTCGGTCGGGCTCGTGGCGGTGGTCTCGCAGTTGCTGCTGGTCCGGCAGGACCGCCCGGGACGGGTGGCGGCGTTCGAGATCATGATCTCGACCCCCTCGATCCGCTCGCTGATCCGCGACAGCAAGACCTATCGCATCACCTCGGATATCCAGACCGGCGCCAAGTTCGGCATGGTGACGCTGGACGCCTACCTGATGGCCCTTTACCGCGCGGGCCAGATCAGCTACGAGGATCTGATCACCAAGTCGCAGGATGCCGAGACCGTGAAACAGAAACTGCAGGAAGAGGCGGGCTGAGCCGGGAGGGGTCATGGGCGAGGAACAGACATATCACGATCCGCTGCTGGAACTGCTGGTTGAGCAGGGGTTCCTGACCGGCGAGCAGATGGAGGATATCGCCGCCGAGCACGCCGAGACCGGCAAGCCGGTGCGCAACATGGTCGTCGATCGCGGCCTGATCGAGGGCGACGCGCTGCTGGTGGTGATTGCCGGCTACATGGGCACGCATGTGGTGAACCTGCCGGCACTGGATATCCCGCCCGACATCATCCACCGTGTCCCGGCCAGCGTGGCGCGGATGTACAACGTGGTCCCGGTCGCCATGACGGACAGTTCCGTGGAACTGGCGGTCTGCGACATCGTCAACCCGCAGGTGATGGACGAGCTGATGTTCGTGCTTACCTGCGATGCCTCGTTTGTCGTGGCGCGCGAGGACGACGTCCGCTCCTGCATCAACCAGTTCTACGGGGATGACAGCGCCGCCGTCAACGACATGCTCTCGGCGCTCGAGGGCGAGATCGAGCAAGCGGGGGATCTGGCACTGGTGGACGAGAACGACGAGCAGGGGCTGGAGGAGGCCGCCGGCTCGACGCCGGTCATCCGCTTCGTGAACCTGGTGCTCTACCAGGCGGTCAACGACCGTGCCTCGGATATCCACTTCGAACCGTTCGAGAAGGAATTCCGCATCCGCTACCGGGTGGACGGCGCTCTCTACGAGATGGCCCCGCCGCCGCGCCGCCTGGCGCTGCCGCTGATCTCGCGTATCAAGGTCATGTCCGGCCTGAACATCGCCGAGCGCCGCCTGCCGCAGGACGGGCGCATCCAGCTCAGTATCGGCGGACGCGCGATCGACCTGCGTGTCTCGACCCTGCCGACCCAGTTCGGCGAGAGCGTGGTGCTGCGCGTGCTCGACCAGAGCAATGTCTCGCTGACCATCGAGAACCTCGGCATGCCGGACGATGTCTACACCAAATTCACCAACGACATCAAGAAACCCAACGGGATCGTCATCGTGACCGGCCCGACCGGTTCGGGCAAGACGACCACCCTGTATTCCGGACTCAAGCGCGTCAACACCATCGACCGCAAGCTGCTCACGGCGGAAGAGCCGGTGGAATACGATATCGACGGCATCATGCAGGTGCCGGTGAAGGAGAGTGTCGGCAACTCGTTCGCCAGGATCCTGCGTGCCTTCCTGCGCCAGGACCCCGACATCATGATGATCGGTGAAATCCGCGATATCGAGACCGCGCAGATCGCGGTGCAGGCGTCGCTGACCGGCCACCTGGTGTTCAGCACGCTCCACACCAACGACGCGGCCGGTGCGGTAACGCGACTGATCGACATGGGCATCGAACCGTTCCTGATCTCCTCGACGCTGGAAGCCGTGCTCGGCCAGCGGCTGGTGCGCATGGTCTGCGACAAGTGCAAGACCCCCTACACCCCCGAGCAGGATGTGCTCGACCTGCTGGGGATGTCGCGCCAGGATATCGGCGACCGCCCGTTCTTCTATGGCGCGGGATGCTCGTTCTGCAACGACACGGGCTATCACGGACGGCGCGGGCTTTACGAGTACCTGTCCGTCACGGAGCCCATCCGCCGGCTCATCAACGAGCGCCAACCAACCATCGTCATCCGCGACAAGGCCATCCAACTCGGCATGATCAGCATGCGCCAGCACGGCGTCCAATGCCTGCTCGATGGCTACACAACCGTCGATGAAGTGGTGAAATACACATGACGGCAGCATCGGCGATCTCCAGTCCGCGCCAGACCTACCGCCGGCTGATCCGGTACACGCGCCCCTATCTCGGGCGGCTCGTCATCGGCGGCATCTGCGGCGTGCTCTTCGCCGGCTCGACCGTCGGCGTCCTGCCCGTGCTGGAGCGCATGCTCGGCGACTTCTTCAACCCGGACCAGGCGCTGACGCTTCGCGGCTCCCTGCTGCTCGGCGGGGCGATGATCCTGCTGATGCTGGTTCGTGGCATGGGCCAGTATCTGAACACCTACCTGATCGAATGGGTCGGTAACCGGGTGGTGATGGACCTGCGGCAGAAGGCTTTCGCGCACCTCCTGGAACTGCCGGTCGGGTATTACAACTCCACCCAGACCGGCGAGATGATCTCGCGCACGGTCAACGACTCGGCCCTGCTGGAACGGGCGGTGGCCACCGTGCTGACGGATCTGGCGCGCCAGCCGATCGTGCTCGTCGGGGCGGTCGTTTACGCCATCACGCGCGACTGGCGGCTGGCCCTGGCGGCCCTGCTGGTCTTCCCGATCTGCCTGGTCCCGATCCTCGGTTTCGGCAAACGCGTCCGCCGCGCGGCCCGCGAGGGGCAGGAGCGGATGGCGGAGATCGTCTCGATCATGCAGGAGTCCATCCGCGGCGTGCGTATCGTCAAGGCCTTCTGCATGGAGTCGCGTGAGCAGGCCCGCTTTGACGCCGCCAGCAAGCGGTTTTTCCGGCGGGTGATGCGGATTGTCAGCGCCAAGGCCCTGATCGAGCCGATCATGCTCCTGCTCTCCGGGGTCGGGCTGGTGCTGGCCCTGGCCTATGCCTCGCGGCTGGGCATGCGCTGGAACGAGTTCGTGACCATGGCACTGGCGCTGGTCATGCTGTACGAGCCGGTCAAGAAGCTGGGCAAGATCCATCTCAGCATCCAGCAGAGCTCGGCGGCGGCGGACCGCATCTTCGAGATCCTGGACACGCCGCTGCTGGTCTGCGACAAGCCGGATGCCGGCACGCTGGACGAGCCCGTGCGGACGATCCGCTTCGATCATGTCGGCTTCCGCTACGGCAAGGACCCCGTCCTGGCGGATGTCACGCTCGATGTCAAGGCTGGCGAGCGCATCGCGCTGGTCGGCGGTTCCGGTGCGGGCAAGACCACGCTGGTGAACCTGCTGCCGCGCTTCTTCGATGTCACCGAGGGACGGATCCTGGTCAACGGCAGCGACCTGCGCAACCTGACGCTGCGCTCGCTGCGCATGAAGACGGGCATCGTCACGCAGGACACATTCCTCTTCAGCGATACCGTGGCCGCCAATATCGCCTACGGCCTGCCGGACGCCACCATGGAGAAGATCGAGGCGGCGGCGCGCATGGCGCATGCCCACGACTTCATCATGGAGATGCCGGCGGGCTACGACACCCAGGTCGGCGAGCTGGGCATGCTGCTTTCCGGCGGGCAGCGGCAGCGGCTGGCCATTGCGCGGGCGGTGCTGAACGATCCGGAAATCCTGATCCTCGACGAGGCCACCAGCGCGCTCGACACGGAATCCGAGCGCATGGTGCAGGCCGCCATCGATGCGCTGGTGGAAGGACGCACGGTCTTCGCGATCGCGCACCGGCTCTCGACCATCATGAATTGCAACCGCATCGTCGTGCTCGACAAGGGACGTATCGCCGAGATCGGAACCCACGACGACCTGCTGGCGCACAGCGGGATCTACCGGCGCCTTTACGACCTGCAGTTCGAGCGCTAGCCCGCAGGGACGTGGTCATCATGCATCAACAGTTACCCGGGCCTCACAGGGTCAGAGTGCCGGGGAAAGATCAGGCGTGATGCTTACCGGCGTTGGCTGCTGGGCGTTGGGTGTCAAATCCTTGCTGGCGGGGGCGATGTGCAGGTGCGCCTTCAGGCCGGCTCCGTCGTGCACGATCAGGCGCGGAGCGTGCAGGGTGCCGCGGAACATGCCACCCGGATGTATCTCGCCGCCTTCGGACGGGCGCGCGTCGGCCTGTAGTTCGCCGCGGATCTCGAGTGAGCGGCAGCGCAGGGGCTCGTCGAAGGTCAGCTTGGCATCCTCGATGATCACGAGCCGCTGCCCGCTCAGCTTGTCGAGCTCCACCTGTGCGCCGGTGTCGAGCTCGAGGTGGCGCGTTGGTTCCAGGCGCGTGTTGCGGCAGATGCCCGCCACACGGATATCCGTGGCCACGATGCTGGAGGACGAGACCGTCGCCCCGCTGTTGATGTAGACGCGCCCGACCGTTTTCAGGTTCCCGCTCCAGGCCCCGTCGATGTGCTTGTCCCCGGTTTCGAGCCAGGTCTTGCATTTCGGGCAGAGCACCTTGTCCAGCCGACCGGTCACCACGAACGCATAGCCGCAGGCGTAGCAGATCAGGTCATGGCGCGTCGGCAGGGCGGTATGCCCGAAACTGGCCGGTTTCGGCGGCGCGGTTGCGCCCTCGTCCGGGGCAGACTCCTCCGGCGGCTTCGCTCGGGGCGACCCTTTGCCGTCTAAACGGCGAAGCGCCTGCACCGAGGAATACCCGTCTATCATACCATTATGATCAGGACGCGGCATGGCCAGCTCCGGAATCGGTTTCCGGCTGTCGTGGATACGGCAGCCCGGATGGAACGGATTGCGCGGCCGAAGAGACGACCGCACGCGGACATCTGGCTAGCGGCGGAAGATACCCTTGCCCTGGGGTTCGGGTGCCGTCTCCTTGACCGGCTCGTCATCGTCATCCATCCCCACTACCACGGGCGGCTTTGGCTCCTGTTGTTTCGAGCCACCCGCGCCGGCCGGATTGACCTCTACCTTGCCGACAAACGTGACGCCGTCCTCGACCGTCAGTCGACGGGCACGGATATCGCCATGCAGCTTGGCGGTCGATTTGAGCTCGATCTTGTCCTTGGCGGTGATGTTGCCGTTGACCTGTCCCATGATCGAGACGGTCTCGACCGACAGGTTCCCCTTGACCGAGCAACTGGAACCGATCTGGGCTTGGCTGGCGCAGGTCAGGTCGCCGTTGAGCTTCCCGTTGATCTGGATTCCACTCTCGCATTTGATGTTTCCGGTGATCTCGACATCCTCACCAATGGTGGTGCGGACCTGGTCCTGTGGGCTCATTGCGTCTCTCCTTTTGTTGTGTGACGGTTGGTTTAGTGCGAAAACGGGAGCCAGGCCGCCCTGGCGATCGAGGTTCTGCCTACGGGTAATAGGCCGGCCTGTTCATGCCGGTGGTCTCATCCAGGCCGAAAAGCAGGTTCATGTTCTGGAGAGCCGAACCGGCCTGGCCCTTGACCAGGTTATCGATGTAGGAGACCACCCGCAGGCGGTTCGTGCGTTCATCGACGCTGACCACCAGGTTGCAGTAGTTGGTGCCGCGCACATGCATCGAGCCGACGGGGGCCACGCTCGCGAGCACGCGCACGAACGGCGAGTCCGCGTAGAAGGCCTGGTAGCGCTCGAGCACTTCCGCCTCGCTCATGCTTTCGTTCAGCGTGCCGTAGAGCGTCGACATGATACCGCGGCAGACGGGCACCACCTGGGCGGT
This sequence comes from uncultured Victivallales bacterium, assembly GCA_964609395.1. Lineage (GTDB taxonomy): Bacteria > Verrucomicrobiota > Kiritimatiellia > UBA8416 > UBA8416 > UBA8416. The sequence continues at coordinate 12,219 of CAZSRU010000062.1, forward strand.
GAAGGTGATCTTCAGGTCGTCGATACCGGCCTGCAGGCCGAGCTCGCGCTCGATCTCGCAGACGTGCTGGTGTCCCGATAACCGGTAGGCGTTCATGTGTTCATAGCGTGCCGGGAAATGGAAGGAGGCGTTGAGTTTCTTGCCCGCGCCGGAAACGCCGGTCTTGCAATCGCAGATGATGCTATCGGGACGGATCAGATGCTCCTTCATCGCGGGGGAAAGCCCCAGGATGCAACTGACCGCGAAGCAGCCGGGATTGCCGACCAGTGCTTGCGAGGGAGTGAGCTCGGGGCGATGCAGCTCGGCCAGGCCGTAGACCGATTGCGGCAGCAGTTCCGGGCTGGCGTGTGTGGGATCCAGGCCGATGCGGCGGGCATAGGCGGCATAGGCCTCGGGCGTGTTGAAGCGGAAATCGCCGCTGTAGTCGATCACCTTGCGGCCGGCAGCCAGCTCGGCGGCAGCCAGTTTCATGCCGACGCGGTCCGGCGTGGACAGGAACGTCACATCGAAATCGCCCTCGACCTGGTCGGGTGACATGATCGGCAGATCGCAGAACCCCTTGAGATGGGGGTACATGTCGCTGATGGCCATCCCGGTATTCTCGATCGCCACCAGGGCGCCGATCGAGGTTTCGGGGTGCTGTGTCAACAGTTCGATAATGCCAATCCCGCCGTAGCCGCTGGCACCGATGATTTTTACCCGGATCATGATTCTTTCCTTCTGCTTGAAAACGACCACTTGAAACCAGCGCAACTATGCACTGCCCCGCGTTTTAATGTCAAGTTTTCCGGGCGGAGCTAGCGGCGGGCGCATCTTCCTTCAGACGGGGGAGCGACGTAGGACAGGCACCCCTGCCTGTCCGGTGCGAGTTTTGAGGCATACGAGTGAAAAGGCTGTCCTGAGGTCATTATTTCACAGGCGTTTGCCTCTCCTTTCGCTCTGGACAGGCAGGGGTGCCTGTCCTACGTCACGTTGAATCGCCGTTTTACCTTCCACCAGCAAGAAACACCGCCAGACGTGAGTTATGTTGCCCGCTAACGTACGATGAAGATAAAGCCGGGGCGCACGATCTGCTGGCCGGTATTCAGGCTGCCGCGGGAGTGCGCGACGGGGCCTGTCCATGTGAAGTCGGCATGGTTTTTCCCTTTCCCTGTCAACTGGAGCGTCTGGTCGGTGGTATTGCCTTCGGACTGCGCCACCCCGATATCACCCGCGAACCATCCAGCCGCGATTCCGTTGGTTAGCCGGAAACTGCCTCCGTACGACAGGATTTGCAGGATATTGGTTTCGCTGCTGGTTTCCCGGATCAGCGCCATCCCGTCTGGCGGGCCGTTCTGGATGCCTACGCGGTCGAACCAAAGGGCGCCGAAGCCATCGCCTTCGTTGCCAATCGCGCCGGAAAGCGTCAGAACCGGTGTATAATACTGACCGTTGTCGCCGTTGTAGAAATAGACCTTGTGCCCCGTGAGGTCGTAGCCAGCCGGACCGGCAATCTCGACGCCCTCGTTGGTGTCGGCTCCGGTGTTGTCGTAGTGGAATTCATTGATCCAGATCCGGCCCGGCTCGAGCGGGTAGAGGACACTGCCACCGGTGACGCGTACATTGTCTATCCGGTGGTTCTTCTTTGCGTCCGTTGTTTTCATCCTGACGACGATGACCACGCTGGTACCGGACAGGTTGGGTTGCCCAGCGGTGACCCATGTGCTTCCGTACTCACCCGATAAAAACCCGTTTTCGGCGAAGAGGATTTCGCTGCCGCTATCGAGACGGTAGTATACCCCGATCCAGTCGTTTGAAGTCATGGTGGTCTCTGATGTTTCCTGCAACTGTAGGCTGAGATCTACCCAACTGGCGTGCGAAATAGTGATGTTTTCCGACTGCCAGACGCACTCTCCGCCAAGCCGGAATCCTTCGAAATATTCCTTGAGACTCGCATTCGTCGCGACCATGAAGTACCCATTGGTCGGCAAGGCGTCGTGTACCGTGACGGACCACTTTGTCAAATCGGGGGGCATATTCGTGACCGGCCCCGCCGTGATGCCCTTGCCGGTCTGGCCGGTGAAATTCTCTTGCCAGACAACAACCTGACCGGCAGCCCTGACGGTGAATAGACAAACGACGGATGCTATTGCAAACCAAAGGCAAGATAACCTGTTCATACCTGTCCCCGTATTATGCGCGTTCCCTGTAATGCCGGATTGTCTTCCCGTTTCGCCGCACACTTGAAATCCATGCATTGTAGCGGCCTGGCCGTTTGGCGACAAACCTTTTCATGTTAGTTTTCAGCAAGCCGGTAAGCGAAATCCGCATTTTTATGCTCGCCTTTTGCGGTTTCGCGCTTTAGATTAAAGGAGTTCAGGGACGGGCGAATATTGATGCAAGTGTGAGTGCCCCAAGCTCACCTGCATACATCGCGATTTCCCGCGTAACCCGGCAAGCGGTGCCGGGTGCAGAGAATGGAGTTTGAGAGCGATGCCGGAGAAACACAGATTCTCGTCAACGATGCGCATTGATCTGACGGCAGATCTGGAAGAGCACCACGAAACTGCGTCAGGTGCCTCTTTCCCCGCCGCTGCTCCTGCCGACGCGACCGTTGCCGACCAGTGCGAGATCGTGGGCAGTTCCGACTTCCGCGAGCTGCTCCAGAGCGTCTACGATGCCGCTATCATCACCAACCTGGACGGTCGCGTCATCCGCGGCAACCGTCGCGCCGAGCAGTTCTTCCAGTACGAGGTCAGCCAGTTCGCCAACCTCCAGATCACCGATCTGCTATCCGGCTCCGACGATTCCCTGATGTCCACCATCCGCGACAGCCTCAAGGACGACCGTTTCATCCTGATCCAGGCCTATTGCACCCGTGCCGACAAGAGCGTTTTCCCGGCGGAAGTCTCCGTGAACATGCTGCGCATCTCCGAGCGCGACTACATCAGCTTCTTCATCCGCGATGTCACGCTTCGCAAGGAGGCCGAGGAGCGCCTGCGTACCGGTCATGCCGCCATCCAGAACTCCGGCAACGGCATCGCCGTGACCGACGAGGAGGCCACGCTGGAGTACAGCAATCCGGTGATGTGCGCCCTTCTGGGGATCGAGGAAGGCCAGAAACCGCCGCCGCAGATCACCTCGTTCCTCTGTGATCCGCGGCTTGGCAGCACCATCCGCAAGACAACAGCGCAGGGGCAAACCTGGGGCGGTGAGCTGGAGATGCTGTGCGCGAACGGCACCACGATGTTCGTACAGGCCTCGGTGGCTCCGAATTTCGACACGGATGGCGATGTGGTCGGCATGGTCTGGTCGCTGCTGGATATCAGCGACCAGAAGCGCATCCATCACGAGCTGATGGAGCACAATGCCCAGCTTGCCGAGGATCTCAGCCTGGCCAACGAGTTCCAGTTGGCGTTCATCCAGCGCGATTACCCGACATTCCCGCCCGGCGTCAAATCATCTGAGTCGGCCATGGAGTTCGGCCATGTCTATATTCCCAGTGGTGCTGTCGGCGGTGATTTCTTCGAGATCTTTGCCGTGTCCATGAGCCGGGTCGGCATCTTCATTTCCGATGTGATGGGGCATGGCGTGCGCTCCGCGCTGATCGTGGCCACGATCCGTGGACTGATCGAGGAACTCGGGGCCTTCCGCTATGATCCGGCCGCCTTCCTCTCGCACATGAACACGGACCTAACGCGTATCGTCAGCCACCCCGGCCAGACCATGTTCGCCACGGCCTTCTACATGGTGCTGGATATCACCACCGGCGAGATCGCCTATGCCGGTGCCGGTCATCCGCATCCCGTCCTGCTCAAGGAAGGGCAGGCGACGGCGTTGCATCACGAGTCCGGCATCGTGGACCCGGCGCTGGGGCTTTTCCCCTCTACGGAGTATCACCAGCAGACGGCCCGCATCGCCCCCGGCGATGCGATCGTCTTCTACACCGACGGCATCGTCGAGGCTGAGAATGCGGATACCGAGAGCTTTGACAACGCCCGCCTGGGCGAAAGCCTCTGCCGGCATGCGGGGAGTGATGTCACCGGGATGCTGGAGGCGCTGGTGTGCGATGTGCAGGCGTATTGCGGGCGCAAGCGTTTTGACGACGATGTCTGCCTCGTCGCCATGAAGCTGCGGCACCTGCTGGACAAACGCGAGACCTGAGCACGTCGGCGGGGGAAGACCTCAGACT